>DATBJR010000084.1:0-16839 GCA_036556325.1 Candidatus Limnocylindria bacterium | reverse complement strand
GGCATCCGGCGCAAACAGGGCGATGACGCTGACCACCGCCAGCAGCACCAGCACCAGGGCCAGCAGCTCCCGGACGAAGCGCCCGCTGACGTTCAGCTGGTTCGTCCGGCGCCGCCGGCGGCTGCCGGTCCGTCGCCGGGTGGTGGTCGAGCGTCGCGTGGCCACCTTTCTCAGACCTCCATCACGATCGGCAGGATCATCGGCCGTCGCTTGGTCCGGTCGAAGAAGAACGGCGCCAGCGTGTCGCGGATCTTGGCCTTCAGGTAGCCCGACTCGGCCACGTGGTCATCGTCGCCGGCCGGCTGGCTGAGCGCCCGGGCCAGGTGCTCGCGGGCCTCGGCCATGATCGTGTCGCCGGGATCGGGCAGGAAGCCGCGGCCGATGAGGTCCGGCCCGGAGATCGCACGGCCGCTGGCGGCCTCCACCGTGAGGGCGACCAGCACGACGCCGTCCGAAGCGAGCATGCGCCGATCGCGCAGCACCACGCCGTCGATGCCGTCCACGTTCACGATCCCGTCCACCAGCACATCGCCGGCGGGCACGCTGCCCGCCAGTCGCGCCCGCGAGCCGTCGAACTCCACCACCTGGCCATTTTCGAGGACGAAGATACTGTCGATGGGCACGCCCGCCCCTTCGGCCAGCAGCCCGTGCTGGACGAGCATGCGGTACTCGCCGTGGACCGGGATGAAGTGCCGCGGCTTCACCAGGCCCAGCATCAGCTTCAGCTCCTCGCGTGAGCCATGGCCGGAGACGTGGCAGTGCTTGAGCGGCTCATAGTGGACCATGGCGCCCTCCTTGAAGAGGTTGTCGATGGTCCGGGCGACCGCCTCCTCGTTGCCGGGGATCGGAGAGGCGGAGACGATGACGGTATCGCCGGGCTCGATGGTCACGTTGCGGTGGTCGCGGTTGCTCATCCGGGTCAGGCCGGACATCGGCTCACCCTGCGAGCCGGTGGTCATGATCACGAGCTCGTGATTCGGGATGCGCTGCAGCTGGTCCTTGCGAGCCAGGGTGCCGTCGCGCGGGTCCAGGTAGCCCAGCTCGACCGCGATGCCGATGTTTTGCTCCATGCTGCGTCCCAGCGCGACCATCTTGCGGCCGTGGGCGAACGCGGCGTCCAGGACCTGCTGGACCCGGCCGATGTTGCTCGCGAAGGTCGCCACGATGACGCGACCCGGCGCCTCGCCGACCAGCTGGTGCAGGGACTCCCCCACCGTGGCCTCCGACTGCGTGTAGCCGTCCTTCTCGGCCCGGGTCGAATCCGAGAGCAGGAACTCCACGCCGCGGTTGCCGATTTCCGCGATCAGCCCCAGGTCGGCGCGCCGGCCATCCGGCGGCGTGTGGTCGAACTTGAAGTCGCCGGTATGGACGATGGTGCCCAGCGGCGTGCCGATGGCCAGGCCCATCCCCTCCGGGATTGAATGGTTCACCGCGAACGGCAGGATGCTGAATGGGCCGATGCGGGTCTCCACCCCGGCCTCCATCGGCTCCAGCCGCGTGGTGTCCAGCAGCCGATGCTCCTTGAGCTTGCCGCGCACCAGGCCGCTCGTCAGGCGGCCGGCGTACACCGGCACGCCGGGCAGCTTCGGGAGCACGTACGGCAGCCCGCCGGTGTGGTCCTCGTGCCCATGGGTGAGCACGATCGCCTCCACCCGATCGCGGTTCTCCTCCAAAAACGTGACGTCCGGGATGACGAAGTCAATGCCGAGCATCTCGGGCTCGGGGAAGGCCAGGCCGCAGTCGACGACCAGGATCCGCCCCGAAACCTCGATGACGGTGATGTTCTTGCCAACCTCGCCCACCCCGCCGAGCGGGATGATGCGCAGGGTCTCGGTCATCAGCGCTCCTAGAAGAGTGTGAGCTGCTCGGTGTCGTGGCCGGCCGCGGTGAGCGCCGGCTCGACCTGTGTGGCGGCGACGTCCACCGCCGCCACACGCTCCGCTTCCATGGCTTCTCGCGCGGCCAATAGCGCCGCCGGCAGGCCTCGCATGTCCGCGAACAGCGTCTCGCGCAGCGATGCCTGGTGCAGCGCCGCTGCAGGATGGTACATCGGGAAGACGAACCGACCCCCCGCTCGCCGCAGCGAGCCGTGGACCGCGGAGATTCGTGCGTCGGGCAGGTAGCGGCGCAGCGAGTGGCGCCCCAGGGTCACGATCACCGCAGGATCGAGCACGCGTTCCTGCCGGTCAAGGAAGCCACCGCAGGCCGTGATCTCCTCGGGCTCCGGGTCCCGGTTGCCAGGTGGACGGCACTTGACCACGTTCGTGATGAAGACGTCCTCGCGTGCCCAGCCGATGGCCCGCAGCAGCTCGTTGAGCAGCTGCCCGGCAGGACCCACGAACGGCCGGCCGGTGGCGTCCTCCCGCGCCCCTGGTCCCTCACCGACCAGGAGCACGTCGGACAGCGGATTGCCCTCGCCGGGGACTGCCTGGGTTCGGCCCTGATGCAGCGGACAGCGGGTGCAGCCCCGGACCTCGGCTGCGATCTCGGCCAGTGCCGCCCCCGTCGGACTCGTGCTCATCGGACGGTGAGCATCGTACAGAGCCCGGGACGGCAGCCGCGGGCCGGACGGCGAAGGAGCCGGCCCTGGCGGCCGGCTCCTCGTTTGTCGCCGCGACGCGGATTACGAGTTGTCGCCGTTCCCGGACGCGGCACCGGCCTTGGCCATGTGACGCTCCATCGCCGCCCGACGGCTCAGGTTGACGCGTCCCATGCGGTCGATCTCGGTGACCACCACCATCAGCTCGTCGCCGATGCTGACCACGTCCTCGACGCGTGGCACGCGGTAGTCAGCCAACTGGCTGATGTGGACCAGCCCCTCCTTGCCGGGCAGGATCTCGACGAAGGCGCCGAAGTTCATGATCCGGGTGACCTTGCCCAGGTACTCCTTCCCGACTTCGACGTCCTTGGTGAGGCCCTCGATCCAGCGGATCGCCTTCTGCGCGGCCTCGCCATCGGTCGCGGCGATCTGGATCGTCCCGTCATCCTCGACGTTGATCTGCGTGCCGGTCTCGGCCGTGATCTGGCGGATCACCTTGCCGCCAGCACCGATGACGTCGCGGATCTTGTCGACCGGAATCTTCATGGTCGTGATTCGCGGCGCATACGGGCTCAGCTCGCTGCGGCTGGCGCTGATGACCTCGGTCATCTTGTCCAGGATGAAGAGCCGCGCCACCCGGGCCTGCTCCAGCGCATCGCGCAGGATCTCCTTGGTGATGCCCGCGACCTTGATGTCCATCTGCAGTGCCGTCACGCCATCGGCGGTGCCGGTCACCTTGAAGTCCATGTCGCCGTACGCGTCTTCCTTGCCGTTGATGTCGGTCAGCACCGCGTAACGGCCAGTCGCCGCGTCCGTGATCAGGCCCATGGCCGCGCCGGCCACCGGCGCCTTGATCGGCACGCCGGCATCCATCAGCGACAGCGTGCTGCCACAGGTGCTGGCCATGGAGGTCGAGCCGTTGGAGCTCACCACCTCCGAGACGACGCGGATCGTGTACGGGAATTCCTCGACGCTCGGCAGGACCGGCACCAGCGCCCGCTCCGCGAGCGCCCCGTGGCCGATCTCCCGGCGACCGGGGCCGCGCATCGGGCGCGCCTCGCCGACCGAGTAGGGCGGGAAGTTGTAGTGGTGCAGGTAGCGCTTCTCGGTCTCGGGCGAGATCGTGTCCAGCCGCTGGACGTCACTTGCCGGGCCGAGCGTGGCGATCGACAGCGCCTGGGTCTGGCCACGGGTGAAGATGCCCGAGCCGTGGGTGCGCGGCAGGACGCCCACCTCGACGCTGATCGGCCGGATGGTGGTCGTGTCGCGCCCGTCGATCCGGACGTTCTCGCTCAGCACCAGCTCGCGCACGGTGGCCTTGGTCAGGACGTCCATCAGCGCGGAGCCGATGCCATGGCGGCGGCGGATGTCCTCCAGCCGGTCGCCCTGCTCGGAGCGATTGTAGTTGTCGCGCGCGCCCCTGATCTCGTCGGCGATGTCGGCCCGCACGCGGTCGAGGCGCTCGGGCAGCCCCTCGGCCAGGTTGATGAACAGGTCGGCCGTGGCCTGGGCGTCGGGCATGGCGCGGTGGGCGGCGGCATGATCGCGGCCGAACACGAAGCGCACCAGGTCGGCGAGCTTGTAGGCGCCGGCATCGGGATAGAGCTGGTAGGCCAGCTCCAGCGTGTCGTACACCGCGCTCGGCTTCCAGGCCACGTCGTTCGGCAGGTGGCGCAGCACGAACGGCACGTCGAAGGCGACGTTGTGCGCCACCAGCGGCGCCTCGCCGACCCACTGCGCGAAGTTGGTGAGCACCTCGGCGGCCGTCGGCGCCTGCTCGACGTCTTGGTCCGACAGGCCGTGGATCTGGTGGCCGACGATCGAGCGTCCCGGGTTCACCAGCGATTCGAAGCGGTCGATCACCTCGCCACCGCGCACCTTGAGCGCGGCCAGGTCGACGATGTAGCCGTTCTCCGGCTTCATGGCCGTCGTCTCGAGGTCGAACACCACGAACTCGGGCGTCCCGTCGGCCAGCGCCTTGCCCAGCTTCACCACCGAGTCGGCCTTGGGTCCGAGGAACGGCAGCTTCTTGGGCTTGCCGGCGGTGGCGACCAGCTTCTCCTGCAGATCGATGCTCTTCTGCAGCTCGGCCTGCCCGTGGGCAATGGCGTCGGCCATGACCGCCTCGGGCAGGATCTTGGCGCCCGCCTCCACCATCATGATCGCGTCCCGGGTGCCGGCGACCACCAGGTCCAGGTCACTCTCATCGAGCTGGCTGATGGTCGGATTGGTCACGAACTCGCCGTTGATGCGCCCGACGCGCACGGCGCCGACCGGACCGAGGAACGGGATGCTGGACACGGCCAGCGCCGCCGAGGCGCCGTTGACGGCCAGGATGTCCGGGTCGTTCTCCTGGTCCGCGCTGAGCACGGTCAGGACGATCTGGACCTCCTGCTTGTAGCCCTTGGGGAACAGCGGCCGGATGGGGCGATCCGTGAGGCGCATGGCCAGGATGGCCGCCTCCGACGGACGCGACTCGCGCTTGATGAAGCCGCCGGGGATCTTGCCCGCGGCATACATCCGCTCCTCGTAATCGACGGTCATCGGGAAGAAATCGATTCCCTCGCGCGGCTCCGCCGAGACGGCGGTCGCCAGGAGCACGCTGTCGCCATAGCGAACCAGGACGGCTCCGTCGGCCTGCTCGGCGAGCTTGCCAGCCTCCAGGGAGAAGGTCTGGCCGCCGATTTCGGCCTCTACCTTGATTGACACTGATGCCTCCACATGATGTTGGGCCCGGTGCTCGTCTGGCCTGTCGCGCTCAGGCGCGATCCTCGGCGCGAGCTCACGGGGCGGGTTGAGGTTGGATGGTTGTTGATTGGACCGAGGCCGCCGGCCACTCCGCATATACGAAGCCCAGGGCCATTCCTGGCGCCTGGGCCGTGGGAGTGGATCCGCTAGCGGCGAAGTCCCAGCCGGGTGATGACGGCGCGGTAGCGGTCCACGTCGTTGCGCACGAGGTAGGCGAGCAACCGGCGCCGCTGGCCGACCAGCTTGAGCAGGCCGCGGCGGGAGTGGTTGTCGTTCTGGTAGGTGCGCAGGTGCTCGGTCAGGGACTTGATCCGCTCGGTGAGCAACGCGATCTGCACCTCGGGTGATCCTGAATCACCCTCGTGGGTTGCGTAGTCCTCGACGATCGCGCTCTTCGCTTCCTTGGCGAGCGGCACAGATTCCTCCACGTTCTTTTCCGTAACGCTCGAATCCTACCAGAATCGCCCCTCCCACGCTCAGCCGGGGCCGAGCAGCCGACGCGCATCGGCCTCGTCACGATGCATCTGCGCCACGAGCGCGGCCGCATCGCCGAAGCGCTGCTCGTCGCGGAGACGGTCGTGCAGCTCCAGTTCCAGGCTTGCGCCGTACAGGTCCCCGTCGAAGTCGAGCAGGTGGACCTCGACCAGCCGCGCGCCGTGCGGGTGGAACGTTGGACGCACCCCAATGCTCACCAGCGCCCGGTGCCCCGGGCCGACCCCGCGCGCCGGGACCGCCGCGCGGCCGGTATAGATGCCGTTCGGTGGCATGGCCGGCACATAGTCGATCCGCAGGTTGGCCGTCGGATAGCCGAGCTCCCGCCCCCGATGGTCGCCCTCCACCACCGTGCCCTCGAGGTAGGCTGGCGAGCCCAGCCGGCGAACCGTCGACAGGTCGCCGGCCGCCACGGCCTCCCGGATGCGGCTCGAGGAGACGGGCTCGCCGTCGTCGATCACCGGGTCCACGGTCACCACCTCGAAGCCGACCTCGCGGCCATGCTCGCGCATGCGTGCGACGGTCCCGCCCCGGCCGCGGCCGAACGCGCTCTGCGGCGTCATAACCAGTCGCCGTAGCTCGATGGCGGGGTCGAGCATCGCCAGGAATTCCTCCGCGGCAACGCCCTGCAGCTGCCGGTCGAAGTGGACGAGATGGACGACCTCGATGCCCTGGCCGCTCAGGCGTCGCTCGACGACGGCCGGCGGCATCAGGCGCGGCACGCGCCGACCCGCGTGGATCACCTCGTCGGGGTGTGGGTCGAAGACCAGCGCCACCGACGCTGCGCCGCTTTCGCGGGCCGCCTGCCGCGTCGCCTGCAGCATCGCCCGGTGGCCACGATGAACGCCGTCGAAGACGCCCATGACGACCGCCGCCGGGCCGATGGACGGCAGCTGGCCGATCACGTCGATCCCCCGACGCCGATGACCTTGTCGGGTTGCAGCTCTCCGCTGGCAACGGTGCCGATCCCGAGCAGCTCGTCGCGCGGGTCGAAGACGGCGAGCCGCCCACTGTGGGAACCGTCGCTGACCGCGATGCGCGAACCGTGGCGGAACCGGTCGGCATCCTGGTCCGACAGGCGCAGGCGCGGCAGCGGCAACAGGTCGGCCACGGGCAGCAGCGCATCGGCCAGGCGGCCGCGCTCGCGGAGCGCCTCGAGCTCATCCGGCCGGATCGCATCCTCGACCCGCAGGCCGGCGGCCTCCGTCCGCCGCAGCGCGGCGAGGTAACCGCCACAGCCCAGCCGCGCGCCAAGGTCGCGGGCGATCGACCGCACGTACGTCCCGGGGCCACACCGCAGGTCAATCGTCACGTCGACCCCGTCGCCCGAGCGGGAGATGCGCTCCAGGTCGATGGCGTCCACGGTCACGCGTCGCGGCTGGAGCGGCAGGCCTTCGCCACCGCGGGCCGCGCGATGCGCGGTGCGGCCGCCGAGCTTGCGCGCCGAGAAGGTCGGGGGCAGCTGGTCGAAGGTGCCCACGAACCCATGCAGCGCGGCGTCGATTGCGGAATCGTCCGGGACGTCGAGTGCTCCCGGCGTGATCGGTCCCTCGCCGTCATCGGTGGCGGAGGTGGCGCCCAGCCGGATCGTGGCGCGGTAGCGCTTCCGGCCACCGGTCAGCTCCTGGCTGAATCGCGTTGCCGCGCCGACGAGGATCGGCAGGACTCCCGACGCCAGCGGATCGAGCGTTCCAGCGTGGCCAATGCGCCGATCGCCGGTCAGGCGCCGCATGAGCGCCACCATGTCGTGGGAGGTCGGCCCGACCGGCTTGTCGAGGTTAACGACTCCCAGCATCGGCCCTGGCGAGCTCGCGCTCGCATTCAGCCAGCAGCTGCTCGCGGGCGTCGGCCAGCGGAGCGGCCACCGTGCAGCCGGCGGCCCGGGCATGCCCGCCGCCCCCGAAGGCAGAGGTGATGGCCACGGCATCGGCCCGCTCGGTGGTTCGCACGCTGACGCGCGTCGCCGTGGCGTCCACCTCCTTGAACAGGACGGTGACATCGGCCGCCTTGGTGGAGGCCAGCAGGTCCACGAAGCCCTCGCTGGCCGTCGCGCTCTCGCCGGTCTGCTGCAGCATCAGTGCGGTCATCGAGGCGTGCACGATCCGGCCGTCACAGCGCTGTCCGATGCCCGCCAGGATCAGGCCCCAGAGCGCGAGCGTGCTGAATGGCTTATCCGCGTAGACAGCTCGGTTGAGGCGTGACAGGTCGGCGCCGGCTTCAACCAGCTCGGCGGCAACGCGGAGCGTGCGCGGTGTGGCGTTCGGGTGCGCGAAGGTATGGGTGTCCTGCACGATCCCGGCGAGCAGCGCGGTCGCGATCTCGCGGTCCAGCGGCACGCCGAGCTCGGGCAGCAGCAGCGCGACCATCTCGCAGGTCGCCGCGGCGGTCGGGTCGATGAGGACGGCTTCGCCGAACCCGGTGTTGGAGACGTGGTGGTCGACGTTCGCGATCCGCGCCCGTGCGAGCCACTCGCTCTGCTCCACCGCGACGCTGCCGGTCCGCGCCAGGTCACCCGCATCGAGCACCACCGCCACGTCCGGCTCGAGCTGCGGCGCGCGGCGAACGTCGGCCACCCGCGGCAGGAAGGCCAGGAACGGCGGGGGCGGATCCCCGCTGACGACCTCGGAGCGCTTTCCCATCCGCTCCGCGGCAATCGCCAGTGCGATCGCGGCGCCCAGCGTGTCGGCGTCCGGGTTCTCGTGGCAGATGGTGGTGATCCGTTCCGCGCCGCGCAGCAGCGCGACGACGTCGCTCACGAGCCCTCCGGCGAGCCGTTGTTCTCGCGCTCCAGGTCGTGGAGGATGCGCAGCACCCGGTCACCGGATTCGATGGAGTCGTCCCGGCGCAGGCTCAGCTGCGGCACCTTGCGGAGCCGGAGCCGCTGACCGAGCTCGCGGCGCAGCCAGGGCGTGGCGGCGCGCAGTGCGGCCATCGAGCTCTCCTTCTCCTCCTCGCTGCCGTAGACGCTGACCCACACCCGAGCGTGGCCAAGGTCGGCGGCGGTCTCCACCTGGGTGATGGTGGCAAAGCCGATCCGCGGATCCTTCATCTCGCGCTGGAGCAGTCCCATCAGCTCCTGCTGGATCTGGCTGTCCAGGCGGTTGGTGCGCTGGCTCATCGGCCGATGCGGCGCTGGCTCACGTCAGGCGGGCTCGGACACCATCTGGAAGCACTCGATGACGTCGCCCTCGGCGATGTCGTCGATCGAGAGGCCGATGCCACATTCGAAGCCGGTGGCCACCTCGCGCACGTCGTCCTTGAAGCGCTTCAGCGAGGTGATGCGTCCCTCGGCCACCTGGCTGCCGCCCCGGAAGAGTCGGACGTCGCCGCCGCGCACGATGCGGCCGTCGGTCACGTACGAGCCGGCGACGTTGCCGGCGCGGCCCGCCTTGATGACCATCCGGACCTCGGCATGGCCCTCGACCTGCTCGACCAGCTTGGGGGCCAGCATGCCCTGCAGCGCCGCACCGACGTCGTCGGTGAGCTTGTAGATGACGTCGTAGAGGCGCACGTCGACGCCGGAAGCGTCGATGGCCCGCTGGGCGCCCGCATCGGGCCGGGTGTTGAAGCCGATGACGACCGCATCCGACGCCGATGCCAGCAGCACGTCGGACTCGTTGATGTCGCCAGCACCCTCGCGCAGGATGTTGATCCGCGCCTCCGACATGTTCAGGCCCTCCAGCGCGTGCCGGATGGCGCCCAGGGAGCCCTGGACGTCCGTCTTCAGCACGACCCGCAGCTCCTTGACCTCGGAAGCCTGGATCTGGGCGGAGATGTCCTCCAGGCTGAAGGCGGCCTTGCCGTCGGCCCCGCCGGCCGCCCGGGCATTGGCCTCGGCCATGTCGCGCGCCGCCTTCTCGTCGGCCACGACGCGCAGGATGTCACCTGCCTCGGGCAGGTCGGCCAGGCCGATGATCTCGACCGCCGTCGCCGGCTCGGCCAGCTTGACGCGCTTGCCGGCCGCGTTCTGCAGGGCGCGCACCCGGCCGTGCGTCCGGCCCACGGCCACGATGTCGCCGACGCGCAGAGTGCCGGTCTGGACCAGGACGGTGGCCACGTTGCCGCGGCCCTTCTCGACCTTGGACTCGATGATGGTCCCGACCGCCGGGCGCTGCGGATTGGCCTTGAGGTCCTGGAGGTCGGCAACCAGCAGGATCATCTCCATCAGGTCGTCCAGGCCCAGCTTCTGCTTGGCGGAGACCGCGACCGAGATGACGTCGCCGCCGTACTCCTCGATCAGGACGTTGTTGTCGGCCAGCTCCTGCTTCACCCGGTCCGGATTGGCGTCCGGCTTGTCGATCTTGTTGATGGCCACGATCATCGGCACCCGCGCCGCGCGCACGTGGTCGATGGCCTCCTTGGTCTGCGGCATGACGCCGTCGTCGGCGGCGACCACGATGATCGCGATGTCGGTGACCTGCGCGCCCCGGGCCCGCATGGCGGTGAAGGCCTCGTGACCCGGCGTGTCCAGGAAGACGATCCGCTTGCCGTTGTGCTCGATCTCGCTGGCGCCGATGTGCTGCGTGATGCCGCCGCGCTCCCCCTCCGCCACGCTCGTGCTGCGAATGGCGTCGAGCAGGCTGGTCTTGCCGTGGTCGACGTGGCCCATGATCGTGACGATCGGCGCGCGGGTGACGAGGTCGGCAGGGCTGTCCTCGCTGAACAGCACCGGCTTGCCGGCGCCCTCTTCCTCGCTGCCGGGGGCCACGATCTCGGCCGGCCCGGCTGCCTCGGCGGCCGCCCGCTCGGCGGCGCCGCGCTCGACGGTCTCGATGCCGAGCTCGCCGGCGACCAGCGACGCGGTGTCGAAGTCGATCGACTGGTTGATGGTCGCGAAGATGCCGTTGCGAATGAGCTCCTTGATGACGTCCGCGGTGCTCACGCCCAGCGCATCGGCCAGGTCCTTGACCGCGACCGACGACGGGAGCTCCACCGGTCCGCTGGGCCGAACGGGAGCCTGCGGCGCATCGGCGACCGCGGCGCCTGCCTGTCGGCGGCGCTGCGGACGCGGTCCGCGACGTGGCTGGTATCTACGTGGCGGCATTCGTCACCTCGAGCGTGAGTGCGTCGGCATCGACCGGCGCACCCAAAGCATGCTGGATCGCGGCCGCCAGGCGCGTTGGCTCGCGGCAGGCGGGATCGGCGCAGATGTAGGTGCCGCGGCCCGCGGCCCTGCCGGTCGGATCGGGGGCGACCGATCCATCGGCGGCGCGGACCACCCGCGTCATCTCGCGCTTGGGTCGCACCTGCCGGCACGAGGCACAGGTGCGCATCGGGACATGGTCAGGACGTCGCTTCGGCATCGACCGTCGCCTCCTCGGGCGCTGCCCGCAGATCGCCTTCATGCTCATCAGCCGGGTCGTGCGCCGCCGCAGCGGTGGCCACCCCGGCGTCCGAGCGGATGTCGATCCGCCAGCCGGTCAGCTTGGCGGCCAGGCGCGCGTTCTGCCCCTCCTTGCCGATCGCCAGGCTCAGCTGCCGCTCCGGCACGATGACGTTGGCGATCTTGTGCTCCTCGTCGATCCGCACGCTCAGCACCTCGGCCGGCGACAGCGCCTCGGCGACGTACTGGCCGGCGTCCTCGTGCCAGAGCACGATGTCGACCTTCTCGCCGTTCAGCTCGGCCACGATGGCCTGGATCCGCGCGCCGCGCTGGCCCACCGCCGAGCCCTTGGCGTCGACGCCGGGCTGCCGGCTCTCCACGGAGACCTTGGAGCGGCTGCCGGCCTCGCGCGCGATGCCTCGGATCACGACCGTCCCGTTGTAGATCTCGGGGATCTCCATCTCCATCAGGCGCCGCAGGAAGCCGCGATGCGTGCGGCTGACGACCAGCACCGGGCCGCGCGTCGTGCGGCGCACCTCGAGGACGTACACCTTCAGGTGCTGCCCGATGCGGTAGTGCTCGCCGGGCAGCTGCTCGGTCACGGCCAGGACGGCCTCCACGCCCTTGCCCATGTCGAGCACCACGGCCTGATCGGTGGTGCGATGCACCACCCCGGTCATGATCTCGCCCTCGCGGCTGGCGTACTGGCCGTAGACCACGTCGCGCTCCGCCTCCCGCAGCCGCTGGCGGTACACCTGGCCGGCGGTCTGGGCGGCGATCCGGCCAAGCTGGGCCTGGGTCACGTTCTCGGGCACCCGGACCTTGCCGCCCACGCCGCTGGCCGGGTCGATCTTCTGGGCCTCGGCCACGACCATCTGCAGCTCCGGATCCTCGATCTCGGAGTCCCCCGCCACGACCTCGTACTCCCGGAAGACGCTGATCTGGCCGCTCTCCGGATCGACGTGGACCACCACGTTCTCCGGGGCGTCCGCATTGCGCCGATAGGCAGACTCGATGGCCTGTTCGAGCGTGTGGATGAGGATCTCCTGCGGCACGCCCTTCTCGGCGTTCAACTGGAGCAGTGCTCCGATGAAGTCACGATTCACGTCCGCACCTCGCGCCCTCGCGGGCAGAAACAAAAACGTGGGATGGCGAACCGACCCACGTTTCCCTTAGTCAGTATCGATTCGGCTCGCAAACCTGGCGCGAAACCGATGCGGAGTATATCAGTCCGCCCCTCTCCACGCCACCGGCGCCCCTATCGCGATCACGGTCGCCGGGGAGTCGCCTAGGAGCGTTCCAGCAGGCGGATCAGGGTGGGCGGCGCGCTGCGCAGCAGCTCCAGGGTCATGCCTTCGAACGGTTCGAGCGCTCCCACGAGCGCGGAGAGCGCCGTTCGGCCGGTTGCGCGGGTTGGCTGCTCGGGCGTCGCCACCCAGGCCGACCACGAACCATCCTCGGCGGTGAGATGGGTTTCGATGAAGAAGTACTGGCAATAGAGACGGCCATGCCAGGTTCGGGTCCGATCCATCCTGCTCCTGCGCAGCGCATTCCAGCGCCGGAGGGCATGCCGGCCGCGGGAAAGGCTACCGCGGATGTCAACCGCCAACCGGCCGAGATCGGCTCAGCTGGCGTCACCGACCGTCGCGTTGATGGCGCCCAGCGGTTCGACGGCCAGCACCCGCAGCAGGGCGATTGCCGTCGGCAGCGACGGAGAGCGGTCGCCGCTCAGCAGTCGCGAGACGCTCGAGTGGGAGACGCCGGCGCGCAGCGCCAGCATGCGCTGGCTGATGCCTCGCTCCCCCATCCGCTCCTGGAGCCAGGCAGCGAAGTCGTCCTCGAGCCAGCGGGGCGGGATGGTGAGGGGCGGCTGCGGTCCGCGGGAGATGAATTGTGTCGCGTTCGAAAGGGCCACGGACCAAGGTTGCCCCATCCTCCTTGCCACGGACCTTGCAGTGTTGCCTGCACGCACCGGTCGGGTGAGTTGCCGACGTGGAAGGCGGCGCGCTTTGCTTTGGTAAGCGCCTATTCGACGAGGCGCTGAACGTCCTGGATGGAGATGAGGATCACCAGGACGATGAGCACCATGAAGCCGGTGAGGTAGATGAGCGCCTCGCGCTCGGCCGGCAGGCGACGGCGACGGACGGCCTCGATCAGTACCACCGCGATCCGGCCGCCGTCGAGCGGTGGAAAGGGCAGCACGTTGAGGACGGCCAGATTCAGCGACAGCAGCCCGACGAAGCTCAGGAAGTACACGAACGGGCCGCTGAGCACCTCGCCGGTCTGCTCCGCGATGCCGATGGGACCGGCGGCCTGGCCGGCATTCGGGTTCAGGCCCAGGATGCCGCCGATGGCGTCGACGAGCGCCCCGGGCAGCTGGATGGCGAGCTCCGCTGCGCCGCCGAAGCCGAGCTGCACCGCTTCGATCGGGTTGCCTGCCGGCGCGGGCACCTCTGCGATCCGTTCGCCGTGCCACGTGAAGCCCACCGCGCCCTTGCCCTTGCGCAGGTCCTCGTCGGTCACGCTGTTCGGGATGACGGTGAGCGTCCGCTCGGCCCCGTCCCGCCGCACGGTCAGCCGCACCGGCGTTCCCGCCTGCCCGCGCAGGTAGGTGGTCAGGTCCACCGACGCCACGAACGTCCGGCCGTTCGCGGCCAGGATGACGTCGTTGGGCTGGAGCCCTGCGTCCTCCGCCGGGCTGCCGGGATTGATGCTGCTGACGACAAGACCGCCCTGGGCCTGGTACTGCGGCATGCCACTCGCGATCGAGAACAGGACGCCGGCCAGCAGGAAGTTCATCACGACGCCGGCCAGCAGCACGCCCACCCGCACGTAGATCGGCTTGCGGTTGAAGGCACCCGCCATCGCCTCCTCCACGGCCGCCTCCGACAGGCCTCGCTGCCGCAGCTTCTGGGCCTCGATGTCGCCGTCCTCGCCGAGCATCTTCACAAAGCCGCCGAGGGGGATCCAGTTCACGGAGTAGCGCGTGCCGCGCCAGATGCGCGACGCGATGCGCGGCGGAAAGCCGACGGCGAATTCCTGGACGGTGATGCCCGCCGCCTTGGCCGCCAGGAAGTGGCCCAGCTCGTGGACGACCACCAGCACGACCAGCACGGCGAGAAAGGCGGCGATGGTGCCGAGCACCTCCATCAGCCGTCCACCGCCGCGCCCAGCTGGGTCTGCAGCGCTGCGCGGACCTCCGCGTCCAGGGCGACGATCTCCGGCAGCGACGGCTCATCGTCGCTCTCCCATCGCTCGACTGCCGAGCCGATAACGCCGGCAATCCCGTTGAACGGCAGCCGGCCGGCCAGAAAGGCTGCCACCGCCACCTCGTCAGCGGCGTTCAGGATGGCTCCCCGATTGCCGCCGGCGTCGGCCGCGGCGCGCACGGTGGCGTAGGCGGGATAGCGTCCGGGATCGAGGGGACTGAATTCGATGGGCCCCCATGCCTCCGGCGGCAGGTGGCCGGCCGGCGACGGCAGCCGCTCCGGGTAGGTGAGGGCGTACTGGATCGGGAGGCGCATGTCGGGGAGGCCAAGCTGGGCCTTGTAGGAGCCATCGGCGAACTCGACGAGCGAGTGCACCAGGCTGCGGGGATGGATCACTGCCGTGATCCTACTGTACGGCTGCCGGTACAGCCATTTGGCCTCGATCGCCTCGAATGCCTTGTTGACGAGCGTGGCCGAGTCGATGGTGATCTTCGGGCCCATCCGCCAGGTCGGATGTGCCAGCGCCTCTTCCGGCGTGACCGCGCCGAGGTCGGTGACCGATCGTTCGCGGAATGGCCCGCCGGACGCGGTGAGGACCAGCCGCACGACGTCCTCCAGACGCTCCCCGAGGAGGCACTGCCAGATGGCGGAGTGCTCGCTGTCGACTGGCCGCAGCCGCTCCAGCGGATCGGCGCCCTGCTGCGCCAGCACCTGGGTCACGAGGTGGCCGCCGGTGACGAGCGTCTCCTTGTTCGCCAGCGCGACGACTCGCCCGCTGCGCAGCGCCGCGAGCACGGCGGGGAGGGCGGCCATGCCGGTGGTGGCGGCGACCACGATGTCCGCGTCGGGCAGGCAGGCGAGCTCCTCCAGGCCGCCGTTCGCCCAGCCGGATGCGTTCTTTCCGAGCCCATCGGCCTCCCAGTGCCGCGCCTCGGGCCAGGCTGCACGCTGGCGGTCGAGCTCCGGGGATGCATGGCCCGCGGCCAGCCCCACCACCCGGAAGCGATCCGGGTGCGCCGCGATGACCTCCAGCGTCTGGCGGCCGATCGAGCCGGTCGAGCCGAGGACGCTGACGCCGATCACGTGGCGGCGCCCACGACCAGCAGGGCATAGCCGGCCAGCACCGGGGCCGCGAACAGGAACGAGTCCAGTCGGTCGAGCATCCCGCCGTGGCCGGGGATCAGGTAGCCGGACTCCTTGCGTCCGGCGGCGCGCTTGAGCAGCGACTCCGCCAGGTCACCCGTCTGGGCGGCCAGCCCGACGATGGGTCCGATGAGCAGCGCGTGCCAGGTCGGAATGCCGGTCAGCCAGGCGCCAAGGGCGGCCGCCAGGGTCGCCGCCACGATGCCGCCGGCCACGCCTTCGACCGTCTTCGACGGGCTGATGTGCGGAATGAGCTGCCGCTTCCCGAACCAGCGTCCGGCGGCATAGGCGCCGGTGTCGTAGCCCCATACCACCAACAGCAGGGTCAGCACCCAGGCCGATCCGGCGCGCAGGCCGATGACGCCGACGGCCGTGCCGGGTCCCCCGTCCGCCGGGCCAAGGTGCGCAACCAGCACGATGAATGGCGCGAGCAGTGAGACGTACGCCACGCCGAAGCTGGACGTCGCCCAGGTCAGGAACCCTGCCCGCGGATCGAGCCGCGTGAAGCTGGCGATGCCGAGCACCAGCGCCGCCGCCACGAAGGCGACCACCGGCAGGCCCGGGATGGTGGTCGCCGCCAGCAGCGACGAAAGGAGGGCGCCGACGAAGCCCTGGTTGGCGGCGATGATCGCCGCGCCGGCGACCGCGATCCCCGCGGCCAGCATGAGCACCTGGGGCGGTTCGAAGCCGGCCGCATCGAGGAGGCCGATCACCTCCACCAGCGCCAGGAAGATCACCAGCCCGACCAGCAGCGACAGCCACGGCTCTCCGAGCCAGGCGACGATGACGACGATCGGCGCCAGCAGGGCAGCGGTCAGCACGCGGGTGCGCAGCATCGCGATCAGGCGCCGTAGCGCCGCTGGCGTCGGGCGAACTCAGCGATGGCGGCGTCGAGATCGGCCTCGCGGAAGTCCGGCCAGAGGGCATCGCAGAAGACGAGCTCGGCGTAGGCGCTCTGCCAGAGCAGGAAGTTGCTGGTCCGCTGCTCGCCGCCGGTCCTGATGATCAGGTCAGGCTCAGGTTGGCCGGCGGTGTAGAGCTGTTCGGCGACGCGGTCCTCGTCGACGTCCTGGGCCTGCACGCCGGCGGCAATCAGGGCGCGGATGGCATCCACGATCTCGCTGCGTCCCGAGTAGTTGAAGGCGATGTTGAGCGCCATTCGCGCCCCGCCGCGCGTCTTCTCCTCGGCGGCCCGAATCGAGCGCTGGATGTCCGTCGGGGCCTCGTGCAGCCGCCCGATGACCCGCACCCGCACTCCCTCGGCCACCAGCTCGTCGGTGTACTGGCGCACGGCACCATCGATCAGCCCGAACAGGCCAGCCACCTCCTCGTCAGTGCGGCGCCAGTTCTCCTGGCTGAAGACGTACAGCGACAGGACCTCGATG
>DATBJR010000083.1:0-8240 GCA_036556325.1 Candidatus Limnocylindria bacterium | reverse complement strand
GCGACCAGCCGCCGCCCGACATCGCCGAGTTCATCCGCTTCTGCCACCGCCGGCGGCGGGTCGGCTGGCCCGAGATCTACGACGAAATGTGCTCGGTTGCCGCTCGCCGCGAGTTCCACGGATGGGACCACGACGAGCTGTCGCGGCGCGGGATCACCTTCACGCTGTTCGAGATGCCGCGCCTGGCGGGATGGGTGCGCAGCGTCCTCGCCGATGCCGGCGCCGCCCCCGACGCCGGAGCCCAGGCGCCGCTCCCCCAGCCCATGCCCAGCTGACGTTCGTCGGCTCACAGACCGGTCGAGCGCCTACCCGCACCACGAGCGTGGCGGCCGCCAGCGCGGGCAGTCCACGGTTATCCACAGGGGCCGGTGCGCCGACCGCGGATTTCCACATTTCCGGGCCATGACCATGGCGGGACCGATGGGCCAGCGCGGCCGACGCCGCGCCTAGTACGTATGGCGGCGGGCCATCTCCCGCTCGATCATGCGCTCCATGATCATGTACTTCTCGATCCGCCGGCGGAGCTCGTTTGCCTCAGGGGTGTAGAGGTGGACGTACTGCTGCAGCTCCAGGCTGAGCTTGCGGCTGAACATGCGCGCGTGGTCGAGGTTGCGACGGAGGAGCACCTGGTCCATGCGGCGCAGGTGCTCCTCGTTGAGGAGGTCCTCGTCGCGGAGCAGCTGCTTGTCGACCTCGATCTGGGTCGGCTGCAGCTGGGTCTTCGTGATGATGCGGTCGTCGTGGGCGTGCTCGTCGGCCATCGGGGTGGAGTCTAGCGCAGGACCGATGGCGTGGCCCCCGCACCGTTCGACCGTCGGGCGGTTACCGGCCGCACCGCACGTGGAGGGCCGCGATGTGCAGGTGGCGCACGCTAAGTAGCTCCATGAGCGGAGTCGGGTGATCGGTGGGCGCGGCCGAGCACGACCCTCGCCCCCGAAGCGGCGCGTCCGCCGCGTGGGACCTGCTTCACGTGCGCTCCACGAGCGCCACGTGGGTCAGATGGTCGGAGGCGTTTCCAGCCAGCCGTCGCGGAGGGCACGGGTCGCGAGCTCGGTCCGGGAAGCCACGCCGAGCCGCTCGAAGTGGCGGCGCAGGTGCGACTCCACGGTCTTCGGCGAGATGCCCAGGCGAGATGCGATCTCGTCGTTGGAGAGGCCGTCGACCACGGCGGCCACCACCTGCCGTTCGCGCTGGCTGAGGCGGGCACCGCCGGTGCCCGGACGCAGGTCGAAGCTGAGCTTGCCCTCGGCGGCGCGACGGATGGCGGTCAGCAGCTCTTCGATGGGGGCGGTCTTCAGGACGTATCCCACCGCTCCCAGGCGGAGGGCTGCGTCGACGTACTGCGGGTAGTCGTACGACGTGACGACAACGATCGCGGGCAGGATCGCGCCGCCGGCGTGGAAGACCCTGAAGCCGAACTCCTGCCCGAGGCGCAGGTCGAGCAGCACGACGTCCGCCACCGCCGCGTCGAGAAATGGCCGCGCCTCCTCGAGCGTGGCGGCAGTGCCCACCAGCTCCATGTCCGGCACACCCTCGACGATCGCCGCGGTGCCCTCTCGGACGACCGGATGGTCGTCCAGGATCGCCACGCGGATGGGGGCGGCCACGGCATCGGTCACTGGGGACGCCATTCCAGTCGGACATGCGTCCCGCCGGTCGGCCAGCGCCGAACGTCGAGCAGGGCACCGATCTGCTGGGCGCGCTGCTGCATGTTCGCCATGCCCAGGTGGCCGGCCTGGAGGGCGCGGTCGGCGGCATCGGGCTCGATGCCGGGGCCGGCGTCGTCCACGCTGAGGGAGACGCCCCCATCGTCGGCGACCCGGTAGCGGACGGTGATGGGCGTGGACCCGTGCTTCACCGCGTTGGCGAGCGCCTCCTGCGCCACCCGGAAGACGGCGAGCTCCACGTTCGGCGGCGGGCGGTCGGGATCCGAGCGCTCGAGCGTCACCTCGCCGTCGGCCAGGGGGCGGACGCGGCCGACCAGCCACTCCAGCGCCGGTCCGGCGCCCAGGTCGTCGAGAAGCGGGAGTCGCAGGTCGGACGTGATCGCCCGCAGGCGCTCCGCCACGCCACGGGCGAGCTCCGCGTTCTCCGTGTCGCCGGCCGCATCCAGGCGGCGAACGAGTGCCGAGATCTCCTGGAGGGCGTCGTCGTGCAGATCGGCAGCGAGGCGTGCGCGCTCCGCCTCGACCGCGGCCACGGCCAGGTCGCGCTGGCGCTGGGTGCGCTGCGCCATGCCGAGCAGTGGCGCGATCGTGAAGCGGCGCCACGCGACGAGGGCCAGGATCCAGAGGCCGAGGATCCAGAAGGTGGGGGAAAAGCCGGGGAGGACGGTCATGGCCGCGCCCGGGGTGAGGCCGATGGCGAGGAGATCGAGGCGGCCGGTTGGTCCGACGGCCCCATCCGGCTGCTCGGCGAAGGCGCCGCCCAGGGCCGGGACGAGCGCGATGAAGCCGAGCGCCAGGTAGATCGTCAGTCGGGTGGACGAGTCACCGAGCTCGAATGGCCCGTCCGGCAACGGGCCGCCGACGGAGCTGCCGGCGACGAGCAGCCCGACGACGACGGTGAGGACGACCGACAGGGCGAACAGCGCGGGTCGCCAGGCCGGGTCCGGGTGACGCCAGGCCAACAGGTGGGCGACCGGCAGCGCCGCCGTTGCTGGCAGCACCAGGCGAGCCAGGTACTGCGTGCCGCCGTCGGTACCGAAGGCCAGTGCCATCACCGGCACGGCAACCGCGGCTCCCACGGGGATGGCCGCGGTCCGCCAGCCGGAGCCGAGCAGGCCCCGATGCAGGGCGAAGGCCACGATCCCACCGAACAGCGCGCCAAAGATGACCGCCGGAATCTCGCAGCACGTGAGAAGGCCGGCAGCGAAGGTCGCCGCCCCGATCGTGAGCGCCGCGACGTCTCGCCGGGCACGGCCAGTCGGGCCATCGTGCTCGAGGACCAACTCCTCCGATGCTTCGGGCGTCGGTTGAGGGGCCTTGGCGGGTTCGTGGCTCTGCCTCGGGCCGATGGGCAGGCGTGCCACGAGCCGCGCTGGCACTGCGCGCCAGGCGATGACGCCGACCACCAGCAGGGCCAGCGGCGTGAGCTCCGGGAACGTGGCTACGGCGACCAGCGCGGCGGCCGCCGGGACGAGTCCCATGGTCAGGTGCTCGAGCCGACCCTCACCGGCGATGTCGCCGGCCAGCGCGCCGGCAACAGCCGGAGCGAGCGCGATCGCCACGGCAAGGAGCGCCGCCTGGCGAGCCCCGCCATCGGCGCCGAAAAGCGGCCGCGAGGCCACGATGATCGCGAGCAGCGCCAGCCCGACTGCGAGCCCGCGCAGGCGCACAGCCCACGCCTCGGTCGGCTGTGCTCCGGCAAGCGACCAGGCCAAGGGCAGCATTCCCAGAGCCGGAAGGCTCGCAGCGGCCACGGTGGTTCCGGGCGAGCCGACATAGAGGAGCGGCAACGCCATGAGCGGCGTCGCGACCGCCACGCCGGCGACCGTTCCTTCGGCCCGCCGCGCCTCGCCCATCCAGCCGCGGCCGACCGCAGCCGCCGTGGCGAGCCCCAGCCCGATCCCCACGAGGAGGAGGATCCCGCCGCCTTCGAGCCGCCCTGTGAGCTGGAACCGGTTGAGCGACGAGCCGTTCATGACGTAGTACGGCGCCTGCTCCGTGTCGAGCAACGCCGCGAAGATGTAGTCGATCTCACGCTCGGGGACGTCCTCGGTCACGAAGCGCAGGTACTCGCCGGTCTGGCCGATGGCGTCCGCATCGTTGGAGTACGGGGAGTCCGCCTGCGCGGCCATCGACCCGTCGTGGCGCTGGATCTCCACGACGACCCAGCCGGGGCTGAAGCCGTAGTACTCGGCGAGCGAGTCCGGCACGACGTCCACGACCTGGACGAAGCCCTCGAGGTCGCCGTCCCCAGCGGCGCCGAGGCGCACCCCCAGGTCCACCTCGCCGAGCAGCCAGGCGGTGAGCCCGGCCAGCGCGGTGACGGTGGCGAGCGCGAGCGCGGCCGCGTCACGCCGACGCATCCCGGATACCGGCATGGCCGGACGGTAGCAGAGGCATCGGCGGCTTCGGTTAGGTGAAAACCCGCAATCCCCCGGATGGAGATGCCGGATGGGCGGGCGCGCGCGCGCCCGCCAGCATCGGCTCCACAAGGAGGGTGAACCGATGCAGACCATCCGCGCGTCCCTCGTCGCGTTCCCGTTCGTGGCCCTGGCCCTGCTGGTGGCGGGGCTGTCCGTGCTCATCGGTCCGGCGCAGTGAGCGACACCGTGCTCCGGGCGCGGGACCTCGCCAAGCGCTACGGACGGCGGACGTGGGCGCTGCAGGGGATCGACCTCGCCATTCCGCAGGGCGGCATCACGGCGCTGGTCGGCCCGAACGCGGCCGGCAAGTCGACGCTCATCAAGACATGGGTCGGATTCGAGCGGCCGACGCGCGGCGGCGTGACCGTGGCCGGCGTGGATCCCTGGCGCGACCGGTCGGAGGCCCTGGCGCACCTCGGCTACGTGCCGCAGTCGCCGTCTCTGTACGACGCGCTGACGGTGGACGACCACCTGGAGCTGGCGATCATGCTGCGGCCATCGTTCGACCGGGCGTATGCGCAGTCCCGGCTTGAGCAGCTCGGCATCCCGCTGGCGCAGTCCGCGCGATCCCTGTCCGGCGGGCAGCAGGCGCAGGTGGCCCTGGCGATGGCGCTCGGCACGCGCGCCGAGATCCTGCTCCTGGACGAACCCCTCGCCTCACTGGATCCCCTGGCGCGGCGCGAGTTCCTCCACGTCCTGACCGATGCCGTCCGCGCGGACGGCGCGACCGCGCTCCTCTCGAGCCACATCGTCACCGACGTCGAGCAGGCCTGCGACCGGCTCGTCGTGCTCGGGGTGGGGCGTGTGCTGCTCCACGCGCGGGTGGCCGAGGCGCTGGCCACCCATGCCATCGGGACCGATGGCGTGGCCGCCGACGATACCGTGGCGTCGTTCGCCGGTCCGGCCGGCGAACGCCTGACGCTGGTGCGGCGGGCCGGTGCTTCGGAGGGAGACGGCCTGCGCCCGGCGTCGCTGGAGGAGGTCGTGCTCGGCTATCTCGCCTCAGGTCGTGGCGGCGCGGTAGCGGCGGAGCTCGCGGCGTGAGCGGACTCGCCCGCTGGGCGCGGCTCTCGTTCCGCCTCCAGCGCTGGGAGGTGCTGGCCTCGGTCGTCGGGGTGGCGATGCTCGCCGGGCTGATGCTGTGGTTCGCCTGGCAGCTGCGCATCCTTGCGGCCGGTGAGCAGGGCTGTGCAGACCCGGCCGCCTACGTACCCGGCTGCGAGGCGTTCGTGCGGCGCTTCCAGGACCTCGCCGGCTGGGCCCAGGGGCTCCTCTACCTGTCATGGGGAGCGCCGTTCGGGATGGGGCTCATCCTCGGCGTGCCGATCGTGGCGCGCGAGCTCGAGGGCCGGACCGCTGGCATGGCCTGGACGCTCGGCCGTTCGCGGATGCGCTGGCTCCTCCGCCGCTTCCTCTTCGTCGCCATCGTGCTGGTGGCGCTCCTGGCATTCGCGGTCCTCGCCAGCGGCATGCTGGCGGCGGCAATCGTGCCGAATCTCCACCTCGATCGCGACTTCACCTGGATGGGGCGGCGTGACGGGCTGATACCCGCTCGGGGCATCGCCGCGCTGGGCATCGGCGTGTTGGTCGGAGCCGTCGTCGGCCGGCAGCTGCCTGGGCTGTTGGCGGCGGCCTTCGCATCGGTCGTCGTCTTCACCGGCGTGAGCCTGGCCATGGACCGATGGAACGAGACGCTCGCCGTGGTCATCGACCCCTACGCGACGACCGACGGCATGGTCGACGGCTCGCTGGGGTTGGGCGGCGGCGTGGAGCTGCCGTCGGGCGAGCTCGTGTCATACGCGTGGATCGAATCGGACACCCAGTACTCCGACGAAACGGGTGCCATCTACACGCGGTGGGACGACACCACCGGCGAACCCGATCCGGCGAGCTTCGTGGGCTGGGACCGTGTTCGGATCATCCCCGGCCGGCAGTACCCGGTCGTTCTGGCGCGCGAGACGGCGGCAACGCTCGGCCTCGGCGTCCTCGTCGCCGGTGGAGCCGCTGTCGCCGTGGGCCGCAGGCGGCCCACATGATGCGAAGGCCAATGCGCCTGGCGTTTGCGATGCAGCGGTTCGAGCTGCGGCTGCTGCTCGGCGTTGCGGCGATCGTGATCGTGGCGGCCCTCGGCATCGCCTGGCAGACGCGGGTGGTGCGCGACGAGCAGCTCGACTGCTACCGCCAGACGCCCAGCGCGGAGGAGGGAGATGCGTTCTCGCCCTGCCATGCGCAGGACCCGACGCTCCAGACGCTCGAGACGGCGGCCGGGTTCGCGAAGGTGGGCGTCATCGGTGTCCCGATCCTGATGGGGGCATTCCTCGGCGTGCCGATCGTGGCACGCGAGCTCGAGGGCCGGACAGCGCACCTGAGCTGGTCGATGAGCCGATCCCGCCTTCGCTGGCTCGTCCAGCGTGCGGTGCCACCGCTGGTGGTCATGGCGGTCGCGTCGGTGGCGGTCGGGGTGGCGGGTGACGTGCTCACCCACGCGGCGCCGTGGGTGGAGGGGTCCGACCCGGGATTCGAGGATTGGTACTCGCGTGGACCACAGGTTGCGGTCCGAGCAGCGGCGGTGTTCGGGATCGCGCTGGCCGCCGGCGCGCTCATCGGCCGGCAGCTGCCCGCGGTGCTCGTCGTCGGTGGCGCGACGCTGGGATTGTTCCTGATCGCCTTCTTCGTTCTCGACTTGTGGATGGAGGCAGCCGCCGAGCCGATCCCGATTGCGCCCACCACGATCGTCAGCGGCAAGATCTACGGCGGCGGCCTGCAGAACACGGCGACCGGCCAGCTCGTCAGCGACGAGGAGGCGAGCATGGCCGGCCTGTGGGACGAGGAACAGCTCGACGAGAACGGCGTCCCGCGCGGCTACACGATGTACTTCCTGATGGTGCCGTCGGACCGATACGGCGAGTTCGTCCTCCGCGAGTCCGCGCTCTTCGCCTTCGCAGCAGCCGCCGTCCTCGCCGCGGCAGCCGCGATCGTCACCCGGCGACGCCCCGTCTGATGCGGCGCGCCCTCCTGCTCGCCTGGCGCCTGCACCGATGGGAGCTGGCCTTCATGACGCTCGCCTGCCTGGCGCTCGCCGGGGCGACGGCATACCTGGCCATCGACATGCGGTTGATGCTGGCCGGCTGCGGCAGCGGCTCGATCGCCGGCATCCCGTGCACATCGCCGTTCGTGTTCCAGGATCTCCACGGCGCGTCGGTGGGGCTGCTGATGCCGTTGGCAGGGGTGCTGCCCTTCGCGGTTGGCCTCGTGCTCGGCGTGCCGCTGGCCGCCCGCGAGCTCGAGCACCGAACTGCCCAGATCGCCTGGGCGCTTGCCGGTTCGCGCCTGCGATGGCTTGCATGGCGGGCGGCACCGATGGCCATCGCCACGGTGATCCTGGTGAGTCCACCGGCGTTCGCCGCTGATCAGATGCTCCGCGCCCGCTGGCCGCACGACGACGTGGGCTTTCTCGAGTACGGCCTGCACGGGGTCCCGCTGGTGATGCGCGCAGTTCTCGCTCTGGCGATCGGCATGGGCATCGGGGCCGTCATTGGCCGGCAGCTCCCCGCCCTCCTCGTCGGCGGCTTGCTTTCCCTCGCGGTGGCCGTCGGCCTCAACCTGGCCGTGGCGCTGTGGGTGACGACCGACGAGCTGGCAGCCACGACGGAGCAGCAGCTCGAGGAAACTCTGGACCCGAACGCGCGCCTCGGCGTGCGGCCGGTGTCATCGGAGTACCGGATGCCGGACGGGACGGTGATCAGCGACGAGGAGGCCGAGGCGATCATCGCGGCGGCGTACGAGGCCGCCGGGGAGTCGGAGCCGGACCGGGCCACCCTGCCGCAGTGGGTGAGCTACGAGATTCCGCCGCATCGGTACCCGGACGTCGTCCTTCGTGAGTCGATCGCCATCGCGGCAGCCACGGTGCTCGTCGTTGGCGCGACCGGGCTCTTGGTGCGTCGGCGCCGCGTGGCCTGAGAGCCGCTCCTCGGAGCTCGTGCGCCGCGGCGAAAGCGTCGTGACCGTGGACCGCGGCGTCCCGGTGGTCGCTCGAGCGGGCGGTTGCCACCACGCTATCCTTCCGGGCGGGTCCCCGTAGCTCAGTGGACAGAGCAGCGGACTTCTAATCCGCCGGTCGGAGGTTCGAATCCTCCCGGGGACGCCATTG
>DATBJR010000082.1:0-28444 GCA_036556325.1 Candidatus Limnocylindria bacterium | reverse complement strand
AGGCCGGCTTCGGCAACGTGAGCATCGACCTCATCCACGGCATCCCCGACCAGTCACTCGCGGGCTGGCGCGACGGCCTGCGCCTGGCGCTGGCGCTGGAGCCCGACCACGTCTCGCTGTATGCGCTGCAGCTGGCGCTGGTGCCCGACGAGTGGGCTGCGACACCACGCGCCGGGGCGCTGCGCTGGCGCCGGCGCATGGCCGCCCGCCAGGACGACGCGCTGGCTGCCGACCAATACCGCCTGGCGGAAGAGGTGCTCGACGGCGCGGGTTTCCGACATTACGAGCTCTCCTCCTGGGCCCGGCCGGGCTTCGAGTCGCGGCACAACGGCGCCTACTGGGATCGCCGCGCGTACACGGGCGTCGGCGCCGGCGCCCACTCGTACGACGGCGCGGCCAGGCGTTCATGGAACCGGCGCGACCTGGATGCCTACCTGGCCGATGTCGAGGCCGGCCGCTCGCCGCAGGGCGGGTTCGAGGACCTGGACGGGCCGACCCGTGAATTCGAGGCGGTGGCGCTGGGCCTGCGGCGGACCGATGGTCTGCGTCGGCAGGCCTTCGCCGCGGAGTTCGGCGCCGATCCGGCCGCGCGGTACGGGGCCGAGATCGCAACGGGCGTGAAGTCAGGACTGCTGGAGCTCGGGGAGGAGCATCTGCGCCTGAGCGCGAAGGGCCGGCTGCTGGCGTCGGAGGCCCTGCTCCCGTTCGTGCCCGAGCCGGCCACCGCTGGGGCGGCCTGATGCGGTTCCCGCCGCGCACCCTGGCGGCAATCGCCGACGGGCGGGTGGACCGTGCCTTCCGTCGCTGGGATCGGCCGCGGGCCAGGGTCGGCGGGCGTCAGCTGACCGCCATCGGGGTCATCGGCTTCACCTCGGTGGACCGCGTCCGACGCGAGGACGTGTCCGACGTCGAGGCCCAGCGAGCTGGATTCGGGTCGGCGGACGAGCTGCTGAGCTTCCTGGACCGGCGCGGCAGCGGCGACATCTACCGGCTGCGCCTCCACGTGATGGGTCCTGACCCGCGGGTTGCCCTGCGCGACGCTGTACCCGACGAGGCCGAGTTCGATGAGCTGCGCCGACGGCTGGATCGCCTCGACCGGGCCAGCCCTCGCGGCCCGTGGACGCGGCAGGTGCTGGAGCTGATCGCCGCCAACCCGGCGCGCCGGGCAGGGGACCTGGCGGCGGAGGTCGGCCGCGAGCGGTTGCCGTTCAAGACGGACGTGCGCAAGCTCAAGGGGTTGGGGCTCACGGAGAGCCTGGCCATCGGTTATCGGCTGTCGCCGCGCGGTCATGCCCTGCTGGGCCGGCTCCGTGCGTCCGACGCCTCACGACCGGGAGGATGACGCCATGAGGACGCCTAAGAGGGCGGCGCACCGGCGTCCCCGCAGCGAGGAGCCGCGCCACGAGTGAGACGGCCTGCCATTCGTTGACACTCGGCGCGCCGGGTTGGTACCATGCGCGCAGCGCGTTAGCACTCTCGGCCATAGAGTGCTAACCGGGGAGAACTGACCGCACGAACCGGGCGGAGGACCCATGGCCGACGAACCCACACAACCTGGACCACGGAGCTCTGCGGGCCGCATCAAGCTGACGGAGCGGCAGCAATCGGTGCTGCGTGCCGTCGTCGAGGACTACGTGCTGACCGCCGTGCCGGTGGGGTCGAAGCGCCTCGTCAGCCGACATGGACTGCACGTCAGCTCGGCAACCGTCCGCAGCGCCATGGCTGAGCTCGAGGCCCTGGGCCTGCTCAGCCATCCGCACACCAGCGCCGGCCGAGTGCCATCCGACCTCGGCTATCGGCTCTACGTCGAATCGCTGATGCGTGAGGCGGTGCTGGACCGGGTGGACCAGCTGATGATCCGCCATCAGTTCGCGCAGGTGCAGCTCACCAGCAACGAATGGCTGCGCCTGGCGGCGTCGATCCTGGCGGCCACCACCAGCTCGGCCGCGGTGGTCACGCCGGCGCGGTCGCGACGCGCGAAGTTCTCGCACGTGCAGCTGGTGGAGCTGGCCGATCGCACGCGGCTGTGCGTCCTGGTGCTGGCCGATGGCAAGGTCAGCCAGCGCCGGCTGGATCGCAACGTGATGGATCGGCTCGGCGCGGACAGCTCCGTCAGCCAGGAGGACCTGGACGTGGCGGCGGCCACCCTCAATGCCGACCTGCCCGGCCTGGCCGCGCCGCAGGTGCGCCGCCGCATCGGCCGCCTCGGCCTGCTGGCCGCGCACGTGGCCGAGGTGGTCGCCCGGATGCTGGAGGAGGCGGATGGGGTCGGCATCGAGGAGGTCTTCACCGATGGCATCAGCAACGTGCTGGAGCAGCCGGAGTTCGCGGAGAGCGCGAAGCTGCGCAGCGTGCTGGACGTGCTGCGGCGCTCCGACTTTCTGGAACAGCTTCTGCCGGTGCTGACCCGTGGGCAGGGCGTGCACGTCATCATCGGCCACGAGAACACCATCGACGCCATGCACGAGGTGAGCCTGGTGTTCGCCCCCTACGGCGAGCCCGATACGGCCCTCGGCGTGCTCGGCGTGCTGGGGCCGACCCGCATGCCCTATCCGCGGGCCATTCCCACCGTTCGCTACCTGGCCACCCTCATGAACGAGCTGATCACCACGACCCACTATGGCGATGACGCATGACTGACCATCCGACCAACGGCGACGCCCGCGAGGCGACCGCCACCGAAGGCGAGCGCCATGGCAAGGGTCCGTCCCGGGCCGAGCTGATGCGCGAGCTCGACAAGCTGGAGCGAGGCCTGGAGGAGGCGCGTGCCGCTTCCGACGAGAACCTGCGCAACTGGCAGCGGACCGCCGCTGACTTCAGCAACTACAAGCGACGCGTCGACGAAGAGCGGGAGACCGTTGCCCGCTTCACGAACGCGCTGCTCATCGGCAAGCTGCTCAGCGTGCTGGACGACTTCGACCGCGCCCTCGAGAACGTGCCGCCGGACACCGACGACGCCTGGGTCGATGGCGTGCGGCTGGTGGAGCGCAAGCTGCGCGGCGTGCTCGAGGCCGAGGGCGTCACGCCCATCGAGGCCACCGGCCTGCCGTTCGATCCCAATGTTCACGAGGCCGTCGTCCACGAGGAGACGTCCGACTACCCCGACAACCACGTCATCGGCGAGCTGCAGCGCGGCTATCGGCTGCACGACCGGGTCCTGCGCCCGGCGCTGGTGCGCGTGGCGAACAACCCGAAGGAGCACTGACCAATGGCAAAGATCATCGGGATTGACCTGGGCACCACGAACTCCGTGGTCGCCGCCATGGAGGCCGGCGAGCCGCAGGTCATCACCAACGCGGAGGGGGGCCGGATCACGCCATCGGTCGTCGCCTTCGCCAAGTCCGGGGAGCGGCTGGTGGGCCAGGTGGCCAAGCGCCAGGCGATCACCAACCCGGAGAACACCATCTTCAGCATCAAGCGCTTTATGGGCCGGCGCTGGGACGATCCCGAGGTGCAGCGCAGCAAGGACCTGGTCCCCTATCAGGTCGCCAAGGATCCGAAGTCGGACGGCGTGGTCGTGACGCTGGCCAATGGCAAGACGTTCAGCCCGCCAGAGATCAGCGCCATGATCCTGCAGAAGCTCAAGGGCGACGCGGAGGCCTACCTGGGCGAGAAAGTCACCGAGGCGGTCATCACCGTCCCGGCCTACTTCGACGACACCCAGCGTCAGGCGACCAAGGACGCCGGCCGCATCGCCGGGCTGGACGTGAAGCGCATCGTCAACGAGCCCACCGCCTCCGCCCTGGCGTATGGCCTCGACAAGCAGAAGGAGGAGAAGGTCGCCGTCTATGACCTCGGCGGCGGCACGTTCGACATCTCGATCCTCGAGCTGTCCGAAGGCGTGTTCGAGGTCCGCTCGACCAACGGCGACACCCACCTGGGCGGCGACGACTTCGACCAGCGGATCATCGACTGGCTGAGCGAGGAGTTCCGCAAGGAGCAGGGCATCGACCTGTCGAAGGACCGGATTGCCCTGCAGCGCCTCAAGGAGGCCGCCGAGAAGGCGAAGATCGAGCTGTCCTCGACGACCCAGACCGAGGTGAACTTGCCCTTCATCAGCGCGGACGCATCGGGTCCCAAGCACTTGGTCATGACCCTGTCGCGAGCCAAGCTCGAGGACCTGGTGTCAGACCTGGTCAAGCGCACCGAGGGACCGGTCAAGCAGGCCCTGGCCGATGCCGGCCTGAAGCCCGACGAGATCGACGAGGTCATCCTGGTCGGCGGCATGACCCGCATGCCCGCGGTGGTCGAGGCCGTCAAGGCGCAGTTCAACGGCAAGGAACCGCACAAGGGCGTCAACCCCGACGAGGTGGTGGCGGTCGGCGCGGCGATCCAGGCCGGTGTCCTGGGCGGTGAAGTCAAGGACGTGCTGCTGCTGGACGTTACCCCACTGTCGCTGGGCATCGAGACCCTCGGTGGGGTGGCGACCAAGATGATCAACCGCAACACCACCATCCCCACCAGCCACACGCAGATCTTCTCGACCGCCTCGGACAGCCAGCCGAGCGTGGACATCGTGGTGCTCCAGGGCGAGCGGGAGATGGCCGCCGACAACAAGAAGCTCGCCACGTTCCGGCTGGACGGCATCCCGGCCGCCCCGCGCGGCGTGCCACAGATCGAGGTCACCTTCGACATCGACGCCAACGGCATCCTCAACGTGGCGGCCAAGGACAAGGCCACCAACAAGGAGCAGAAGGTCACCATCACCGCGTCCTCCATGCTCGCCAAGGAGGACGTGGACCAGATGGTCCGCGACGCGGCGGAGCACGCCGAGGAGGACCGCAAGCGGCGCTCCGAGGTGGAGTCGCGCAACGAGGCCGACGCGCTGACCTTCCAGGCCGAGCGGATGCTCAAGGACCTGGACGACAAGCTGTCCGATGACAAGAAGTCGGAGGTCAACACCCGGATCGCGGCGGTGCGCGAGGCCCTGAACGGAACCGATGCCGGCGCGATCGACTCGACCAAGCAGCAGCTGGCCGAGACGCTGCAGCGCATCGGCACCAAGGCCTACGAGGCGACCGGTGGCGGCGGCGACGGCTCGTCCGGCAACGGCACCGATGGTGGTGCCGGAGCGGAGGGCGGCGAGGCCGAGTCCGAGGAGACGATCGAAGGCGAATACAAGGAGGTGTAGTCCCTCCTGGTACGGGCTGGCCCGTCGCCACACCTCCTCGGATGGCATCGCAGCATGCTCGGGGAGGCGTGGGACGGGCCTTCGCGTTCGCGGGAGCGAGCCGACGTGAGCGGTAGCCGACCCGGCGGACTCCAGGTCCTGTTCGAGGACGAGCGGCTGATCGCGGTGGCCAAGCCGGCTGGCCAGGCCATGGCACCCGGCGGGGGCGTGGAGGTCGGCGACACGCTGCAGGCGGCCGTGGCGGCGCACATCGGCTCGAAGGCGTTCATCGTGCACCGGCTCGACCGGGAGACCAGTGGGGTCGTCGTCTTCGCCAGGACCGCCGAGTCACACCGCGAGCTCTCGCGGCAGTTCGAGGAGCGCCAGGTCACGAAGCGGTATCTCGCGGTCGTTCACGGTCACGTAGGCGCTCGGAGGGGAGCAATCACGCAGCGCCTCCGGGAGTTCGGCTCGGGCCGGGTGGGCGTGGACCCGCAGGGGCGGGAAGCGGTCAGCCGCTGGCAGCGGCGGGAGCGGCTGCGGGATGCCGATCTGCTGGAGGTCGAGCCGCTCACCGGACGGCGGCATCAGATCCGGGTGCACTGCTACGCCATCGGGCACCCGATCCTCGGCGACACGCGCTACGGCGAACCCCGGCCGGTGGGCGGGGCAGCGCGACTCATGCTGCATGCCGCCGAGCTGGTCCTTGGCGACGGGCTGCGGCTGGTCGCGGACCCGCCGCCCGATTTCGTGAGCATCGTGGACGCGCTGCGCGGCGCAGGCGCCGACCGATGACTCCCGGGTCACGGGGATGACCGATTCCCGCCAGAACCTGCGTCGCGTAACCTGGAGGGTGACCTACGCTGCGAGATCGCTCGTGCACAGCGGGCAGCGCTTGGCGGCGACCGGGATGGCCGATGCGCACCACGGGCACATCTTGGTGCTCGGCTCCTCGGCCGGCTCGGCGGCGGCGCGGCGGGCGGCCAGCGCGTTCATCGGCTTCACGACGAAGAAGAAGATCGCGGCGGCGATGAGGATGAAGCTCACCAGCGCGTTGAGGAACTTTCCGTAGGAAACCACCGCATCGCCGACGTTGACGGTGAGGTCCGACAGGGTCCCTACTCCTACCAGCCCCAGCAGCGGCGTGAGGATGTCGCCAGTGAACGACGTGACGACCGCGCCGAAGGCCGCGCCGATGACCACGGCCACCGCCAGGTCGACGACGTTGCCGCGCATGAGGAAGTCCCGGAACTCGCGAAACACAGCGTCTCCTCCATCTGCACCGGCTGGCACGTGGCTCGGGACACGAAGGATAGGGCCCGTGTCTAGACTCGCCACATGCGCCTCGCGACCTGGAACGTCAATTCGCTGAAGGCCCGGCTGGACCGTGTGCTGGCGTGGACCCAGGCCAAGCAGCCGGACATCCTCTGCCTGCAGGAGACGAAGCTGTCCAACGAGCAGGCGCCATTGCTCGACTTCCGCGCCCTGGGCTACGAGCTCGTCCATCACGGACCCGGGCGCTGGAACGGCGTGGCCATCGCCTCGCGGTTGGGCATTGATGAGGTCACGGCCGGCATCCCGGTCAGCGACGGCTGGACCGATGACGGCGGCCGCTTCCTGGCCGCCACCTGCGGCGGCGTCCGGGTGGCGAGCATCTACGTGCCCAACGGCCGGATGGTGGACTCCGAGTTCTACCTGGAGAAGCTCGACTGGCTGGCGCGGCTGTCGGCCTGGCTGGACGACTGCGACCCGGCCACCCCGTTGGCGATCTGCGGCGATTACAACGTTGCGCCCACCGACGACGATGTCTGGGACCCCCAGGCGGCGCACGGCGCCACGCACGTCTCGCCTCGCGAACGATCGGCCGTGCAGAAGCTGCGTGACTGGGGCATGGTCGACGTCGTCCGCCAGTTCCATCCCGAGACCGGGTTCTTCACCTGGTGGGACTACCGCGCCGGTCACTTCCACAAAAACTTCGGGATGCGGATCGACCATGTGTACGCGACCCCGCCACTGGCCGCCCGCGCAGTGGCGGCGGAGCGCGATCGCGACGCCCGCAAGCCCTCCACCTACCCGGGCATTCCCTCCGACCACGCGCCGCTGATCGTGGACTTCGCGGATGCCTGACCGATGCTGATCCGGCTGGCCCTGCTCCTGCCGCTGGTGCTGGTCGCCTACGTGGTCTTCGCGACCCTGGTGCCGATGACCGCGCCGCCGGTCTACAATCCGCTGGCCGAGGACGAGCGAACGCCGCTCATGCTCATCCTGCCGCCGCTGTACCTGGTCGGGACCGGATGGGCCAGCACCCTCTACGCCAGCTGGTTCGGGGGACGCGGCGCGCTGCCGGGCTGGGTGCAGCGCCTGCTCAGGACGATCGAGGGCTTCCTGGGCCGCTCACCGCTCGATCGCCTGGAGCGCGGCCTGGCCGACACGGCACGGATGGGATTCTGGCCGGGGACCATCCTGGCGCTGACCACGTTTCTGTACGCGGCCATGCTGCTCGCGGTGTTCGTGCCGGTGTACGCCATCTTCCTGCTCTGGCTGCGCAGCGATGTCTACCGCCCCTGGGAGGCGGCCCTGTGGGCGGGGGCCGGCACGGGGACGATGCTGTGGATCGGCTACCTGGGCTACCGCTACCTGCGCTTCAGCGCGTTCGCCTAGCCAGCTCTCGGCCGATGCCGGAGCGCGGCCAGCGCACCGTCCGGGCGCCGACGAAGGCGCGGTAGGCGCGCAGCGCCGCGGTCAGGGCCGGGATGAAGTGGGGCTCCTCCAGCGGCCTGAAGTCGGGCTCGAACCAGATCCCCAGGATCTGCAGCCGGTGTGTCCGCCGCTCGTAGCGGGGCTCGATGCGGCCGACCAGCCGGTCGCCGAACAGCAGCGGCAGCACGTAGTAGCCGTGGCGTCGCTTGGCGGCCGGAACGTAGACCTCCCAGATGTACTCGAAGCCGAACAGGTCGCGCAGGAGGCGCCGATCCCAGATCAGCGGATCGAGCGGCGCCATGAAGGTGACCGCCGGCGGCTCGTCCGACGGGGTGCGCGTTGCCTCGAGGACGGGCGCTTCCGCGGCGAGCAGGTAGCGCGCTCCGCGCATCCCCTCCACGGCCACCGGCGTCAGCACGCCCTCGTCGACCAGCTCGGCGGTCCAGCGGGCACGGTCGGCAGCCCTGCCTGTGTTGAGGATGACCTCGGCATTGGCCTGCAGTCCCAGCAGGCCGACGGCGCGGTACCGGCTCAGCAGCCGATGCCGATGCGCTCCCTCCGCCGTCTCCCGCCTGGCCAGCAGCGCGGCGGGCACCAGCCGCTCGATGAGGTCGTAGTAGCGCCGATTGCCGTCCCGGCGGGCGATGCCCAGGCGCCCGGTCACGAACAGCGCTTCGGCGACGGCCCGCGCGGCCGGCGTCGGCGCCCACCACCAGTCGATGGCGTGGCCGTGCTCCTTGAACGCGGCGGTGGACAGCGGGCCCTCGCGCTCGATGGTGGAGACGATTGCCTCTGCCACCGCAGCCTGCTCACGCAGGATGCCGTGCGCGTATTCGGCGGCGGCCTGATCCCAGCTGATGGCGTAATGGGGCAGCTCGCCGATGGGCAGGATGTTGAGGCTCTTGTTGTACACCTCGATCAGGCGCCGATCTTCGCCGTACAGCCATGCCTCGGCCCAGCCGCGCTGGTAGTCGCGAATGCGAGCGTGCAGCACCAGGTCGTGGTTGCGCGCGCCGGGCACCTCCAGCGGGTCGAACTGCAGCAGGCCCAGGCGCTCGACCACGCGCAGGACCGATGCGGCCTCCGCTGCCAGCGAGCGCGGCGGCGCGAGCAGGTGGCGGCTCACCAGGAAGCGGCGGGCGTGATCGGCCGAGATCTCGAGCTCGGGGGTGGCGGCGGCCATGGGCGCCGATCCTACAATGCGGCCATGACCGTCGACCGCATGCCGGAGGGCGTGCCACCGGCCTCCGCCCTGCCGAGCGGCGCGGATGCCGCCGCGGCCGATGCGGCGGCGCGCCGGGCGATTCGGGTCCAGATGCTGGCCACCGAGCACTGGAGCCTGCTGGCCACACGCTCGCTGTCCTGGAACGAAGCCTTCTCGCGGGCCAGCATGTTCCTCTCCCTGCTGTCGGGCGCGGTGGTGGCGCTGGCGCTGGTGGCCCAGGCCAGCAGCTTCGGCGAGGGCTTCGTGCTGTTCGCGGTGCTGGTGCTGCCGGTCGTCCTGTTCGTCGGGGTGGCGACCTACGTTCGGCTGCTCGAGATCAACAACGAGGACTACGTATGGGTGCGCGGCATGAACCGCCTGCGCGGTGCATACCTCGAGATCGACCCGGGGCTGGCGCCGTACTTCATCACTGGCGTGACCGAGGACGCGGTGGGCATCTTCCGCACCTTCGGCGCGTCGGACGAGGACCTGCAGCGGTCCGACTGGTTCCACGGCTTCGTGACGACGCCGGCGACCATCGGCTTCGTGAATGCCATGCTGGCCGCCGTCCTGGCCGGCATCGTGGTCTCGCAGCTGCGGATGACGCCCGTGCCCGCCGCCGGGGTGGGTGTCGCCGCGTTCCTGGTCGCCTGCGTGCTGCTGGGCTACGCCGGCTATCGCAGCCAGGCGATGGCCCGGCTCAGCGGTGACCTCCGTCACCGGGTATCGGACGACGATCGCACCGACTGAGCACGAATGGCTGGCACTCTGAAGTCCGGAGTGCCAATTTGTATAATCGCCGGCCGATGGCGATCAAGCGCGACTACTACGAGATCCTGGGCGTGCCCCGCGATGCCTCCGAGGAGGAGATCAAGCGCGCCTTCCGCCGCGCGGCGCAGCGCCACCACCCCGACGTCGATACCAGCGAGGGCGCGGAGGAGCGCTTCAAGGAGCTGAACGAGGCCTACCGGGTGCTGGGCGACCGGCAGCGCCGCACCGCCTACGACATGTTCGGCCATGCGGGCGTGGGCGGCGCGGCGGGCGGCGGGTTCGAGGGCTTCGGCGGCGGGTTTGGGCCGTTCGGCGACATCTTCGACGCCTTCTTTGGCGGCTCGCCCGCCGGGACGCGGCAGCGTCGACGGGTGGTGGCGGGCGCCGACCTGCGCTACGACCTGACCATCGACTTCGCCGAGGCCATGTCAGGCGTCACCCGCGAGATCAGCTTCCCGACGCTGGTGACCTGCGACGTGTGCGGTGGATCCGGCGGCGAGCCGGGTACGGAGCCGGAGACATGCCCCGAGTGCAACGGCAGCGGCGAGCGGCGTCGGGTCAGCCAGACCATCCTCGGCCAGATGGTGAACATCACCGCCTGCCCGCGCTGCAACGGCGAGGGCCGGATCATTGCGACGCCCTGCCACAACTGCCACGGCGACGGCCGCGTCCGCCAGGAGCGCACGCTGCAGGTCACCGTCCCGGCGGGGATCGACTCCGGCCAACGGATCGCGTTGGAGGGGCAGGGCGAGTCCGGCCCCCGCGGCGGGCCGCCGGGAGACCTCTACGTCGTCGTCACCGTGCGGGACCATCCCCAGCTCGTCCGGCGCGGGACGGAGCTGTACCACGAGCTGCCGGTCACCTTTCCGCAGGCCGCCCTGGGCGCCACCGTGCAGGTCCCGACCGTCGAGGGCGCGGAGGATCTGGCGATCCCGGCCGGCACGCAGTCCGGCACCGAGCTGCGGCTCAAGGGGCGCGGCGTGCCACGGCTGCGCGGCAGCGGGCGAGGCGACCTGCACGTGATCGTGACGGTGGTCGTGCCGGAGAAGCCGTCCAAGGTGGAGCGCGACCTGCTGAAGCAGCTCAACGAGGTCAGCGGGCCGGCCGTGCTGCCGAAGGCCGGCGGCTCGGGCCTGTTCGATCGGCTGCGCGACATCTTCGGCTGATCGGCAGAGCCGAAGTGCGCTGGCTGGAGCTCACCGTCGAGGCCGATGCGGAAGCGGTCGAGGCGGTCAGCGAGATCCTCGGCCGGCTGGGGCACGGCGCGGCCGTTCGGCCGACGCGCCTGCTGCGCGACGCGGGCGATGAGCTGTCCGTGCGCGAGGATCCGACGGCGCCGTACGAGCTGACCGCGCACGTGCCCGATGATCCCGCCGCGCGGGTCGCGATCCAGGGCACCGAGCGGGCGCTATGGCACCTCCAGGCCTTCGGCCTGCGTCCCGTCGGCGAGCTGCACGTGCGCCCCGTTGACGAACGCGACTGGACCGAGGGCTGGAAGGCGGGCTACGCACCGCAGCGAATCGGCCGGCTGCTGATCGTGCCTTCCTGGCTGGAGGCGCCGGTCGAGCCGGGCGACGTGGTCGTGCGGCTGGATCCCGGGATGGCCTTCGGCACCGGGCTGCATCCGACCACCCGCGGCTGCCTCCAGCTGCTCGGGCGCCTGGCGCCGATGCCGCCGCGGATCCTGGACGTGGGCAGCGGCTCGGGCATCCTCGGCATCGCCGCCCTGGCGCTGGGCGCCGGCCATGTCGACGCGCTGGACACCGACCCGGTGGCGGTGGAGGCGACACTCGACAATGCCCGGCGCAACGGCGTGGCAGAGCGCCTGATGGCCCGTGACGGCAGCCTCGAAGAGCAATGCGACGATCCGTATCCGCTGCTGCTCGCCAACCTGGTGGCCGCCGTTCTGGTCGAGCTTGCGACGCGCCTGGCGACGCACGCGACGCCCGGTGGGACGCTGCTGGCCAGCGGCATCATTGCTGAGCGGGGCGACGAGGTCGTGTCCGCGCTGGAGGCCGCCGGCTTCGCGACCGACGAGCGGCTGGACGACGGGGAGTGGGTTTCGGTGCGGATGCGGCGCGCGTGACCCTGCATCGCTTCTTCGTTGCGTCGGAAGTCATGGCGGGCGACCAGTTCCCGTTGCCTGCGGCGATCGCACGGCAGGTGACCCGCGTCCTCCGCCTGCGCGACGACGACCATCTGGTGCTGCTCGACGGCCGTGGCGAGGCCGCCGTCGTGCGGCTGCGCCATGGTGAGTGCGTGGTGGAGTCGCGCGGTCCGGCGGGCGGGGAGCCGCGGCACCGCCTTACGGTGTGGCAGGCACTGCTGCGCGGGGATCACCTGGAACCGGTGATCCGTCACGGGACGGAGATCGGGATCGCCGAGTTCCGGTTGATCGTCACCGAACGATGCGTGGCCCGCGACCTCTCGCCGCAGAAGCTGCAGCGGCTGGCGTCCGTGGCACGCGAGGCCGCCGAGCAGGCCGAGCGCGGCCTGGTTCCACCGGTGGTTGCGCCGGTGCCGCTGACGGCGGCGCTGGGGGCGTCATCGGTCCTGCTGTACGAGCGGGCTGACGGGCCGCGCCTGTCCGTACTGGAGCCGGCGGCGGGCGTCGTCATCGGCCCGGAAGGCGGTTTCACGCCGGACGAGGTGGCGGCCGCCGAGCGGGCGGGTACCCAGATCGCCGCGCTGGGGCCGCGCATCCTGCGCTCGGAGACAGTCGCGGTGGCCGCTGCCGCGGTCGTCTTGTCGCGCACCGGCGACTTCGCCTAGGCTGCCGCCATGGCCGATTACGACCCCGACTGCCTCTTCTGTCGCATCGCAGCCGGCGAGCTGCCGTCGGACATCGTCCACAGCGATGACTCGGTCGTGGTCTTCCGCGACGTCAATCCGCGCGCACCGACCCACCTGCTCGCCATCTCGCGTCGTCACATCCCGTCGGCGGCAGAGCTGACCGACGGCGACGGCGAGCTGCTGGCGGCGCTTTTCGGGGCGCTGCGCCAGGTCGCGGAAGAGTCCGGCGTCAACGGTTACCGCATCGTGACCAATGTCGGGCCCGATGCCGGACAGAGCGTGTTTCACCTCCACTTCCACCTGCTGGCCGGCCGGACCATGGCCTGGCCGCCGGGCTGACGGACGCGAACGGGCGCCGCGTTGACCCCTCGCACCCCCGCTGATAGACTCCGCGGGCTTGCGCGCCGGACCGCATCGGTCCACCCCCACGGCGCGAATTCACCGGCAGAAAGGAGGCGAGACGTTTGGCAGAGGTCCGCGTGGGCGAGAACGAAACGTTCGAGAGCGCGCTGCGCCGCTTCAACAAGAAGATCCAGCAATCCGGGATCCTGGCTGAGGCACGGCGCCGCGAGCATTACGAGAAGCCCAGCGTGAAGCGGAAGCGCAAGGAAGCCAAGAAACGCAAGGCTACCCGCGCTTAGTCGCCAGACGCACTCCCTCGGCGGGCCCCGGTCGGACGGTTCTCCAGCAGAGCCGATGATGAGGCCGATGGCACCCGCCACCCCCAGCCGATGACCCTCCAGGGGCGGATCGAGACCGCCATGCGTGAGGCCATGCTCGCCCGCGACATCCGTCGCGTCGGCACGCTGCGCATGGCCATGGCCGCGTTCCAGAACCGCCGCATCGAGCTTGGCCGCGACCTGACCGACGAGGACGTGGTGGACGTCCTGTCGAAACAGATGAAGCTGCGCCGCGAGTCGATCGAGCACTTCCGCGCCGCCGGCCGCGATGCCATGGTCCAGGTGGAGGAAGAGGAGTCGGCGATCATTGCCGAGTTCCTGCCCCAACAGCTCTCGGCGGACGAGCTGGCGTCCATGGTCGATGCCGCCATCGCCGAGACCGGCGCCACGTCGCCCGGCGACATGGGACGCGTGATGGGCAAGGTCACGCCGCAGACCAGGGGACGGGCTGACGGCAAGGCGCTGGCCGACCTGGTCCGAGCCAAGCTCGGGGGCTGAGCCGATGTTCATTCCGCGCACGCTGGCGGAGACCGAGGGCGGCGGTGGCCGCGGCCCGTGGGCCCGGGCGCTGATCGTCGGTGGACTGCTGGCCGGGCTGCTGTGGGCGATCATGACGCTGCAGGTCGGCGGTGGCGCGCTGGCATACAAGATCGGCGACGTGGCGCCGGCCGACATCATCGCGCCCGCCAGCACCAGCTTCGTCTCGGAGTCGAAGACCCGGACGGCACAGCAGGACGCGGCAGACGCGGTCGAGACGGTGTACGTGCCGGTGGCGCCGATGACCGACATTAGCCAGCAGCAGCTGACCGCGTACGGCGCCTTCGTGGACGGCATCACCCGCACGCTGCAGCGCCGCGACAGCGAGAATCTGTCCGACGCCGAGGTGATCAGCGACCTGACCCGGGTTGCCCAGACGCTGACCGACGCGCAGCGTCAGCGCCTGGCGAATCTTCCCCTGGGGACCTGGCAGAAGATCGCCGATGCCGGCGCGACCGTCCTGGAGACCGTTCAGGGCGGCCGGATCGACTCGGACAAGGTGACGGAGGCGCGCCAGCAGGTCCGCACCAACATCACCAACGAGCTGAGCGCACCGGACCGCGAGCTGGCGGGCGACATCACCGAGGACTACGTGGCGGCCAACTACCAGCCATCGCAGAGCCAGACCGATGCAGCCCGGCAGGCGGCGATCGACGCGGTCCCGCCGGTGCGCGTGAGCCTGGAGAAGGACCAGACCATCCTGCGCCGCGGCGAAGTCATCACCGAGCTGCACCTCGAGGAGCTGGAGGCATTGGGGCTCAGCGCGCCTCGGCTGCAGGCCAGCACAGTCGGCGGCAACGCGCTGGTCGCGCTGCTGGTGTCCGCCCTCCTGGTCGGCATCCTGTGGCGCTTCGAGCCCGCCATCTGGTTCCGCAACCGCTCACTGCTGCTGTTCGGGCTGGCGCTGCTGGGCACGGCGATCGCCATCCGCATCGCGGCGGATCGGACGCTGTGGGCCTACGTCGTGCCGACGGCAGCCACCGTCCTGCTGACCGGGATCCTGCTGGAGGGCGCAGCGGGCGCGGCCATGGCGGTGGCGTTGGCGGTCCTGGCGGGCGTGATGAACTCGAGCACGTTGTGGCCGGCGGTCTACACGCTGGCCGGCGGCCTGGCCGCCCTGACCGCCATCGTGCGGGCTGAGCGGCTGAATGCCTTCGTCCGCGGCGGGCTCGTGCTGGCCGCGACCAACATCGCCGTGCTGTTGGCGTTCAACCTGCTTGAGCAGCGCGACGTCACCAGCGTCCTGCAGGGCATCGCCGCCGGGTCGGTGAACGCCGCGCTGGCCGTGGTGCTGGCGGTGGGCTCGTTCGCGGTCATCGGCAACCTGTTCGGCATCATGACCGTGTTCCAGTTGCTGGAGCTGGCCAACCCCTCATCCCGGCTGCTGCGGCGCCTGCTGCTCGAGACGCCGGGCACCTACCACCACAGCGTGATGGTCGGCAACCTCGCCGAACGGGCCGCGGAGACCATCGGCGCCGATCCGCTGCTGGCCCGCGTCGCCGCGTACTACCACGACATCGGCAAGATGAAGAACCCGCTGGCCTTCATCGAGAACCAGGCCGGTGAGCGCAACATCCACGACGACCTCTCGGCAGAGGTCAGCGCGCGAATCATCAGCAGCCACATCCGTGACGGCATCGACCTGGGCTACGAGTACGGCCTGCCGGTTCAGATCATCGGCTTCATCCCCCAGCACCACGGCACCAGCGTGATGAGCTACTTCTACGGCAAGGCGCTGCAGGAGGTCGGTGGCAACGACGAGCTGGTCCCCAAGGATTTGTACCGCTACCCGGGTCCGAAGCCGCAGAGCCGCGAGGCAGCCATCCTGATGCTGTCCGATGGCGTGGAGGCATCGGTCCGGTCGCTGGATGACAAGGACGAGGCCAGTATCCGGGCGATGGTCGACCGCATCGTCGACGCCCGAGTGGAGGACGGGCAGCTGGACGACGCGGAGCTGACCCTCAAGAACATCAGCCAGATCAAGGATGCCTTCGTCCAGCAGCTGCTGGGGATGTACCACAGCCGCATCAAGTACCCCGACAACGTCGTGCCGCTGGAGCCACCGCGCCGCGAACGGGCCTGAGCGATCTCGACCTTGAGCCCCGCCCGCGGACGGCCTAGCATGGGCGCATGGGCTGCGAGGTCACGTTCCACGACCACGTCGGGCGGGACCAGCTGGCCATGGCGATCGAGCCGATGGCCATCGAGCAGCTCAACCAGCTCCTGGAGACGGCGGTGGGCGAGACCGTCTCCGTCTCACTCGGACCCGGCGCCTGCGAGCTCGAGCTGACGCTCTGCGGCGATGGCGAGATGGAGCGCCTCAACTTTGATCACATGGGCGAGCGCAGCCCCACCGACGTGCTCGCCTTTCCGCTCCACGAGTGGCGCGTCGACGGCCGCCGCTCACACCTGGCCGATGACGATGGCGTCTCGCCGCCGGGTGCCACGCTCCTGGGCGACGTGGTGATCGATCTCGACCAGGCCGTGAGGCAGGCGAGCGCCGGCGACTGGAGCGTCGCCGAGGAGATCGTCCTGCTCGCCATCCATGGCACGCTGCACCTGCTCGGCCATGATCACGCCGAGATGGACGAGGAGGAGCAGATGCGCCGCCTCGAGCACGAGGTACTGGCCACCCTGCACCGGCGCCACCGCGATGTCGCCTGGAAGCCCGGCTCGCTGTTCGACCGCGCGGGCCACGCCGTGACCACTGGCAGCTAGCGTCCGAGAGACACTCCCCGCGCCGGCTCCGACACCGGGACCAGGGTCGAACCGGCCACCTCCCCGTCCAGCGCCACGCTGACGATCCAGCAGCCCGGGTTCGGCAGGTCGACGTTGCGGAGGGTGAGGTACAGGTTGCGCACCGGCGTGGCAGCCGGCGACGCCAGCACGCGCTCGACGGTGAGCGGCACCGTGGCGTCGGCCTCCAGCGAACGGGCGGTGGCGGTGACCGCGGTGTCCACGTTGGGCGGCGCCGCCAGCCGCAGGTACAGCCGCAGGGCAGCGTCATGTGCGCGCCAGCTGCCGGTGCCGATCGGCAGGGTCGCGAACAGGCGGGGTCCGCCGATCTCGCGCAGGTCGCCGAACTTGTAGATCTCGCCCGGCGGGCAGGCATCGGGAAGCGTCGGCGGCTGCCAGTCGCCGGCCACGGCATAGGCCCGCGTGGTGCCGCTGAACGGATCCATGGCGCATGCCACGCGACCGACCGGACGGGGATACATCGCGCCGGAACCGGTGTCGTGCCAGCCGAGCCACTCCGCCTCCCCGGCGGTCACCAGAGCGAACAGCGGACGGCCTGCGTCCGCAGCGTCCGCTCCGGTCAGGTCGCCGAGCGTCAGCCAGCCGCGATAGGCCACCGGCGTGCTGGCCGGCTCGACCCGGCAGCCCGCCAAGGTGATCGGACCGCGTGCGACGGCGATCGCGGCGGCCGGCGAGGAAGGCGTCGGCAGCAGCGATGGGTTGCGCACCGCGGCCCGGCCGCCGTCAGCGGGGATGAGCCATAAGCCGATACCGACGGCGGCAATCAGCAGGACGCCAGCCGCCACGAGCCAGGCGGTCCTCCCCGGCTGCCGGTCGTCGAGCGGCGCTGCGGCCAGCGCGGCGGACACCGCTTCGGCGCTCACCGCGAAGGAGATGGTCGCGGGCGGCGTGGTCCGATCGGGCAGCGGGTCCACCTGGCGCCACCGCCGCCGAGCGGCTTCTGCTCGTCGCAGGGTCGCGGACCTCAGGACGTCGAGGGTGGTCGCCGTCTCCGGCAGGGTCGCGGTCTGATGGGCGCGCAGCACGTCGGCGATGCCTGCGGCGGCGGCCGCTTCCGCCGCCTCGCGGCTTTCCAGGACCGCGTGGGCGGCCGCGGCCAGCTCGCGGCCGTACCGGCGGGCAAGGGCCGGGGGGTCGAGCTGGCGCGGGGTGCCGTCCACCATGGACGAGGATACGCCGGCGCCGCCGCATCGGTTCGTGCACCGTCCGTTGACGGTGCCGGATCGTGTCAGGCGGCTTGCGGCTCCGCGGCGAGCTCCGGCATCGATTGGGTTGCCGTCTCGGCGCGATGCCAGCGTTCGGCGGGTGCCGTCAACCAGGCGGCGAGGAGCGTGCCGAACGCGAGAAGCGCGGCGATGGTCATCGGGTCACCTCCTTCACGAACTCCCTAGGCGCCATAGGCGATCTCGCCGTGCTGGGCCACGTCCAGCCCGGCCTCCTCGGCCTCGCGCGGCACCCGGATCCGAACGGCCACGTTCACGACCAGCAGGATCGCGGTGGTGGCGGCCGCCGAGTAGGCGGCAACCGCGGTGATGCCCAGCAGCTGGACGCCGAGCTGCGCCGGGTTGCCATGCAGCAGGCCATCGCGGCCGGCCGGGTTGACGGCGACCGTCGCCAGCACGCCGGTGGCCAGTGCGCCAAAGGCGCCACCCACGCCGTGGACGGCGAAGACGTCCAGCGCGTCGTCGACTCGCGAGCGCAGCCGCAGCAGCGAGGCGCCATAGCAGACGATTCCCACCCCGAAGCCGATGAGGATCGCGCCCGCCGGGGTCACGAAGCCCGCGGCGGGGGTGATTGCCACCAGCCCGGCCACCGCGCCGAGCGCCGCGCCGATCACTGACGGCGAGCCGCGGTGCAACCAGCTCAGGGTGACCCAGGTCAGCGCCGCCATGGCGGCGGCGGTGTTGGTGGTGACCAGGGCGACGGCCGCCACGCCATTCGCGCCCAGCGCCGAGCCGGCGTTGAAGCCAAACCAGCCGAACCACAGCAGGCCGGCGCCCAGGACGGTCATCGGCACGTCGTGCGGCTCGGTGGCCGGCTCCAGCAGGCCCATCCGCCGGCCGACCATGAGCGCCGCCACCAGCGCGGCCACCCCGCTGGCCAGGTGCACGACCGTCCCGCCGGCGAAGTCGAGGATGCCAAGGTGGCTCAGCCAGCCACCCGGCGACCAGACCCAGTGGGCGATCGGCGCGTAGACGAGCGTCGACCAGGCCACGGAGAAGAGGACGAAGGCCTTGAAGCGTTTGCGTTCGGCGAAGGCACCGGTGATGAGCGCCGGGGTGATGACGGCGAACATCATCTGGAAGGCCATGAACGCAAGGTGCGGGACCGTCGGCGCGTAGGTGGCCGATGGTTCCGGTCCCACGCCCTCCAGCCCCAGCCAGTCCAGCCGCCCGACGAGGCCGAGCCCGGCATCCGGCCCGAAGGCCAGCGAATAGCCCCACAGGACCCAGGTGACGCTGACCAGCGCCAGGATGAAGAAGCTGTGCATGATCGTGCTGAGCACGTTCTTGCGCCGCACCAGGCCGCCGTAGAACAGGGCCAGGCCAGGGGTCATCAGCATGACCAGGGCGGTGGAGACCAGGAGCCAGGCGGTGTCCCCGGAGTCGATCGTCCCCATCGGTGCGGCTCCCTCGCGGCTGCGGTGTTGCACGGAGCCTATGGGCCGATGATCGTTCGTGACGCCGCGAGTCGGCGAGCCGCGCGGCCAATTGTTGTGCAGATTGCACAAAGCGCCGCCCGCAGTCAGATCGCCCGATCTGCCCTCAGTTCGTCGGGCACCGCGGCACCGTCCAGGATGGCGTCGACGGCGATCGCAGCCGAAGCCGGACCGGTGCTCATGCCCCACGGTCCATGGCCGGCCGCCACGAACGTGTCGCGGCGTCCCGCCACCGCCCCGATGAACGGGCGCCCGTCCGGGGACTGAGGACGGGCGCACACGCGGCCCTGCACGATCTCGGCGCCTGCGACGGCGGGAACGAAGCGGGCCGCATTCTCCAGGAGCCGCGGAGCCATTCGGGCCGGATCCGGCGTCCACGACAGGAAGGTCGAGCCGATCGTGCTGGTGCCGCGCACGTTGACCATCGAGAAGGTGATGACCCCCGCCTCTTCGCCCTCGACAGGGCGGTTGACGGTGTGGACGGCGCCCTCTTCCAGGACGCCGCGCGGCCCGTCGAGCAGGTTGATCTGGAGGGTGACGCCGTAGGTCGGCCGGATGGCGGCCGGTCCGCCGCTGCTGGCCAGGAGCTCGCCGGACCATGGCCCGGCGGCAACCAGCACCGCGCCGGCATGCAGCACCGTCCCGTCAACCAGCGTCACCGCCGCGCCGTCTCCCAGCGCCTGAACGCGGTGTCCGAGCTGCAGGTCGGCGCCGGCAGTGCGGGCGCGCGCCGCAAACGCGCGGGTCGCGGCCTCGGGCGGAATCGGGAAGCCGGTGTCCAGGCGGATGGCCGACCAGCCACCGGCGACCATCGGCTCCTGCCGTCGGAGGTCCTCCTCGCCGAGCAGCTGCGGGCGCAGCTCGGGGTGCTCGGTCTCCAGCTCGGCGATCCGCTGACGGGCGGCGTCGAGGTCATCGGTCAGCAGGAAGAGGCCACCCGGGGCTCGCGGGAAGTCGAAGGCAGCGGGATCGGCCGCGGACAGCTCGTCGTAGATCCCCCGCGTGGCGTGATGCAGCTCGGCCAGGACGCGGTCGAACGGGTGCTGGACGGCGCCCGAGTTGCGACCCGACGCTCCCGCGCCGATCTCGTCGCCCTCCAGCAGGACGACCCTGGCGCCGCGCTCCGCGGCGAAGGCTGCCGCCGCACAGCCGATGATGCCGCCACCGACGATGAGCAGATCCGGCCTGGCCATGCGCGCCCGCCACTGTAGCGGTGCCGCTACCATCGGGCCGGTGAAAGTCGTCACCGGGCTCGGCAACCCCGGCGAGCGTTACCGGCTGACGCGCCACAACGTTGGATTCCGCGTGGTCGACCTGCTCGCCGACCGCTGGGGCCTGACCGGGCAGGGTCGGGTCCGGGAGGGCGCTGCCCAGCTCGAGGTCCAGCTCGAGGAGCCGCCCCAACGCGTGCTGCTGGTGAAGCCGATGCGCTACATGAACCGCTCCGGCGCCCCCGTGAAAGCGGCCCTGCGCCAGACGAACGCGGACCCGCAGGCCGACCTGCTGGTGGTGACCGACGACGTCGACCTGCCGCTCGGCCGTCTCCGGCTCCGTCGTGATGGATCGGCCGGCGGCCACAACGGGCTGCGCGACATCATCGCCGCCTTCGGCAGCAACGAGTTCAACCGGCTGCGGGTGGGAATCGGCCGCTCGGGCTCGACCCGCGAGACGGTCAACCACGTGCTGTCGACCTTTCGGCCGAACGAGCGCGACCTTGCCACCGAGGTCATCGCCACGGCGGCCGACGCGGTCGAACTGTGGCTGCGCGACGGGATCGAGGCGGCGATGAACCGGTACAACGGCCTGGATCTGGCGGAGCCGATCGCGTGACCGCCGCCACGCAACACGTGCCTCGCACCCCGGCACCAACCCGCGGCGGCGCCGATCGGCGGCTCGCCGCGCTGACCGCGGACTTGGTCGGGCAGCTGGCGGCTCCCGGCGCGCTGCGCGTCCCCGCGGCGGCCCGTGCCCCACACCTCGCCGCGCGGCGCAGCCAGCTGCCGCCGCGCCTGCCGCTGGTCGTGGTAGTGCGGACCGATGACGAGGCCCACCGCCTGGCCGATGACCTCGCGGCGTGGCTGCCGCACGGTAGCGCGGTGGTCCTGCCGGAGCGTGCGGCCATGCCCCTCGAACGCGCGCTGCCGGAGCACGACGAGTCGGCCGAGCGGCTCCGCGTGCTCTCCTGGCTGGCGGCCGGTCCCCGACATGCGGTGGTGGTCGCGCCGCTGCTGGCCCTGGTTCAGCGAACATTGGCCCCCGGGCAGCTCGCCGGGGCGACGGTCCGGGTCGAGCTCGGTGCGCGGGTCGCCCAGCGCACGCTGCTCACCGCGCTCGTGGCCGGCGGCTACGAGGCGGCGGTCGAGGTGAGCGGCGTGGGGGAATTCGCGTCGCGCGGCGGGATCGTCGACGTGTGGCCGCCGGGGACCGGGGAGCCCGTGCGCATCGACCTGTTCGGCGACGAGGTCGAGTCCATCCGGGCCTTCGACCCGGTGACCCAGGGCTCGCGGCGCCGCCTGGACGCGGTCACGCTGCTGCCGGCCAGCGAGTTCCTGCCGCCGGCCGGCTGGGATAGCCTCGGTGCCGCCGCGCCACCGGACCTGTCGGACGCCCTGCTCGCGGACCTGGCGCAACTCGAGCAGGGCGACCTCGGCGAGGCGGCCGAGACGTGGGCGGCACTCCTGACCGCGGGCCCAGCCGCCGATCACCTGCCCACCGACGCGCACGTGGTGTTGACCGATCCGGACGAGCTGCGCGCCATCGCCGGCGAGCTGGATGCGCAGGCGGCGGACCGCCGCGCCGGGCTCGCGTCGGCGGGTGAGCTGCGGGAGGACTGGCCGCTGCCCTTCGACGCGGCGGGGACCCTGGGCACCCTGCGCGACCACGCCGCCGAGTCACTCGACGAGCAGCTTGGCGAAGATGCGGGCTACGCCAGCGCCCCCATGCTCCCAGGACGCGTGGAGCGGCTGGGTGACTGGATCGGGGAGCTCGCCACCGAGGCACGGACGATCCTCTCCACCGACCAGGCGAGCCGGGTCGGCGAGCTCCTGGACGAGGCCGGCATCGCCGCTGCCGCCGTCGCCGAGCTCAGCGCGCCGCCGCCCCGGGGAGCAGTGGGCCTGGTCCACGGCTCGTTGAGCGCCGGGCTGGCGCATCGGCCCAGTGGATTGCTGGTCCTGACCGACCGCGAGCTGTTCGGCACCACGCGCGTCCGGCGGCTGACTCCCAGCAAGCGCGTCGTCACCCGCGACCTGATCGGCAAGCTGGAGCCCGGCGACCTGGTCGTGCACGTTGACCACGGCATCGCCCGCTACGCGGGGATGACGCAGCGGGAGTACGGCGGCGACGTCAAGGAGTACCTCCAGCTCGACTTCGCCGGCGACGACAAGATCTTCTTGCCGGCCGACCAGATCGGCCGCATTACGCGGTACTCCGGCGGCGCCGGGCCGTCGCTCAGCAAGCTAGGCGGCACGGAGTGGGAGCGCACCAAGCGTCGGGTGCGGCGGGCCGTGGCGGAGCTCGCAGACGACCTGCTCGAGATCTATGCCGCTCGCGAGGCGGCCCCGGGCTTCAGCTTCTCGCCGGACAGCGTCTGGCAGCGAGAGCTGGAGGAGGCCTTTCCGTACTCCGAGACGCCGGACCAGCTGCGCACCATCGAGGAGGTCAAGGGCGACATGCTGCGCCGCCGGCCGATGGATCGGCTGGTGTGCGGTGACGTCGGGTACGGCAAGACCGAGGTGGCGCTGCGCGCCGCGTTCAAGGCAGTGCAGGACGGCAAGCAGGTGGCGGTGCTGGTGCCCACCACCGTGCTGGCGCAGCAGCACCTGGGGACGTTCCAGCGGCGCCTGGCGCCGTTTCCGGTCAGGGTCGAGATGCTCAGCCGATTCGTGCCGAAGCGGGAGCAGGAGCGGATCGTGGCGGCGGTCACCGACGGCAGCGTGGACGTGCTGATCGGGACGCACCGGATCCTGTCGAAGGACATCGCGTTCGCCGACCTGGGGCTGCTGGTCGTCGACGAGGAGCAGCGCTTCGGGGTCGGCCACAAGGAGCGCATCAAGGCCATGCGCCGCGAGGTCGACGTGCTGACCCTGTCGGCCACGCCCATCCCGCGCACGCTGCACCTCTCGCTGGTGGGGATCCGCGACCTGAGCGTGATCGAGACGCCGCCAGAGGCGCGGCTGCCGATCCAGACCCGCATCGCCGAGGACGACGACGGCCTTGTGCGCGACGCCATCAACCGCGAGCTCGACCGCGGCGGCCAGGTCTTCTTCGTCCACAACCGGGTCGACACCATCGAGAGCGCGGCGGAGCGGGTGCGGCGGCTGGTGCCGCGGGCGAAGGTCGCCATCGGCCATGGCCAGATGGCCGAGGGCATGCTCGAGCGGGTGATGCTCGACTTCGATGCTGGCCGGTTCGACGTCCTGGTGTGCACGACCATCATCGAATCTGGCCTGGACATCCCGAACACGAACACGATCATCATCAGTCGCGCCGACACCTTCGGCCTGGCGCAGCTCTACCAGCTCCGCGGACGGGTGGGCCGATCCGATCGCCGCGCCTACGCCTATCTCCTCCACCGGCGCGGGCTGCCGCTGTCCCCGGTCGCGCGCAAGCGGCTGCACGCCATCTTCAGCGCCTCCGACCTGGGGGCGGGCTACCAGATCGCGCTGTCCGACCTGGAGATCCGCGGCGCCGGCAACATCCTGGGGGCCGAGCAGCACGGCTTCATGGCCGCCGTCGGCTTCGAGCTCTACACGCGGATGCTGGCGGAGGCGGTGGATGTGCGCCGTGGCCGCGTGGTCGGCGTCGAGCCGGCAGCCGTGCGCATGGACCTGCCGGGCTCCGCCTATCTGCCCGATGCGTACGTCGGCGACTCCGGGGCCAAGCTGGAGATGTACCGGCGCTTCGCCGCCATCCGGTCCGACGGGGATGCGGAGCAGCTGCGCGGCGAGCTGCGCGACCGCTTCGGGCCGATCTCGGAGCCGGTGGAGGGGCTCTTCCGCGCCGTCGCCGTGCGATTGGCCGCCGAGGCGGCGCACGTTCCAGAGGTCCGCGCCGAGGCGCGGAGCGTGACGTTGAAGTGGCCGCGCTACGACCGCCACGCGGTGTCGGTGGCGCTCTCCGCCGCCGGCTTCCGGCCGACCCTGGCCTCCAACCAGGTCCGCATCCCGGTGGCGACCGGCCGCGACCCGGTGGACGTCGCCGTCCGGGCGCTGACGACCCTTGCAGCCACACGCTAGCGTTCGGGGCATGGCCACCTTCGTCCTCGTGCATGGCGCGTGGCACGGCGCCTGGTGCTGGGAGCGGCTCGTGCCAGAGCTGCAAGGGCGCGGCCATGCGGCCGTGGCAGTGGACCTGCCCGTGGACGAGCCGGCCGCCGGCCTGGCCGAGTACGCCGCCGTCGTGGCGCGCCAGTTGCCGGGCGGCGAGGTCGTGCTCGTCGGGCACTCGCTGGGAGCGACCGTCATTCCGCTGGTCGCCGCGGCCCGGCCGGTCAGCCAGCTCGTCTTCCTGTGCCCCGTCCTGCGCCGTCCGGGGCGGAGCCTGGCCGAGCAGGCGGGGCTGGACGCCGACGTGTCGTCGTGGGACCTCGGCGCGGGTCGCACGTTCTTCGACGACGAGTCGTCGGCCTGGACCGATCCGGAAGCCGCCATCGCGGCCTTCTACCAGGACTGTGATCCGGAGACGGCCCGCTGGGCAGCGTCGCGCCTGCGTCGCCAGTACTGGCGCTACTGGGAGGAGCCGAACCCGTTGACGGCGTGGCCCGCCGCCGACCGCCGTGCGATCGTGTGCCAGGACGACCGGCTGGTGGACATCGGCTGGGCTCGCCGCACGTTGTCCGCCGAGTTGGCCGTGACCCCGGCGGAGCTGCCGGGCGGCCACTCGCCGTTCCTGTCGCGTCCGGCGGCCCTGGCCGAGGCGCTCGTCGCCGGTCGTCCGTGACGGCCGAGTCCCGGGTGCGGCTCCGAGACCTCACCCTCGCCGACGCCGACCTGCTCGATGCCTGGAACCGGGACGAGCCATCGCAGTTCAACGACTTCGGGGAAGAGGCCGCGCCCCTGCCGCGCGAGGCCATTGCGGCGGGGCCGCTGCGGAACGAGCGCAACGGGATGCTGGTGGTGGAACGCGCCGACACGCTCGAGGTGATCGGCACGGTGGGCTGGCATCGGGTGAGCTACGGGCCGAACCCGGAGTCCGATGCCTGGAACATCGGCATCGAGCTGCGGCCGGAGTACCGTGGCCATGGCTTCGGGGCCGATGCCCAGCGGCAGCTGGCCGACTTCCTCTTCGGCGTCTACGACCTCAACCGGGTCGAGGCCTCGACCGACGTCGAGAACCTCGCGGAGCAGCGCGCCCTGGAGAAGGCGGGCTTCGTGCGCGAGGGCATCCAGCGCGGTGCGCAATTCCGTGCCGGCGCCTGGCACGACCTCGTCACCTTCTCGCGCCTGCGGACCGACCGCTAGGGATCATCGGTACCGACCTACAGCTCCTGCCGGCGGAAGGCCAGCCACGAGGCCCCGACCAGCGCGATCACCAGCGCGACGTTGGCCAGCACGGGCCCGAGCACGTCACCGGCGTCGCCGCCGATGGCGAGCGACGTCCCTGGCGCGGAGAGGCCGCCGGGCGTGTAGCGCGCCACGTTCGGCAGCGCCGAGACTAGGGCGAGGCCGACCAGCCCGCTGACGCCGATGGCCGCCGCAGCGAGGGACGAGCGGGTGAGGGTGCTGCCCAGGAAGGTGAGGGCCGTGTAGCCCAGCAGGGACAGGAGCAGCAGCCCGGTCATGGCCGCCCAGCCCAGCGCGCCCGGTGCCGGGAAGAGGATGGCGGTGTACAGGTACGCGGCAGCGGAGGCGAGGATCACGCTGACCAGCAGCGTCGCGCCGATGGCCAGCACCTTGGCCACCAGGAAGGCCGCGCGGCTGGCGGGCTTGCTGAGGACGAGGGCCGCCGTGCCCCGCTCCTTCTCGTTGGCGACACTGCCCATGGCCAGCAGGATGGCGGTCAGCACGCCGGCCTGCCCCAGGTTCTTCAGGAACTGGTCGACGGCGTCCTTGGCAGTTGGCTCCGGGAACTGGATCTCGAAGCCGGCGCCGCCCAGCGCCTTCACGATCTCGGGCAGGTAGCGGGCCAGCACCGGCGAGGCGATTCCGAAGGCCAGAAAGACGACCGCGACCACGGGCAGCCGCCTGGTCCGCCACTGCTCCAGCAGCTCCTTGCCCAGCAGCACGGTGAGCCCGGTCACGCGGCCTCCTGGCGGTCCCGCCCGACGAGTCGCAGGAAGACGTCCTCCAGCGTCGGCCGCTGCCGCTCGAACGAGGCGATGGCCACGTCCAGCGCGCCGAGGGCAGCCAGCAGTGGCCGGTTGGCGGCCGCGGCATCGGCCACCGAGACGCGGACGATGCCATGCCGCACCTCGGTTGCGACCACGCCCTCGACGGCGCCGAGGGCGCGGGCCACGCGCTCCAGGGCCGGCGGCGTGGCGGACTCCGGCTCGACGAGGTAGACGTCGGCGGCGTAGCGCTCCAGGAGCTCGTCGACGGGCGCTTCGGTGACCAGGCGGCCGCGGTCCAGGATCGCGACCCGGTCGCAGACGCGCTCCACGTCATTCAGGATGTGGGTCGAGAAGAGGACGGTCGAGGTCCGGCCCAGGGAGTGGATCGTGGCGAGCATGTCGCGTCGCCCCTCCGGGTCGAGCGCGCTCACCGGCTCGTCGAGGAGCAGCACCGGCGGACGGTTGAGGATCGCCTGGGCCAGGCCGAGGCGTTGGCGCATGCCGCCTGAATAGCCGCCGATGCGGCGGTCGGCGGCCTCGGTGAGCCCGACCTCCTCCAGCACCTCGCCGATGCGCGATCGCAGGCCCTCGCCGTCCATGGCGTACAGCCGGCCGACCATGGCCAGCAGCTCGCGCCCGCGCATCCAGCCGTAGAAGCGCGGGTCCTGGTCCAGGTAGCCGATCTTGCCGGACCGGTTCGGCTCGCCGTGGCCGACCGGTACGCCGCCGACCGTGGCGTGACCCGCCGTGGCCTGGGCCAGCGAGGTCAGGATCCGCAGGGTCGTCGTCTTGCCGGCCCCGTTCGGCCCCAGGAAGCCGAAGACGCTGCCAGCCGGCACGTCGAGGTCGAGGCTGTCGAGCGCGGTCACGGTCCCGTAGCGCTTCGTCAGCCCGCGGCAGGCGATGGCGGCCCCTGCGCCGGGCTGTTCCGCCGTCACGACTCCTCGCGGCCGATCAGGAAGTAGAGCAGCGGGCCGAACAGGCTGACGAAGATGATGATCAGCGCCCAGATCAGCTTGTTGTCGCCGCGCACGCGCCGATCGGGCTTGGTCAGGTCGATCAGGGCGGCGACGAGCAGCACCACCTGGAGGACGATCAGCGGCAGGACCAGGGCCATGAGGGGCCCGAACAGATCCACGGTCTATCTCTCCGGTATGAGCGAGCAAGCGTATAATGAGCGCGCTACTCGACCCGGGACGGGCGCACCCGTCCGGCGCCGACCTATCCGATCCCGCGCAGGCCTGCGCGGACGAGAGAGAAGGAGGCGCACTCGGTGTCCAGCCATCCCCCCTCCATCGATCCGGCGTCGTCGCGCGCGACGCTGCGCGTCGGTGACCGTTCCTATGCGTACCACCGGCTCGAGGCGGCCGGGGTCGCGGACCTGGGACGACTGCCGTACACCGTCAAGGTCCTGCTCGAGAACGCGCTGCGCCACGCCGCGACTGCCGCCAGCCCGGTGGGGGCCGAGGATGTGCGGGCGCTGGCGGGCTGGGACCCATCGGCTCCGGGCGAGTACGAGCTGCCGTTCATGCCGGGCCGCGTCATCCTGCAGGACTTCACCGGCGTCCCATGCGTGGTCGACCTGGCCGCCATGCGCGACGCCGTGGCCGAGATGGGTGGCGACCCGAGCCGTATCAACCCGCTGGTGCCCGCCGACCTGGTCATCGATCACTCGGTGCAGGTCGACCAGTACGGCAGCGACGCCGCGTTCCTCATCAACGTCGAGCGCGAGTACGAGCGCAACGGCGAGCGCTATGCGTTGCTGCGCTGGGCCCAGCAGGCCTTCGACAACTTCCGCGTCGTGCCGCCGGCGACCGGCATCGTCCACCAGGTGAACCTCGAGTACCTGGCGAAGGTGGTCTGGGACGGCGCCGAGGTCGCCGGGCAGGAGCGCGCGCTCTACCCCGACTCGGTGGTGGGGACCGACAGCCACACCACGATGGTGAACGGGCTCGGCGTGCTC
>DATBJR010000081.1:0-1986 GCA_036556325.1 Candidatus Limnocylindria bacterium | reverse complement strand
CTGATCGGCGGCAGCGTCGACGGGTCGACGGCCGGCATCGGGCGGCCGAGGGCCTCGGCAGCGTTCGCGCGCACCGTGCCCCGTGCCGGCGTGCCGGCCAGGAAGACCCCGGCGCCCACCACCACCAGGCTCAGGGCCGCGATAGCGAGGCGGCCCGCCGGCCGCGGCGATGCGGAGCCAGCCGTCCACCTCCGCAGATCGTCACCGTCTGAGCCCGGCTGCGGCAGGAACCGGTCGACCAGCGGGCGCACGGCGCAGAGCACGACCAGGCCGGCCAGCAGCCCGACCTTGGTGCCGAACTCATCGGTCTGGGGCGCCATCAACAGCACGCTGGCGATCCCCACCAGCACGCCGAACACGACCCGGCCGACCTGGCCGGCCGGCACGGTCTTGGGGTCGGTGATCATGAAGAACAGGAAGATCATCACCTCCGGCGAGGTGACGATCACGCGCCAGAAATCGAAGCCGCACACCGGGGCGAACGCCCAGTTGGCGGTCATGCAATGGCCGCTGGCGGCCAGCAGGCCGATCCCGGCGGCCAGCGTCAGCCAGAAGGCCGCTGCCAGCGCCAGCAGCTTCAGCCGGCGGGTGATGAGCAGGCCGCCGACCACGATGACCGCGTACGCCGCCAGCATCCAGGCGTTCAGCGGCGCCCACCAGAAGTCGAGCGGCTCCGCTCGGGAGCTGCCGACGACCACGAAGGCGACGACCAGGCCGATGTTGGACGGATTGAAGACGTGGCTGCCGCGGTACTTGACCACGTACTTCGTCAGCAATGACAGGCCGGCCACGGCGGCGAACACGTACCACCCATCGAAGCTCCAGGGCTGGTTGGGCGGCGTGCCGACCAGGCGCAGGATGAGCGCCACGCCGCTGCCGGTGAGCATGGCGCTGGCCGGCCAGACGAACGCCCGCGACGCACGGAACGTGAGTGCCACCTCCAGCACGGCGCAGGTCAGGATGGCCGCCAGGATCTGGGGGACGCTGACCCGGAACGCCAGCCCCAGCTGGCCCAGCACATGGACGCTGATGATCACGGCCGCCACGTGCAGCCGCGGGTCGCGCAGGGTGGGCAGCACCAGCGGGTAGCTGGCGCCGCGCAGGGTGAGGCTGCGGGCGGTCATCGGCTCACGCTCATCGGCTCACCTGCTCGGGTCACGGCGCCTCGCTCGGGTCACAGGGCCCCCTAGCATACGCAGCCGTGTCCCGGTAGCATCGCGGTCCGAGCCGACGGAGGAGAGCCATGGCACGCGATGACGAGCGCCTCGCGCGTTCCCGGGAAGAGCCGATCGTCGGCGGGCTGCCCGACGTGCCGGGCATCGGGGTGGCGATGCGCCTCACCCCGGGCCTCGGCGTCCACCTGCGCGGCCTGGCCGATGAGCTGCTGGTCAACGACTTCCCGGGGGCCACGATCGAGCGGTACCAGCGTGAGATGCTGGCCACGGCCGTGTCGGCGGCGAACGACTGCTTCTTCTGCATGGACTCGCACGGCGCCTTCGCCACCGCGCTGCTGCAGCGCAATGGCGCCACGCACCTGGAGCCCATGATCGAGGTCCTGAAGGCCGGTGCGTCGGATGGCCTCGACGCCAAGCTGCAGGCGCTGCTCCACATCGCGCGGACGGTCCAGCGTTCGGCCCTGGGCCTGACCGAAGCCGACGTCGAGGCCGCCCACGCGGCGGGTGCCAGCGACGGGGACGTGCAGCTGGCCGTGCTGATCGCCTCGGCCTTCTCGATGTACAACCGCCTGGTCGACGGCTTCCGCGCCCGCACGGCGCCGAGCCCGCAGGCCTACGCGGCGCGCGCCGCCGAGATCGCCGACAACGGCTACAGCGCGCCCTCCGCCCTGCCGCCGCCCACGGAGCCCGCGTCCAGGCGCTGAGCGAAGGGTCGGCGGCATCAACACCGGCGCACCGCCAGGCTGACGTCGAGGCGCAGCTCGGCGCCGGGCTCCAGCCAGCGGAGCGCTCCCGGATCGCCGGCCAGCAG
>DATBJR010000080.1:0-15812 GCA_036556325.1 Candidatus Limnocylindria bacterium | reverse complement strand
GCGAAGGCCTCGAAGCGCAAGGGGATGACCGGCGAAGAGCTGCTGCGCATGCTCGAGATGCGGCTGGACAACGTCGTCTACCGCATGGGCCTGGCCCGGTCACGGGCCGAGGCGCGCCAGCTGGTCAGCCATGGCCACTTCACCGTCAATGGCCGCCCCACCAACATCCCCAGCTATCCGACCAAGGCCGGCGACAAGGTCGAGGTCCGCGAAAGCCGGCGCGGGCGGGAGTACTTCAAGACCGCATCCGAAACCGTCAAGGCGGCGCAGATCCCGGACTGGGTCAGCGTCGACGCGGCCAAGCTGACGGGCTCGATCCTCACCGAGCCGGCCCGCGAGCAGATGCCGCTGGAGTTCAGCGAGCAGCTCGTCGTCGAGTACTACTCGCGCTAGCCGCTGAAGGAGTCACGTACCGTTCATGATCGAACTTGAGACCACGCCGGCCCCGCGCATCGAGGAGGCGGAGACGGAGGACAACCTCTCCGTCTTCGAGGTCAACCCGCTTGCGGATGGCTATGGCGTCACCCTGGGCAACGCCCTGCGCCGCGTCCTGCTGAATTCGCTGGAGGGCGCCGCCGTCACCTCCATCCAGATCGCCAACGTCTTCCACGAGTTCAGCACGCTGCCGAACGTCAAGGAGGACGTGACGCAGATCGTCCTGAACGTGAAGAAGCTGCGGCTGCGCTCCTTCGCCCGCCACGCGGTCACGCTCAAGCTGGTGAAGCACGGCGCCGGCCCGGTCACGGCCGGCGACATCGCCGAGTCGGCGGATGTCGAGATCGTGAATCCGGAGCTCGTCCTGCTGACGCTGGACAGTGACGCCGGCTCCATCGAGATGGACCTGACCGTGGAGACCGGTGTCGGCTACCGCCCCGCGGAGCACACCGAGGACATGCCCATCGGCATCATCCCGGTGGATGCCATCTTCTCGCCGGTGCGCCGCGTGAATTTCGTGGTCAGCGACACGCGCGTCGGCCAAATGACGAACTTCGACCGTCTCACGCTCGAGATCGAGACCGATGGCACTACCACGCCCAAGGCCGCGCTGAGCCAGGCCGCGGACATTTTGGTCCAGGAGTTCAGCCGCTTCACCGACATCAGCCGCCGCCCGCTGGCCGGCGAGGAGGAGGCTGCCGCTCCGGTCGCCGCCAATCTGCTCGACGCGCCGATCGAGGAGCTGGACCTGCCGATGCGGGCCTACAACAGCCTCAAGCGCAACAACATCACGAAGATCGGCCAGGTGCTGGCCCTCTCCGACGACGAGTTCCTGCGGATGCGCAACTTCGGCCGCAAGAGCCTCGACGAGCTGAAGGAGCGGCTCGCGCTGCGCGGCTTCATCAGCCCCGACGCCGAAGGCTCCGACGCCGACGAATCGGACCTGCCGGCCTCGGCCGAGCTGGACGAGGCGGCGGCCGCTGAGCTGGATCGCGAGGCCTAGCCCCCGTGCCGCACCGGACCGCCGGACGCAGGCTGGGACGCTCCAGCAGCCATCGGCTCCACATGCTCGCCAACCTGGCCGTGGCGGTCATCCGCTACGAGCGGGTGAAGACCACCGAGGCGAAGGCCAAGGAGGTCCGGACGGTGGTGGATCGGATGATCACCACCGCCAAGCGCGGCGACCTGCACGCTCGCCGCAGCCTGGTGGCCGAGATGCCGCACGAGCCGCTCATCGTCGACAAGCTGATGGGCGAGCTTGCCGAGAAATACGCCGATCGCGCCTCCGGGTACACCCGGATCGTGAAGATCGGGGAGCGGCTGGGGGACGCCGCGCCCATCGTCCAGATCGAGCTCGTCTGAGCCAGGCGCGCCCGAGCGGGACGGACAACCACAGACGGACCCGATGCCTTCCGGGACGCAGCGATGCGCGCGGGCGGTGATCGAGTACGACGGGACGGCCTTCGCCGGCTCCCAGTACCAGCCGAACGCTCGGACGGTGCAGGGGGAGCTGGAGGAGGCGCTTAACAGACTGACCGGCGAGCGGGCACGCGTCCGATTCGCCGGGCGAACCGATGCCGGGGTGCATGCCACCGGCCAGGTCGCGGCCTTCTGCCTGGCGCCTCGCAGCGACGAGGTGGCGTGGAGCTGGCCGATCCTGCAGGGGCGCCTGAACGCGCTGCTGCCGGCGGACCTGGCCGTGCGCTCGCTCCGACCCGCACCGGTGGGCTTCGACCCCCGGCGCGACGCCTCGGCGCGCGTCTACCGCTACCGAATCCGGATGGCGGGCGACAGGCGACCGGCAGACCGGCATCGGACGCTCGAGATCGACGACCGGCTGGACGTGGCCGCCATGCGGCGCGCCGCGGCAGGGTTGCCCGGGGAACGCGACTTCGCGGCCCTCGGCAGCGACCGACATGGCCGGACGGTCCGGCGCCTGACGGAGGTGCGAATCGTGCAGCGCGGGACTCTGGTCGAGATCCGCGTCACGGCCAACGCCTTCCTGCGCCGGATGGTGCGCAGCATCGTCGCGCTGCTGATCGAGGCGGGCCGCGGCCGGCTCGACCCGACGGCGGTCGAGGCGCTGCTGGCGGCGGGTGGCCGAGCCCTGAGCGGGCGTGCGGCGCCGGCCAGGGGACTGACCCTCGAGCGAGTCATCTATGCGAATACGGTGCAGGCCCGGCCATCGGTCCCGCGCCGGCAGAACCCAGAGGAAGATCGGAAAGAGCAGCAGACGTGAAGACCTACGCAGTCAAGGCGAGCGAGATCGAGCGGCAATGGTGGGTGGTGGATGCCAGCGACCAGACGCTCGGCCGGCTGGCGACGCGCATCGCCACGCTGCTCGAGGGCAAGCACAAGCCCATCTACTCGCCGCATCTCGACACGGGCGACCACGTCGTGGTGGTCAATGCGGGCCGAGTGCGGGTGACCGGCAACAAGCTGATCCAGAAGCGCTACTACCGCCACTCGGGCTACCCCGGTGGCCTGAAGGAGGAGAGCCTCCAGGCGCTGCTGGCGCGCAAGCCCGAGCTCGTCATCGAGCGCGCCGTCAAGGGCATGCTGCCCCAGAACCGGCTGGGCCGGGCCATGATCAAGAAGCTGAAGGTATACAGCGGGGCCCAGCACCCGCACCAGGCCCAGCAGCCGCAGGCTGCGGAGCTCTAGGAGCCGATACGAACGCATGAGCACGAGCTACATCTACGGGACCGGCCGCCGCAAGACCTCGGTGGCACGCGTCCGCCTGCTGCCGGGTGACGGCAGCATCGTGGTCAACGGCAAGGATGTCGCCGATTACTTCGGCGGCACCGCCGCGACGAGCCTGCGGCTGCCGTTCCGCGTCACCGAGACCGAGGGGCGCTACTCCGCCTCCATCCTGGTCGCCGGCGGTGGCTTCTCCGGCCAGGCCGGCGCGATCCGGCACGGGATCGCCCGCGCGCTCGTCAGCGCGCACCCGGACTCACGCCCCGCGCTGCGCGAAGCCGGACTGCTGACGCGCGATCCGCGGGCCAAGGAGCGGAAGAAGTACGGCCTCAAGCGGGCCCGCAAGGCACCGCAGTACACCAAGCGCTGACCCGATGGGCCCCGGCTGGTGCGCCGGGGCCCTTGGTATCATCGACCGGCCGTGCTGGACGCCATCAGCGACTTCCTGGGAACTTACCTTCGGGGCGGGTGGACTGCGCTGCTGGATATCGCGCTCGTCGCGGTCATCATCTACTGGGTCTTCATCCTGATCCGTGGCACCCGAGCGGTGCGGATCGTGATCGGGCTCTCGATCCTGTACCTCGTCTACCTGATAGCCGCCGCCGCCCACCTCCAGCTCCTGTCGACGCTCCTGCAGACCGGTGCCGTGGTGGGACTCTTTGCCATCGTGGTCGTGTTCCAGCCGGAGCTGCGCCGCGCGCTCGAGCAGATCGGCCGCTTCGGCTCGGTGAACCGCTTCTTCGTGTCGAGCGACGTCTCGCAGGCGGACCGCATCGCCACCCAGGTCAGCCGGGCCGCGCGGCTGCTGGCAGGGTCGCGCCACGGGGCGCTCATGGTGGTCGAGCGGGAGACCGGCCTGCACGACCTGGCGTCGGACAGCGGCGTGCCGCTGAATGCCGATCTGCGCGCCGAGCTGCTGGCCACGATCTTCTACCACGGCACGGCGCTGCATGACGGGGCGGTCATCATCTCCGGCGAGCGCATCATCTCGGCCGGGGTGCTGCTCCCCCTGTCCCAGAACGTCCTGGACAGCGAGCACTACGGGACCCGCCACCGCGCGGCCATCGGCATCAGCGAGCAGACGGATGCCCTGGTGGTGGTGGTGAGCGAAGAGACCGGGTCCATCAGCCTCGTCCAGCGCGGGCGGATCGAGCGCAACCTGACGGAGGAGCAGCTGCGCCGGCGGATCTTCAACCTCATCCGCCCCCAGGCGCCACGCCAGCGAGTGCCGCTGCTGCGCCGGACGATCGAGGGGCGCTGGCAGATCGGCCGCGAGCCACAGCCGGAGGCCCCCATCGACCGCGATGCCCGCGTGGTGCCACCCGCCGTCCCGCCGGTCACGCCGCGCGACGCGGGGACGCAGATCGCACCTGCCGAGCGTCGCCGCTAGATGGGCTGGCTGCTTCGCAACTGGCATCTCAAGCTGGCCGCCGTGGGACTGGCGACCGTCCTCTACACCGGCTTCGTCTATTCCGGATCCTTTACCGACCAGGAGTTCCCCGGACTGCCGATCGAGGCCGTCAATCAGCCGGACGGCGCCTACCCGCTGACGCAATCGCTCGGCACGGTGACCGTCCAGTACCGCCGCTCGGCGAGCGTCGACCGGGTGACCGACGATGCCTTCGCCGTCACCGTGGACCTCGCCGCCTACGACATGGCGCGGGCGCCCCAGCCGCAACCCCTCAGGGTCCAGGTCGCCTCCCTGCAGGATGGGGTGGAGGTGCTGAGCTACACGCCCAGCACGGTGCCGGTGGCGCTGGACCGGCTGGCCCAGCGCTCGGTCCGGGTCGAGGTGCAGACCGGCGACGTGCCCGATGGCCTGGCGATCGACACCCCCCGCGTCAGCAGCGAAACGGTGACGGCCAGCGGTCCGCAGAGCCAGCTCGGTCGCGTGTCCCGCGCCGTGGCCCGCGTCCAGGTCTTCGAGTCGGGAATCGACGTTCGCCAGCCGCGCGTCGACCTGGTGCCGGTGGACCTGGACGGACGCGAGGTCGAGTCGGTGGAGCTGAGCCCACCCACCGTCAGCGTCGAGATCGACGTGCGGGCGGTGGAGACGAGCAAGACGGTCCCCGTCCGGCCGGTCCTCGACGGGTCGCCCGGCACCGGCAGCGAGGTTACCTCGGTCAGCGTGGATCCCGCCGTGGTCACCGTCTTCGGCACGCCCACCACGCTCGAGCAGGTCCAGGACGTCGCCACTGCGCCGATCTCGATTGCCGGCGCCACCCAGACCGTGAAGCGCGACGCCGAGCTGGTCATGCCCAAGGGCACGCGGACGGCGCCGGACGCCGGCGCACCGGTGGTCACCGTCGTCATCGGTCCCGCCATCGCCACCCGCACCTTCAACGTGGGCGTCGAGTGCCGCAATGCGCCCGATGGCAGCACCTGCCTGCCACGGCAGTCCCAGCTGGCGCTCACCCTGCGCGGACGCGCCAACGTCCTGGCCGATCTCGATCCGTCCGACCTCACGCCGGTCGTCGACGTCTCGGGCCTGGGACCCGGCGAGCATCGGCTCACCCCCACCGTTTCACTGCCGAACGGCGTGACGCTGGTTTCGATCTCGCCCGGCACGGTGACGGTCGACATCCGGGCCGCGGCGTCCCCCGGCCCCTGATGGGGCAGCTGTTCGGCACCGACGGTATCCGCGGCATCGTCAACGTCGATCTCACGCCCGCCCTCGCCTGCGACCTCGGTCGTGCGGTGGGCCACCTGCTGGACGGACAGGGACGCAGCGTTGTCATCGGCCAGGACACGCGGCGCTCCGGCGACATGCTGGTCGCGGCGCTGAGCGCCGGGCTGGCCGCCATGGGCACCGACGCGGTGCAGCTCGGCGTGGTCACCACGCCGTGCCTCGCCTTCGTGGCGGCGAGCGGCGAGCACGCGGCCGGCGTGATGGTCTCCGCCTCCCATAACCCGCCGACCGATAACGGCCTCAAGGTCGTGTCGGGCGGGCGCAAGGTCGACGACGGGGTGGAGGACGAGCTGGAACGCCTGATCGGGGAGGCGGGGACGTTGGCCGGCCGGCCGAACGGCGAACTGGGACGCGTGATCCGCGACGGCTCGCCGGTGGCACGCTACGCCGATCACCTCGCCGAGGCTGCCGGCAACGCCCTGGCCGGCCTGCGCATCGGCCTGGACTGCGCCAACGGCTCCGCCTCCGGCATCGCGCCGGAGCTCTTCACGCGACTGGGCGCAGAGGTCACCAGCATCAACGCCGCGCCCGACGGCGACAACATCAACGTCGACGCGGGCTCGACCCATCCCGACGGGCTCGCGCGGCTCGTCGTCGAGCGCGGCCTCGACATGGGCTTCGCCTTCGACGGCGACGCCGATCGGCTGATCGCCGCTGATGCGAGCGGCGGCCTCGTCGACGGGGATGCGGTGATGGGCATCTGTGCGCTTCGGATGCTCCGCGACGGCACGCTCCGCAACGGGACGCTGGTCGCCACCGTCATGAGCAACGGCGGCCTGCAGCGCGTGATCGAGGCCGCCGGCGGCCGTCTGCTGCGCACCCCCGTCGGCGATCGCCACGTCCTGGAGGCGATGGAGGCGGCCGATGCCGTGCTCGGCGGTGAGCAGTCCGGGCACGTCATCTTTCGGGATCGCGCAACCACGGGAGACGGCCTGCTGACCGCGATCGAGCTCGTCAAGGCGGTGCGTGCCGAGGGCGGACCAACGCTCGCCGAGCTGGCCGCCCGAATTCCGAGGCTGCCGCAGGTGGTGATAAACTCGGCCGTCCGCCACAAGGATTCGTGGCAGCTGGATCCGCCGTTCGCGGCGGCCGTGGCCGAAGCCGAGGCCCGCCTCGGATCGCGCGGGCGCATCCTGGTCCGGCCATCGGGCACGGAGCCATGGCTGCGGATCATGGTCGAGGGGGAGCGGTTGGAGGACATCCGCGAGATTGCGCACGCGCTCGATGCCCTTGCGCAGGCGCGCCTGAACTAGGAGAGGAGGCGCTCGTGTGCGGCATCGTCGGCTACGTCGGCCCACGTGACGCGGCGCCCATCCTGCTGGACGGGCTGCGGCGTCTGGAATACCGCGGCTACGACTCCGCGGGCATCGCGCTGCTGACCGACGCGGGTGACGTCTTCGTCGAGAAGAAGGCGGGCAAGCTCAGCAACCTGACCGACCACCTCAACGGCAGCGCGCCAACCGGCCATCCCGGTATCGCCCACACCCGCTGGGCCACCCATGGCCGCCCGAATGACGTCAACGCCCATCCCCACACCGACTGCAGCGGGAAGCTGGCGCTGATCCATAACGGGATCATCGAGAACTACCGCGAGCTGAAGGACCGGCTGCTGGCCGAAGGCCATCGGTTTACCTCCGAAACCGATACCGAGGTGCTGGCGCACCTCATCGAGTCGCGCTACACCGGCGACCTGGTGGAGGCCGTCCGGCTGGCGCTGAACGAGGTGCGCGGCGCATACGCCATCGGCGTGATGCACCTGGATCACCCCGACCGGATCGTGGGGGCGCGCATGAACGTGCCGTTGATCGTGGGCCTGGGCGAAGGGGAGGGCTTCCTGGCAAGCGACGTCCCGGCCATCCTGGAGCACACCAAGAACGTCGTCATCCTCGACGAGGGGGATATCGCCGAGGTGACCGCTGCTGGCGTGCACATCCAGCAGCTGGATGGCAGCCGGGTCGACCGCGACGTGACCCGCATCAAGTGGAGCATCGAGGCCGCCGAGAAGGGCGGCTTCCCCCATTTCACCCTCAAGGAGATCTACGAGCAGCCGCACGCCATCCAGGAGGCGCTGCGCGGCCGCGTCGATGCCGACGGCACTGTCACGTTGCCGGAGCTCGATGCGATCACCGACCGGCTGCTGGCCGCCGATCGCGTCTACGTGGTCGGCTGCGGCACCGCGCGGATTGCGGCCGACGTCGGGGCGTACCTCATCCAGGAGTGGGCCGGCCTGCCGGCGGCATCGCAAATCGGCAGCGAGATGCGTTACTCGCCGCCGCCCATCGACGAGCGCACGCTGGTCATCAGCGTGAGCCAGTCGGGGGAGACGGCCGACACCCTGGCGCCCACGAAGCTGGCCGACGAGCGCGGGGCGACCGTCGTGGTCGTCACCAACGTCGTTGGCAGCGCGCTCACCCGCGACGCCGATGCGGTCTGCTACCTGCAGGCCGGCCCGGAGGTGGCTGTCGCCTCGACCAAGGCCTTCGTCACGCAGGTCCTGGTCCTGCAGTTGATTGCGCTGCGGCTGGCAGAGCTGCGAGGCAAGCTGAGCGCGAAGCGGGTCAGCGGGTACGGCAAGGCGATGCGCGAGCTTCCGCGGCTGGCAGCCGACACGCTGAAGCTCGCCCCGCAGGTCAAGAAGCTGGCCCTCCGCTGGAACCGGGTGCGGAACGTCATGTACATCGGCCGTGCGCTTGGCTTTCCGGTGGCCATGGAGGGCGCCTTGAAGCTCAAGGAGTTGAGCTACGTGCATGCCGAGGGGTATGCCGCCGGCGAGCTGAAGCATGGGCCGATTGCGCTGCTGGACCGCGACACGCCGCTGGTGGCGGTCGCCACCGCGGGAGCGACCTACGAGAAGGTGATCAGCAACGTGGCCGAGGTGCGGGCGCGCGAGGCACCGGTGGTCGCGGTGGCGACCGAGGGCGACGAGGACATCACCCGCTACGCCCAGGACGTTCTGTACGTGCCAGCGACCCTCGAGGAGCTGGCTCCCGTCGTGGCGGTGCTGCCGCTCCAGCTGCTGGCGTACGAGGTCGCCGTCGCTCGCGGCACCGACGTCGACCAGCCCCGCAACCTGGCCAAGTCGGTCACGGTCGAGTAGCCCCGACCCATGAGCCGGCACGAGATCGGCGTCGACCTGGTCGATATCGACCGCATCGTGGCGGTGCTCGGCCGCTTCCCGAACCGCTTCCGGGACCGGGTGCTGACCGAGGCGGAGGCACGCTACTGCGGCCGCAAGGTGGAGCGCATTGCCGGCCGCTGGGCGGCCAAGGAGGCAATCAGCAAGGTCCTTGGCCTTGGCGTGCGCGGCGTGGGGTGGCGCGAGATCGAGATCCTCCCTAACTGGGCCGGCGCCCCACAGGTTCGCCTGCATGCGCGGGCAGCTGCCCGCGCGCTCGCGCTCGGGCTCGAGGACGTGACCGTCTCGATCTCGCACGAGCGCAAGATGGCGGTGGCCGTCGCCGTCGCTCACGTCGGTTCGGGCTGACGTGGCCGCCCACATCGAGCTGACACCATCCTGGGTCGCGCAGCGGCTGCCGGCCCGCGACGCCGAAGCGCACAAGGGGACCTTCGGCCGGGTGCTGGTGGTCGCGGGCTCGCTGGAATATGCGGGCGCGGCGCTCCTTTCCGGTCTCGGCGCGGCACGGGCCGGGGCCGGCCTGGTCTGCCTTGCGACGCCGGAGTCAGTAGGCATCCACCTGCTGGGCGTGGTGCCGGAGCTGACGGCGATGCTGCTGGCCGAGGAGGCGCCGGGCCTGATCGGTCCCGCCGGCTGGCGGCGCGTTGGGACCGAGGCCGCCGGTTACGACGCAGTGGTGGTCGGCCCCGGGCTCGGACGCCACCCGGCGACCCAGCGTCGGCTGCGCGGCTTCATCGGCGAGCTGCGGGGACCGGTGGTAGTGGATGCGGACGCACTCAACGCGCTGGCCAACGACGAACGCTGGTGGCGCAGCATCTCGGCGCCAGCGGTGCTGACGCCGCACCCGGTGGAGTTCCAGCGCCTGCTTCGTGAGCCGCCGAGCGCGGCGCCGGAGGACGACGCGGAGCGGCTCGAGGCGGCGCACCATGCTGCGGTGACCTGGTCGAAGACCGTCGTGCTGAAGGGTGCACGCACGGTCGTCGCCGCGCCGGACGGCGAGCTGCTGCGCTCCGGCGTGGCGACGCCGAGCCTCGCCACGGCGGGGAGTGGGGACGTGCTGGCGGGCGCGATCGGGGCGTTGCTGGCCGGCGGCTGCTCGCCGCTCGATGCCGCCGGCTGTGGCGTGGCGGTGCACGGCGCGGCGGGACAGCTGGCCGAGGACCGCATCGGCACGGCCGGCGTGCTGGCGCGCGACATCGCGGCGCTGCTACCCGACGCCATGCGCCAGCTTCGCAGCGCCGCGCGGTGAGCGGCACCGTCCCCGGCAGCTCACATCGGGCCTGGGTCGAAGTCGACCACGGCGCCCTGCGGCACAACCTGGAGGTCCTGCGCGGCATGGCCGGCGCCGCCAAGCAGGTGATCGCCGTCGTCAAGGCCAATGCCTACGGGCATGGGGCGGTCGAGGTCAGCCGCACACTGCTGGCCGCCGGCGTCGAGCGCCTGGCGGTTGCCACGCTGGACGAGGCGCTCCAGCTGCGCGCGGCTGGCATTGCCGGGCCGATCCTCGTGCTCTGGTCGCTGGGCGAGCCGGAGGCGCCACAGGCCGTCACTGCCGGGCTGGAGGCGATGGTGCAGGACGCCCGCTCCGTCGATCTGCTCGAGCGCGCCGCGGCCGACGTGGGCCAGCGCCTGGCCGTCCACCTCAAGGTCGACACCGGCCTCGGGCGGCAAGGCGCCGCGCCGGACGATGCGGTGACGCTGGCGGTCACCATCGCGCGCAGCAACCACCTCGCGTTGGCGGGCACGTTCAGCCACCTGGCCGTGCCGGGCGAGGACGACGCCTACACCGACGTCCAGCTGCTGCGCCTGGCGCAGACCCTGGATGCGATGCGCTCGGCCGGGATCGATCCCGGACTGGTGCACGTCTCGGCCACGGCCAGCGTGCTGGCCGGTGCCGCGGCCTTTGCCGATGCCGTGCGGCCCGGCCTCGGCCTCTACGGCCTGCAGCCGACCTGGGTCGTCGACCCCACGCCGCTCCAGCCGGTCCTCTCGCTGAAGGCGCGCGCCATCCGTATCTTCGAGCTGCCGGCGGGCGCCGCCATCGGCTATGGCCTGCTCTATCGAGCTCGGCAGGCGACGCGCATCGCAACGCTGGGCATCGGCTACGGCGATGGTTGGCCACGGCTGCACGCGAACAACGGTCACGCCCTCGTTCACGGGCAGCTGGCGCCGATGGTCGGGGCCATCAGCATGGACGGCCTGACGGTCGATCTGGGCGGAATCGATGATGTAACCTACGCCGACGAGTTCGTCCTCATCGGCGAGCAAATGGGATCGCGCATCACCGCCGACGAGGTCGCACAGGAGCGTCGCACCATCAATTACGAAGTGACGACCGCCCTGCGCGGCAGGCTCCCTCGCCTCCATCGGGGAGCGTAGTCCGCCGCTCCAGGCGGTCGACGAGCAGGTCAACATGGCTGTCCCGATCGAGATCGACGTCTGGCAGGGGGAGGTGGCCGAGCTCGAGGTTGACGCGATCATCGTGCCGGCCAACGAGAGCCTGTTCATGACTGGTCCCCTGGCGCGGGCGGTGAAACGCATCGCCGGTGAGGGCGTCGAGCTCGAGGCGGTCCGCCAGGGTCCGGTGGAACCGGGATCAGCAGTGGTGACTGGCGGCGGCAACCTCGCTTCCCCGTACCTGATCCACGCCGTCGCGGTGGGCCACGAGCTGCGCGAAGATCCGGTCAGCCTGGCCGCTGCCCTGAACGCCGCCTTTGACATCGCCTCGCGCCTCTCGCTGAGCCGGCTGGCGATGACGCCGATCGGCCTGGAGCGCGGCGTCTTCGCAGCCGACGAGGCTGCCCGCCGCCTGGTCGAGGTCATCGAGGATCGACGGCGGCGCGGCGCGGCTCTGCCGGCCTCGCTGGTGGTGGCGGTCGCCAACCCCCAGGAAGCGGCCGCCTTCCGCTCGGCGACTGAGGCGTTGCGGGCCGCCTCCCGATGAGCGACGAGCGCAGCGCAGCGCTCGCCACCGAGCTGCGCCGTCGGGGTCTGGATGTCCCTGCCCTGCTCCTGCTGGAGGCGCACCGCCCCCTGCGTCCGCTGCTCGGCAACCTGGCCATCTTCCTCTCGCCGATCGTGCGGTCGCTCCGCAACCGTGCGCTGGACGGCCTGGCGAAGGGCCTCGCCAGCGATGCGGGGTATGACGCCCTGGTCCGCGAGCTCGAGCGGACGGAGCCCCGCCGCTGATGGACCTGGGACGGCTCGCCGGCGACATCCTGGCGTTTTTCGGCGGACAGCTCGGCGCCTCGTCGCTGCGCCTCGGGCCCCTGCCCACCCTGGGCCTGCTGGCCGTCGTGCTGGTCCTCCTGTCGCTGGTGGCCAGGCCGTCGACGCGCTGGATCGTGCGGGACCTCGGTCACCTGGCCGCGGTCGGGCGGGCGATGGCCCTGGCCGCTGAAGCGGGCGGCGACGCGGCGTTCTCGTTGGGCACGGCCGGCGTGGCGCGAGCAGCCTCAGCGCTGGATCGGCTGCAGACGGTGGCCGCCCTTCCGATCCTCGCCCATGTCGCGCGCGCCGCGGCGCGGGCGGGGGTGCCGCTGCGGGTGACCGCCAATGACATCGTGGCGGTGCACCTGGCCGAGGGGACGCTGGCCGACGCGCATCGCCTGACCGAGACCGATGAGCGCCGCCGCCGGGCGCAGGCCGAGTTCACCGGCGAGGGGAGGGCAGTCCCGGCCGCGATGGCGCTCGCGGAGCAGGCCACGCCATCGGTTGCCTTCGCCGATGGGGGCCTGGCCGAGGAGTCGCTGCTCCTACTGGACGGCGTCGCAGGCGGGGCCGCCTGGACCAGCTTTGGAACAGCCTCGACGTCGCAGATCGCATCGGTCCTGCTGCTGGGGGAGGGCACGCTCGCGGGACCGGAGCTGTACCAGGCGCCGAGCGATCTCAAGGGCAGCGGCCATGAGCGGACGGCGGTGCTCGCGGCGAACCGGCTGCTGGCCGCGGCGGTCGCCGTGATCCTGGTTGGCAGCCTGGTCGTGGTGGCTGGCGGCGTTGACCTCGCCGCCGCGCTCGCCGGCCGCTGAGCGTCGATGCGCCGATCACTGCCCATCGCCATCACCGTGGTGCTGGGACTCCTGCTGCTCCTCGATTTCGTGGTCATCAATCCGACGCTGGCGGGCCTGTCGGAGGCGATCCTCGAGCTCGTCATCGTGCTGGCCGCCGCCGCCGCGGTGGCGGGCGGCATCGCCCTGGTGCTGCACCACGGCCGCAACCTGGCGGAGCGCGGCGAGGACCTGCCGGGGTCGGTGGTCCTGCTGGCCGGATTCGGCGTCATGCTGGCCGCGGGCTTCTACCCCGGGTCCGGCGGCGCGGGCGACCCGACGGTCCGCTGGCTGGTGGCCGCCGTCCTGGCGCCGCTGGTCGCCGCCCTGTTCGCGATGCTGTTCGTGTTTCTGCTGCGTGCCACGGGACGGGGGCTGCTGCTCCGACCGCGGCAGACGGCGGTGATGGTGGCCGCGGCCTGCGTGGTCGTCATCTTCCTGCTGCCGGTCGGCGGGCCGCTGGGCGGCTGGCTGGCGTCGGCGGCAAGCTGGACCCAGCAGGTTCCGATGGCTGGTGTCTTCCGCGGGCTGCTGATCGGCGTCGCGGTAGTCACCGCCGTCCAGGCCGCGCGCATCCTGCTGGCCCTCGATGGCGCCGATGACTGAGCCACCGGCGGATTCCGCCGCTGCCGAGCCGGCGGACGCCGAGGGCGCTGCCGAGGACGTGCGGCCGCCAGAATACCGCGGCAGGTCGCTCGGCCTCGCGCGTCGCGGGCTGCCCCTGTGGTGGCTGCTGCTGCTTGCGCTGGTCGGCGCCGGCGTGCTGGTTGGGCCGTCGATCGAGCACGAAGCCGATGCCCTTGCCAACCCGGACCCGGCCGCGGCCGACGCGGTCGGGCAGGCCTTTGGGCAACTGCCGCCGGGCGCGCTGGTGCTGGTGGCGATGGATGCCGACCTGGGGACGTATCCGGAGATCCGCGGGACGACGGTTACCGCGCTCGAGGACCTGCTGCGGCGCGGGGCGTCGCTGGCGTTCGTCAGCGTCTCGGTCGAGGGTCGCGCGATCGCCGCTGCCCAGCTGGAGGCCCTGCGCAGCGACGGCGTGCCCGCCGAGCGGCTGCTCGACCTCGGGTTCGTGTCCGGCGCCGAGGCGGGGATGGTCCGGCTGGTCGACGGCGCGCTGCGACCCGGCATGAGCGGACCGCTGCCCGCGCTCGTGGCCCAGCGCGGCGGCGGGATCGGCGCTTTCGACCTCATCCTGCTGGTGGGCGGCAGCGACATCGGTCCGCGCACGTGGGTCGAGCAGGTGGGGACCCGGCTGCCGGCCAGGCCGATGGTCGCGATCGCACCCACCTTCGCGCAGCCGGAGCTGGCGCCGTACCTGCGCACCGGGCAGCTGAGCGGCCTGCTGGCCACGATTCGCGACGATGCGGCCTACGTGCGAGGCACCACCACCGGCGACAGCAGCGGCCTGCTGCCCAGCGCGTTCGCCCTGCGGATCGGGATGCTGGTGGCCCTGGTCGTGCTGCTCCGCCAGCTGGCGTTGGCGCTGCCGCGGCTGCGCGGTGGCAGCCCGGCGCCCGAGGCGGTCGAGCAATGACCGGCTTCTACCCCGAGGGCCTGGCCGGGACAATCGCCACCTGGCTGGCTGCGCTGGTCACGATCCTGGTGTTCTCGTACCTGCTGGGCGAGCGACGGATCTTCCGGCTCGCGCAGCATCTCCTCGCCGGCCTGGCCACCGGCTACCTGGTGCTGCTGGCCGTGCGCGAGGTGCTGATCCCCCGGCTGGTGGAGCCCATCGGCTCCGGGTCGGCGAACCCGTTCCTGTGGGTGGCAGCCGGGCTGGTGCTGGTGATGTTGGGCGCCCTATGGCTGCCGCGGTCGGTGGTCGCCGTGCCGGTGGCGGTGCTGATGGCCGCCACCGCCGCCTTCGCCCTCGGTGGCGCCGTGGCCGGCACGCTGATGCCGCAGCTGGGCGCGGCGTTGCTGCCGCCCCGGCTCGCGGTCCCGGAGCTGATCGGTTCGGTCGTGAGCCTGGTCATCACCGTGCTCGTGCTGCTGGCCTTCCTGCACGGCTCGCCGCGACGGCGGGTGGTGGTGGGCGCTGCCGGCGCCGGTCGCTGGCTGCTCCTCGGCGGAATCGGTGGCTGGCTTGGCTTCCTGCTGGTCAGCCGGCTGTCCTTGCTGGTCGACCGGATGGGCTTCCTGCTCAACGGCTGGCTGGGCATCGGCCGATGACCACGCCGCACAGCTCGCCGGTGGGTGCGCCGCCGGCGAGCGCCGAGATGTCGATCCTGGTCGACATCGGCTCGGCCTGGACCAAGGCAGCCATCGTGGCCCGTGCGCGGAACCGATGGCGCATCGTCACCCAGGTCGCGCAGCCGAGCGGCTGGGGCGAGGACGAGCTGCGGGCGTCGCTCACCAAGCGGCTGTCGGGCGTGGTGGACCAGCGCGTCTCCGGCCGCATCGAGGAGCTGCTGCTGGGCGCACCGCGGATTGCCTGCCACACGCCGCGCCGTGTCGGCCGGCTGGGGGTGGCAGGCGTGTCGAGCGAGCTGTCGGGCACGTCGGCGCGGCGCGCGGCCGAGTCGGCCGGCTGGACCGTGGAGGAGGCCGCCACTGCGGACGACGGCCGGTCGTTGACCGCGCGTCTCGCGGCCCTGCAGGAGGCCGATGTTGACGCCTGGCTGCTGACCGGGGGCTTTGATGCCAGCCGCGCCGACCAGGCCCTCGAGATGGCCGGCCTGGTGGCTGCTGCCCGCGGCGCGTCGACGCAGCCGGTGATCTGGGCGGGCAGCGCCGCCCTTGCCGCGGAGGTGACGGCCCTCTTCGAGCCGGGCGCGGTGCGGGTTGTCGACAACCCGCG
>DATBJR010000079.1:0-17050 GCA_036556325.1 Candidatus Limnocylindria bacterium | reverse complement strand
CAGCACCGTCTTCTGCGTCCCGCGGCGGCGCGCCTCCTCGTCGCCCAGCGTGACGGTCTGGATGCCGCCGATCAGGTCGGAGAGGGTCGGGTTGAGCATCAGGTTGTCGAGCGTGTTGCCGTGCGCGGTGCCGACCAGCTGCACGCCCCGCTCGGCGATCGTCCGGGCCGCTCCCGCCTCGAGCTCGGTGCCGATCTCGTCGATGACGATGACCTCGGGCATGTGGTTCTCGACCGCCTCGATCATCACGCCGTGCTGGTCGGTCGGCGTGCGGACCTGCATCCGCCGGGCGTCGCCGATGCCGGGGTGCGGGATGTCGCCGTCGCCGGCGATCTCGTTGCTGGTGTCGACCACGATCACCCGCTTGCCCAGGTCGTCGGCCAGGACGCGGGCCACTTCGCGCAGCATGGTCGTCTTGCCGACGCCCGGCCGGCCCAGCAGCAGCACGCTCTGCCCCGACTCGACGATGTCGCGGATGATGTCGATGGTCCCGAACACCGCCCGGCCGATGCGGCAGGTCAGCCCGACCACCTTCCCCGCCCGGTTGCGGATGGCACTGATCCGATGCAGCGTCCGCTCGATGCCGGCGCGGTTGTCGTCACCGAAGGCGCCGATGTGGTCGATGACGTGGGCGATGTCCGCCTCGCCCACCTCGCGCTCGAGGAGCAGCTCCTCCCCGTGGGTGAAGCGGGCCTCCGGTCGCCGGCCGAGGTCCATGACGATCTCCAGCAGGTCGGCGCGATTGGCGAACGCCCGCACCCGATCCACGATCTCCGCCGGCAGCGCCTCCAGCAGCGCGTCCAGGTCGTCCGTCGTCTCCAGGCGAGTCACCCGTCTACCCGGTGCCTCCATCGCATCCCCTCGCATCATATGGCCGGCACGAGCGCCGGCTGCCGCACGCGCGCCCGCACGTCGCGGACCAGCAGGGTCACCCGGCCGATGGGCTCGAAGCCGGTTACGGTTGCAGTCCGCATGCCCGCCGACTCGTATGTTCGCACCGGCGAGAGGATGCCCGCACCCAGCGCGTCGCTGCCCATCGCCTCGAGCACCGCGTCCAGGAACGCGGCGCCGTCGGTGCCCTCGCGGACCAGGAAGCGCAGGTAGTGCGGCCCCTCGCGGCAGCTGCCGTGCTGGGCGAAGCCGCCGGCGCGCTGCTCGTGGGGCAGGAACCAGGCGTCGACGCTCGAGAAGTGGAGCAGCGGGTTGAGGCTGCTGCGCGGGACCACCGCCTCGTGGCCGGCGGCCTCCCAGTCATCGGCGGTGTAGTCCTCGATCCGGGCGATGGCCGGCGGCGTCGCGTGGGCCCACAGGTCGAAGAGATGCCAGGCGTCCGGCGCGCCGGCATGCTGCAGCGGGACTCGCGGCTCGCGGCGCGCGTCCTTGCGCCCTCGGCCGTCGCGCGCCAGCACGCCCCGCAGCCAGGAACGCGGGCCGCTGGTCTGCTGCGGCGGTCGATAGACGATCTCCTCCTGGGCGTAAGCCATGAACCCCAGCTGCCCGAACAGCTCCAGGTTCTCGCGCACGTCGCTGCAGGCGGCGTGGAAGCGCGCCACGCTGCGGCTCTCGCCCTCGTCGATCAGCGCGCGCAGCAGGGCATGGCGAACCTCGGCCGCCATCGGACCATCGGCCGCGTCGAGCTCGATGATGGCCCAGTCCTCGCGCCGGGGCTCTTCGATGGCCCGGCAGGAGCCCACCAGCTCGCCGTCCGACTCGGCCACCAGGTGCAGCGACGCCTGGCGCAGTGGCAGCCAGGACGGGATGAGCGCCGAGAGGCTGATCCTGGGCAGGGTGGCCGACGGGGCGGGCACGCCCAGGGAGCGGCGGTAGCTGTCGTCGGAGAGGTGCACCTGGCGCGACAGCTCGGCAAGGGCCGGCCGGTCGGTGATGCGGGCGGTCCGGATGGCGCCCTCGGTGGCGGTCAAGCGCCGATCAGCTCCAGCAGCAGGCGATGCAGCCGCCGGTCGCCGGTCAGCTCGGGGTGGAAGGCCGTGGCCAGCACATGGCCCTGGCGCACGGCGATGGGCCGTCCCTCGTGGTCGCGGGCCAGCACCTCGACCTCGGGGCCGGCTTCGGCCACGACCGGCGCGCGGATGAAGACGCCGTGCAGCGGCTCGTCGCCCACGGCCGGCATCTCCACGTCCGCCTCATACGAGTCGAGCTGCCGGCCGTAGGCGTTGCGCTCCACCGCCACGTCCAGCAGGCCGAGCGCCGGTTGCTCGCCATTGGTCAGCCGGTCCGCGAGCAGGATCATGCCGGCGCAGGTGCCGAGCATCGGAGCGCCGCGCCGGGCCATGGCCAGGATCGGCTCACGGAGGCCATAGCGGTCGATCAGCCGCCGCATGGTCGTCGACTCGCCGCCGGGCAGGATCAGGGCATCCAGCCCCTCCATGTCCTCGGGGAGGCGCACGGCGACCGGCTCCCCGCCGACGTCGCGGATCGCCTCGATGTGCTCGCGCACGGCGCCCTGCAGCGCCAGCACGCCGACGCGTGGCGGCCGGGGTGGCATGGCGGCGGGATCCTGGGGCGCGGACGGCGCCGGTTGCGCCATGGGTCCTCCGTCGCTACCAGCCGCGAACGGCCAGGCGCTCCTCGGACGGGATCTCGTTCAGGTCGAGCCCGCGCATCGGCTCGCCCAAACCCGTGCTGACCTCGACCAGGATCTCGGGATTGTCGTAGTGGGTGGTGGCCATCACGATCGCGCGCGCCACGCGCTCAGGGTCCTCCGCCTTGAAGATGCCCGAGCCTACGAACACCGCCTGCGCGCCGAGCTGGCGCATCAGGCTGGCGTCGGCCGGGGTGGCGACCCCGCCGGCGGAGAAGTTCGGCACCGGCAGCTCCCCCAGCTGGGCCGTCTGCTTCACCACGTCCAGCGGCGCACGCAGCTCCTTGGCGGCGGCGAACAGCTCGTCGTCGCGCATGCCGGCCAGCTCGCGAATGCCCTTCATCACGGCCCGCATGTGGCGCACGGCCTCCACGATGTTGCCGGTGCCAGCCTCGCCCTTGGTGCGGATCATGGCCGCCCCCTCGCCGATGCGGCGCAGTGCCTCGCCCAGGTCACGGCAGCCGCACACGAACGGCACATCGAACCCGTGCTTGTCGACGTGATGCTCCTCGTCGGCCGGGGTGAGGACCTCCGACTCGTCGATGAAGTCGACCTCCAGCGCCTGGAGCATCTGCGCCTCGGCGATGTGGCCGATGCGGCACTTGGCCATCACCGGGATGCTGACCGCCTGCTTGATCTCGATGATCAGCTTGGGGTCGCTCATGCGGGCCACGCCGCCGAACTTGCGGATGTCCGAGGGCACGCGCTCGAGCGCCATCACCGCCACGGCGCCCGCCTCCTCGGCGATCTTGGCCTGGTCGGCGGTGACGACGTCCATGATCACGCCGCCCGACAGCATGCGGGCCAGGCCGACCTTGGTGGTCCAAGTGGAGCGTTCGACGGTGGTCATCTCGCCGCCGATTCTACTCTGAGGCGGCCGAAATGCCGATCCGGCCCGTGGCGCGTGACGCACGCTCCCATTGGGCTATGATCGGCCCCCTGGAGGCCTGGCGTGATCAACGCACCTGTGCTGGTGCTCAACCAGAATTACGAGCCGCTCAACGTCTGCGACATCAGGCGCGCCTTCCGGCTGCTCGGTGCGGAGAAGGCGGAGCTGCTGGAGCGCAACCACCAGGTGATCCACACCCCGACCCTGGTCATCGCAGCGCCATCGGTCATCCGGCTGCAGTACCACGTGAAGCGGCCGCGTCCCCGGGTCAAGCTGAGCCGGCGCGAAGTGTTCGCCCGCGATCGGCACACCTGCCAGTACTGCGGCACGGTCAGCCGCGACCTGACCATCGACCACGTGGTGCCCAAGCACCGGGGCGGACGGCACGAGTGGGAGAACCTGGTGGCGGCGTGCCGCACCTGCAACCATCGCAAGGGCAGCAAGACGCTGCTCGAGGCGCGGATGCGCCTGCTGCGCGAGCCGCGGGCCCCGCGCGCGGACGTGCGCTACCTGTACGGCTCTTACCTGGCTGACGAGCGCAACGACGCCTGGCGCAGCTACCTCTTCCTGGCGGCCGAGCGAGCCGACTGACGCCGGCGCTGGCCGGCCCGGCAGGACGGGGGCCGATGGCGTGGCCGGACGAAATGGAGAGGCCGGACCGATGCATGACGGCGACGACCTGACGATCGCGTTGCCAGAGAGCGTGCGCGCCACCCTGGCGCGCCTCGACGACGCCGGGCATGACGCCGCGCTCGTCGGCGGCAGCGTGCGCGACCTCGTCTCGGGTGCCCCGCCGCAGGACTGGGACGTCGCCACCGCTGCCCCGCCCGAACGGGTGGCAGAGCTGTTTCCCGGCTCGGGCTGGACGAACCGCTTCGGCACCGTGACCGTGCGCGTCGGCGACGGGCCGGAGGTGCAGGTCACCACTTTCCGCTTCGAGGGGCCGTACCTGGACCACCGTCGGCCGGTCAGCGTCGCGTGGGGCCGGTCGCTGGAGGAGGACCTGTCGCGGCGCGACTTCACGGTGAACGCCATCGCCTGGTGCCCCACGGACCTGTCCCGCGGCGCGGGGCTGCTGGTCGACCCACACGGAGGAATCGACGACCTCCGCCACGGCGTGCTTCGCGCGGTTGGCGATCCCGAGGCCCGCTTCGCCGAGGACGCCCTGCGCATGGTGCGTGCCGCGCGGTTCGCCGCCCGCCTGGGCCTCGAGATCGACCCGGCCACCGCCGATGCCATTCGCCGGAACGCGGGCGCGGCCGCCAAGCTGTCCGGCGAGCGGGTGCGCGACGAGCTGCTGCGGATGCTGGACGCCGCGGACCCGGCCCGGCCGCCGTCGGTGGCCCTCGAGCTGCTGGAGCAGCTCGGCCTGCTGCCGGTGCTCCTGCCGGAGCTCGCTGCCCTGCGCGGCGTACCCCAGGCCAAGGCGCTGGCCGGCGATGCGCTCGACCACTCGCTCCGCACCGCCGACGCACTGCCCGCCGGCCGCCCGCTGCTGCGCCTGGCCGGACTGCTGCACGACCTGGGCAAGGCCACCACCCTGGCCGACGGCCACTTCTTCGGCCACGAGGTCGAGGGCGCGCAGCTGGCGCAGGCCGTCGCCGAGCGCCTTCGCCTGTCGCGGGCAGAGAGCAACTGGATCGTCCGGCTGGTGCGCCAGCACATGTTCGCCTACACGCCAGACTGGACCGATGCTGCCGTGCGCCGCTTCATCCGGCGGGTGGGGGTCGACCTGCTGGACGACCTCTTCGCGCTGCGCCTGGCCGACAACGCGGCCAGTGGCGTGGCGGACCCGCGCGCCGCCGGGCTGGAGGCGCTGCGTGACCGGATCGACGCGGTGATCGCCGGCAGCCCGCTGAGCCAGGGACAGCTGGCGGTCGATGGCCGTGACCTGACCGCCGTGCTCGGCATTGCCCCGGGTCCGCTCGTCGGAGAGCTGCTCCGGCGGCTGCTGGAAGCCGTCCTGGACGACCCGGCGCTGAACCGTCGGGAGCTGCTGCTCGACCTCGCCAGGCAATGGGCAGCGGAGGTCGGAGCCGATGCGCACCGCCCCGCGGCGGGGCACCGAGCCGGCACGGGGGCGGGGGATGGACCCGCTGCTACAATCGGCGGTCCCGGGGCAGTGCCCTCGCGTCTCCGGTCTCCGGCCCACAAGGAGGAACCCCCGCCCTCATGACCGCCAGCGGGCGCAACGTCGCGCGACTCGAGCAGCGGCTGACCCGCCCGAACGCCTCGCTTGCCGAGCTCGAAGCCGCCGTGGCCCTCGCCATGGAGCACGATTGCGCGGCGGTGACCGTCAATCCCTGGCTCGTCAAGGCCGCCAAGCGGACCCTCGGACGCTCGCGGCTGCGGCTGGGGACCCTCATCGGCTCGCCAGCCGGCACCCAGATCCTGGCGGTGAAGGCCTTCGAGGCCAGCAAGGCGCTCGAGCAGGGAGCGAACCAGATCGACTTCGTGCTGAACGGCGGCGCCCTGCTGTCCGGCGACGACGAGATCGTGTTCAACGACATGCTGGCGGTGGTGGACATGGCGCATTCCGCGCTGGCGGTCGCCGGCGTGGTGGTCGAGGCGGAGCCGATGACCGCCGACCAGGTCAGCCGCGCCTGTCGGATCGCCGAGCGAGCGGGCGCCGACTACGTGGTCACCTCCGCCGGCGATCTCCCGGCACGACGGGCGGTGCAGCGCACGGCGCTGCTGCGCGACAGCGTCGGCCCGCGTGTCCAGGTCAAGGCCGCCGGCCGCTTCCGGACGCTGGCCGATGTGCGTGCTGCCGCCGCGGCGGGCGCCACGCGGGTCTCGGCCGAGTTCCGGGCCGACCTGCTGGCCGCGGCCGCAGCCGAGTCCACTGCGGCAGACCCCATCCCCGAACCCATCTCACCGAGCAGCCGCCGCCCGCGAGCGATTGCCTCGCGGGCGAGCTGAACCGAACCAGGAGGGCGCATTGCGCATCCTCGCCGTCGGCGGTGCCGGCTATGTCGGATCCACGAGCGTGGAGGCCTTCCTGGAGGCCGGACACGAGGTGCTGGTCTACGACGACCTGTCGACCGGCCACGCCGACGCCGTGCGCAAGCCCGCGCGGCTGATCCGTGGCTCGATCCAGGATCGCGCCCGGCTGGAAGGGCTGCTGCGCGACGAGCGCATCGACGCGGTCCTGCATTGCGCGGCGAAGTCGCTCGTCGGCGAGAGCATGGCCGACCCGGCGCTGTACTACCGCCACAACGTCACCGGTGGGGTGGCCATGCTGGAGGCGATGCGCACGGCCGGCGTCACCCGGCTGGTGTACTCGTCCACCGCCGCGGTCTACGGGGAACCCCGCCGCGTGCCGATTGCCGAGGCCGACCGCACCGAGCCCATCAACCCCTACGGGGCCACCAAGCTCGCCTTCGAGGGGGCCATGCGCTGGTTCGCGGCCAGCCACGACTTCCGTGCCATCAGCCTGCGCTACTTCAACGTGGCCGGTGCCACCGAGCGCAACGGCGAGGACCACCAGCCCGAGACGCACCTCATTCCGCTCGTCCTGCGGGTCGCGGCCGGCGAGGCCAGCCACGTCCAGATCTTCGGCCAGGACTACCCGACGCCCGATGGCACCTGCATCCGCGACTTCGTCCACGTCCGCGACCTGGCCGCCGCACACCTGCTGGCGCTGGAAGCCACCGGCGAGGGCGACCCGTCGCTGGAGATCTACAACCTCGGCTCGGCCGCCGGGTTCAGCGTGCGCGAGGTGGTCGAGGCCGCGCGCAAGGTGACCGGGCGGGCGATCCCGGCCCGAGTCCTGAAGCGGCGCAGCGGCGACCCCCCGGTGCTGGTGGCCTCGTCACGGCGCGCGCGGCGCGAGCTCGGCTGGCAACCGCAGCACAGCAAGCTGGACGAGATGCTCACCGACGCGTGGGCCTGGCGCCTGGCGCATCCGGACGGCTACGCGCGCAGCGCCTCCAGCCCGGCAGCGCAGCGGACCGGACAGAACGGCGAGGTGGCCGGAGTCGCCGCGGATGCCGGGGCGCCCGAGGTGGCGCTCGCCGAGCCCTCGAGCACCGGCAGCAGCCGTCCGTTGTCGGAGCAGCCGTCGCTCAGCTGAGCCGGCAGTTCGCCTCGTCGCCTGCCGCGCAGGCAGCGTCATCGCCCGCGAGGCGGTCGCCACAGATGAGACTTTGTATCAGTTCGGCGCTTCTCCGGCGCAGGGCGTGCTACGATCCGGCCTAGAAACGGAGAGATATTTGCCAGAGATCGACGCCTCCCCGGCGCCGCGCCGCAGTCACCCCCGCCGCCGGCGCCGCCAATCCAACAGCACCACCCCGGACGTCACGACCCCGGACCTCCCCACCAACGGCGACGCATCGTCGCCCGGCGATTCCCCGCTCCTGGCCGCCGTGCTGGCCGCGCAGAAGACGTATCGCTTCGGCGAGATCGAGTTGCCACCGACCATCGCCCGCGCCATCGAGAAGATGGGCTTCACCGAACCGACCGAGGTGCAGGCACGGGCCATCGGCCCGCTGCGGGCCGGCAGGGACCTCATCGGCCAGGCGCAGACGGGGACCGGCAAGACCGCCGCCTTCGGCATCCCGATCATCGAGAAGGTCGACCCGTCGGCGCGCCACGTCCAGGCGCTGGTCCTGACCCCGACCCGCGAGCTGTGCGTGCAGGTCACCGAGGAGATCCGCCGACTCGGCGCCTTCCGGAACGTGAGCGCGGTGGCGATCTACGGCGGCTCGAGCATGGATCGCCAGATCAACGCCCTGAAGCGCGGCACGCCGGTGGTGGTGGGCACCCCGGGACGGGTGCTCGACCTCATCCGGCGCGGTGAGCTGCGGCTGGACCGCGTCAGCACCGTCATCCTGGACGAGGCCGACCGGATGCTGGACATGGGCTTCATCGTCGATGTCGAGACCATCCTCGCCCGCTGTCCACGCGGCCGGCAGACGGCGCTGTTCAGCGCCACGATGCCGTACGCCATCCTGCGCATCTGCGATCGGTTCATGGACCGCAACGCCGAGCACATCGTCGTCAAGCCGGAGAACAAGATCGTCGAGACCGTCCGGCAGCGGGTGTACTTCGTCGCCGAGCAGGACAAGGTCCGCGCGCTGGTGGAGCTGACCGATGCGTTCGGCTTCGACCGCCTGCTCGTCTTTCGGCACACCCAGATCGGCGTCGACAAGCTGGCGCTGACGCTGAAGCGGCGCGGCAAGAACGTGGCGGCCCTGCATGGCGGCATGAGCCAGCGCGAGCGCACGCGCACCCTGGCCGACTTCAGGGCCGGCCGCATCCAGTTCCTGGTGGCGACCAACGTCGCCAGTCGCGGCCTGGACATCACCGACCTGCCCTACGTCCTCTCCTACGACATCCCCGAGGATGCCGATACCTACGTGCACCGCATCGGCCGCACCGGCCGTGCCGGCAAGGAGGGGACGGCGATCACCTTCGTTGGGGAGTGGGACCTCGACGCCTGGGAGTCCATCAAGGCCGAGGTCGGCGCCGAGGTCGAAGAGGGCCAGCTGAACCTGTACGGGCTCGGCTGACGTCCTGTTGCCGCCAGTTTCGCAAATCGCCATCACCGGAACGTTGGGTGCGGCAGTGTGCCCTGGCGGCCGGATCGCCGCTGCCCTGAGCACGAATGTTGGCGCCGCACGGCGCGTCCACCTCATTCGATCCCTCTAACGTTCGCGCCATGACCGGATGGTCGGATTTGCGCCGGCGCCAGCGCGTCCAACAGGCTGGCGCCCGGCAGATCGCCTCGCGGCCGTGGGTGCTAGGCTTGAGCCCCGGGCCGCACCCAGAAGCCACGCTCGCGAACGCAGAAGCCACGCTCGCAGGAGGCCAGCCCTGACGACCACATCGTCCGCCCCGCCGGAATCGGCGCTCGACGCCAAGGGGCTCGCGGAGGTCCGCCGCGTGGGGAACGCGGACCTGATGGTCGGCATTCCCAGCTTCGGCAACGCGGAGACCATCGGCTACGTGGTCCGCGCCGCCACGGCCGGCATGGTCCAGTACTTCCCCGACCTCAAGCCGATCCTGGTCAACAGCGATGGCGGCTCCCCGGACGACACGCCGCGGGTGGCGGTGAGCACCGAGAGCCCGGACTACATCGAGAAGGTCATCCTGGTCAGCCCGCGCCACAAGCTGCAGCGAATCAGCTTCACCTACCAGGGCATCAGCGGCAAGGGCAGCGCGGTGCGTGCGCTGTTCGAGGTGGCGCGGGAGCTGAAGGCCAAGGCGTTCGTCATGGTCGACTCGGACCTGCGCAGCATCGTCCCGGAGTGGATCGAGCTGCTGGCCGGGCCGATCCTCAAGGGGGGCTACGACTTCGTGGCGCCGCTGTACGCGCGCTACAAGTACGACGGCACCATCACCAACAACATCGCCTACCCGCTGACGCGGGCGCTGTACGGGGCGCGCATCCGCCAGCCGATCGGCGGCGAGTTCGCGGTGTCGGGCGACCTGGTGCAGCGCTACCTGGAGCTCGGCACCTTCGACGAGCTGACGGCGCGCTTCGGGCTCGACATCTGGATGACGCACTCGGCCATCAACGAGGGCTTCGCCGTCTGCCAGGCGCGCCTTGGCGCGAAGATTCACGACGCGAAGGATCCCGCCTCCGACCTGGGGCCGATGTTCCGCCAGGTGGTCGGCACCCTCTTCCGCCTGGCCGGCGTCTACGAGGACCGATGGCTCCGCGTGCGCGGCTCGCACGCCATCCCGGAGTACGGCTTCGAGCGCGTGATTGCCCCGGAGATGATCGACGTCAACCACGCCAAGCTGATCGACAACTTCGACACTGCGCGGCTGGCGCAGCGCCAGGCATGGGACGGCATGCTGGCCCCCGAGCAGCTGGAGCGGGTCATGGCGCTGGAGATCCCGCCGGAGCCCGCCGACTTCCACTTCCCGGCGGAGCTGTGGATCCGCTGCCTGTACGACACCATGGTCGCCTTCCACCGGCCGGAGGCCGACCGCGAGCAGCTGCTGGCCGCGCTGACGCCGCTGTACTTCGCGCGGACCGCGGGCTTCATCGGCGAGACGCTGGAGATGACCACCGACCAGGCGGAGCGCGTCATCGATACCCAGGCGCGTGAGTTCGAGGAACTGAAGCCGTACCTCGTCGCGCGCTGGAAGGAGATGCGCGGCGCGGGCAAGCGGCAGGCCTGATGCCCCGCCGTCGCACGCCGTACCGCATCCTGCTGCCGCTCGCCAACCCGCGCACCGCGCGTGACCTGGTGCGCATCGGCTCCGGCGTCAGCGACGGGCGGCCGACCGAGATCACGGCGCTCGGCATCGTGGAGGTGCCGGAGGGCGTGTCGCTGTCCGAGGGCGCCACCCAGGCCCGCACCGCCCGTCGCCTCCTGCAACGCGTGCTCGACTTCGGCGACGAGGAAGGAGTCGAGATCCGGACCATGGTCCGCATCGGCCGCCGCGCCGCCGATGGCGTGATCGAGGCGGTCGGGGAGGAGGGCACCGACCTCGTCATCTTCGGCTGGGGTGGCCCGCCGTCCGCCGCGGCCGCAGCCAGGGCCGAGGCGGAGCGCGGCGGCAAGGCCGCCGCCCCGGTCTTCTCGCCGACGATCGACGCGGTCGTCCGCGAGTCGCCGTGCGACATCGCCGTGGTCAAGCAGCGCGGCGTGGACCAGGTCCGTTCGATCCTGGTGCCGGTGCGCGGCGGCCCCCACGCCGAGTTGGCCATGCGCCTGGCGCGCGACCTCGGGCGCCGCTTCGGCGCCCAGGTGGCGGTGCTGCACGTGGTGCCGAAGGGCATCGGTGCACGGGCGGTCCAGCGCGAGCAGGACGCGCTCGACGCCTTCGTCACCGAGCACGGTGGGGGCCGCAAGGTGCGCGGCATCCTGCGCGAGGCGACCAGCGTGCGGACGGCCATCATCCGCGAGGCCGCGCAGCACGACCTGGTGGTGATGGGCGCATCGGCCCAGCCGTCGAATGCGGCGCCGGATGGGCGCTTCCTATTCGGCACCGTGGCGGACGCGGTCGCCTCCAAGGCAAAGCCGACCGTGATCGTGGTCAAGACCAAGCAGAAGCTGGGCGTCGCCACCTTCGAGGAGCTCCGCTCGGCGGAGGGCACGCTGGCGGCGGCCGATGCCTATGCGGAGCACAGCCAGGCACTGCCGTCCATCGTCGACCGCTGGTTCGCCGAGAACACGTTCCATGCCTCCGAGTTCCGCGACATCGGCCGGCTGGTGGAGCTCAAGGAGAAGCAGGGCCTGACGGTCAGCGTCGGCCTGCCGGCCCTGAACGAGGAGAAGACCATCGGCCTGGTCATCCGGCGCATCAAGTCGGCGCTGATGGACCGCGCGCCGCTGATCGACCAGCTGGTGGTGGTGGATTCCGACTCGCAGGACCGGACCGTCGAGATCGCCGAGGGGCTCGGCGTGCCGGTCTATCGCCACTCGGCCATCCTCCCCGAGCTGGGCAGCCACCCCGGCAAGGGCGAGGCGCTGTGGAAGAGCCTGCACGTCCTGGACGGCGACATCGTGGCCTGGATCGACACCGACATCCGCAACATCCAGCCGCGGTTCGTGTTCGGGCTGGTCGGGCCGCTGCTGCGCGAATCGCGGATCCAGTACGTCAAGGGCTTCTACCGGCGGCCGATCCGCGAGGGCGACAAGCTGCTCTCGGAGGGCGGCGGCCGCGTCACCGAGCTCATGGCCCGGCCGCTGATCAACCTGTTCTTCCCGGAGCTGTCCGGAATCATCCAGCCGCTGTCGGGGGAGTATGCGGGGCGCCGGTCTCTGCTCGAGTCGGTGCCGTTCTACACCGGCTACAGCGTGGAGATCGGCCTGCTGATCGACATCCTGGATGCGGTGGGCCTGTCCGCCGTCGGCCAGGTGGACCTGGAGCGTCGCATCCACCGCAACCAGCCGCTGGGCAACCTGTCGCAGATGAGCTACGTGATCCTGCAGGGCGCCATCCGCAAGCTGGAGGAGCGCCACCGGATCGAGCTGCTGACCGAGGTGGGCCGCGGCATGAAGCTCATCAACCAGGACAAGGACCGATTCAACCTGGAGGTCCGCGAGATCGGGGACGAGCTGCGGCCGCCGATGAAGACCGTGCCGGCCTACCAGGAACGGCGCCGTTCGCTCAAGCGCTGAAGGAGGACCCCATGAGCCCCGCTCGCCCACCCGTCGGCACCATCGTCTGGCAGGACCTGACCGTGGGCCCCGCCGAGGAGATCCGCGACTTCTACCAGCAGGTGATCGGCTGGGAGTCGCGCGACCACGACATGGGCGAGTACAACGACTTCGACATCCTCTCCGCCGGCGGCGAAGTCGTCACCGGCATCTGCCACGCGCGCGACACCAATGCGAACGTGCCGCCGGCGTGGCTGCTGTACTTCGCCGTCGAGGACGTCGAGGCCAGCGCGGCCCGCTGCGCGGAGCTGGGCGGCGCGATTCTCGATGGCCCGCGGGACATGGGCGGCGGACAGTTCTGCGTCATTCGTGATCCGGCCGGGGCCATCTGCGCGCTCTATCGCCCGCCCGACGCATCGCTGTGACGCGCAGCACCCGACTGGTCATCGCGCCCGATTCGTTCGGCGGTGCGCTGGATTCGGTGACGGTGGCCCAGGCGATTGCCCAGGGATGGGCACGCGTCCGTCCCGAGGACGAGGTGCGTCTGGCGCCGATGGCCGATGGCGGGGAGGGCACGCTGGCCGCCCTGACGGCCGCCCTCGGTGACGCGGCTGTGCGTCATTCCCTGACGACCGTCGACGCCCTGGGCCGGCCGGTCGAGGCGAGCTGGCTGGAGCTCGGCGACGGCGAGGCGTTCATCGAGATGGCCGAGGCCTCCGGCCTGGCGCGGCTGGCGCCCGACGAGCGAACACCGGACGCCGCGCGCCGCGCCTCCACCCGTGGCACCGGGGAGCTGCTTCGCGCCGCCCTGGACGCCGGAGCGACCAGCATCACGCTGGGGCTGGGCGGCAGCGCCACCACCGATGGCGGCAGCGGGCTGCTGGCGGCGCTGGGCCTGCGACTGCTGGACGCGCAGGGTCAAGAGCTGGCGTCCGGCGGCGCCGCGCTGGCGCACCTCGCCGACGTGGAGGTTGATGGGCTGGATCCACGACTTGACGAGGTGACACTGACGATCGCCTCTGACGTCACGAACCTGCTGTGCGGCGCGAGCGGCGCGGCTGCGACCTATGGCCCGCAGAAGGGCGCTGATGCCGGCGCGGTCCAGGAGCTGGACGTCGCGCTGGCGGCCTGGGGGCACGCCATCGAGCGGGCCATGGGGCGGTTCGTGGCGGACATCCCCGGCGCCGGCGCCGCCGGCGGCACGACGGCCGGCCTGCTGGGCTTCACCGCCGCCAAGGTCCGGCCAGGTGTCGAGGTCGTGGCCGAGCTCATCGGCCTGGGGGAGGCACTCGAAGCCGCCGACCTCGTGATCACCGGCGAGGGGCGCGCCGACGAGCAGACGCTGTCCGGCAAGGCGGCCATGGGCGTCGCGCGCCTGGCGCGCAGCCGGAACGCGCCCGTGATCCTGCTGTGCGGCGCGCTGGGCCCCGGCGCCGCCGCCCTGGATGCGTCCGGCGCGTTCGCGGTGGTGCAGCCCATCGGCGACCGGCCGATGTCGCTCGAGGAGTCGATGGCTGATACCGAGCGGCTGCTGGCCAACGCGGCCGAACGCCTGGCGCGCACGGTGGAGGTCGGCGCGGGACTGGCGGAGCGCGCCGGCTAGATGCCCCGCGCCGGTGCGTCGCAACGGCCCGCCAGGCGGCGCGGGCCGAGCCCCCAGAAGCTCGCCGCCGATCGGCGCCGGCGCCGCGCCCTGGCGGACGTGGTGCTGGAGCGACTCGGCCGGCGCTACGACCATCCGAGGTGGGCCGGTCCGCGGCTCGATGCGGTCAGCGAGCTGGTGCTGACCATCCTGTCCCAGAACACGGCCGACACGAACTCGTTCCGGGCCTTCACTGCGCTCCGCCAGCGCTACCCGGACTGGGACGCGGTCCTGGGCGCTCCAACCGACGAGCTGGTCGAGGTCATCCGCCCGGGTGGGCTGGCGCCGACCAAGGCGCCGCGCATCCAGCATGCCCTGGCCGAGGTCCACGCCAGGACGGCAGGCAGCTGGGACCTCTCGTTTCTGGGGACACAGCCGCTGGACGAGGCGCGGGGCTGGCTCGTGTCGCTGACCGGTATCGGCCGCAAGACGGCCAGCATCATCCTGCTGTTCGGCTTCGGCCGGCCGGCGGTGCCGGTGGACACCCACGTGCACCGCGTCGCGACCCGGCTGGGCATGCTGCCGCCGCGGACCCCGCTCGACCGCGCGCACGACCTGCTGGAGGAGGTGCTCCGGCCGGACGAGATGTACCCCTTCCACGTGGAGCTGATCCGGCATGGCCGGGATACCTGCCGTGCGCCCCGGCCGATCTGCGGCCTCTGCCCCCTGACCGATGTCTGCGCCTACTACGTGCTGGCCGCCAGGGGCAAGGCGCCGATGGCTCCGCCGCCACGCGGACGCGCTGCTGCCGACGATGCGCCGCGGTACCACGACGAGCTGATCCACGGCTGGATGCCGCCCGAGCAGCGTGCCTGACGGCTCCCGGGCGCTGGCACGCCCCGCGCACAGAGGACGGCGATGACCCAGCCCCAGGCACAAAGGGCGCGCCGCAGTCCGTGGCCGATGATCGCCGGCGTGGGGGCGCTGGCCGTGGTGGCCGCCGTGCTGGGATTCGTGCTCCTCAATCAGCGAGCGCCGCTGGTCCCCCCGACGTCGCCAAGCCCGACGCCGGTACCGACGCTCAACGCGGACCTGCTGAGCCATCGGCTCACGGTGCTGGTCATTGGCCTGGACAGTGACGAGCGCCGCCGCAGGCTCGAGAAGGGCGTGAACAGCGACGCGATCATGGTGGCCAGCATCAACGCCGACCAGTCGCAGGTGACCCTCGTCAGCCTGCCACGCGACACGGTGGACATCCCGATGCCCGACGGCTCGACCTGGCAGCAGAAGGTGAACGCCATCTACTCGCAGCAGGGCGCCGAGGGCCTCGTTGGCGCGGTCGGGGAGCTGCTGCAGATCCAGATCGACAAGTACGTCCAGATCGATATGGGCGACCTCGCGGACATGGTGGAGGCAATCGGCGGTGTGCGAGTCCGCGTCAGGGAGCCGCTCGTCGACGCACACCTCGACCTGAACCTGGCCGCCGGGCGCCAGCTGCTCGACGGCGAGACGGCCGAGGACTACGTTCGGAGCCGGTACACGACCAATGACTTCGAGCGCGCCGGCCGCCAGCAGCAGGTCCTGCTCCAGATCGTCAGGAAGCTGGTCTCGCCGTCCGCGAGCGTCGACATCCAGGCCATCCTCGACAGCCTCCATTCCTTCAAGACCGACCTGCCCCTGAAGGACATGCTGACGCTCATCGAGCTGGCGCGCCGGGCGCAGACGGCCCAGGTCACGACCCAGGTCCTCGACCCGGACCATGGCTTCATGACCTTCGCCGGCGACCGCGGCGACGGGCGCGGCTACGTGCTGGAGCCGAACGTCGATGCCATGCGGCAGTTTGCCGCGGAGCACCTGAAGGACTGAGACGACGGCGCCGGTACTGGATCAGCACCGGCGCTCATCGGCTCGCGGCGTGCGCGCGTCAGTGCTCGACGCTGCGCTCCATCGTCCTGGCCTCCGCGATCCAGCCGGCGACCATTTCGGCCGACGGAATGCGGCGGGTCGTGTTGCGGGCCATGTCCAGCTCGGCCAGGGTCTCGGCCAGGTTTACCGGGTTGCGCTGGGCGAGCTCCGCCGGCGAGTCGACCCCGGCGGCCTCGAGCATGTCGGAGAACTCCGAGCCAACGCCCTTGATCCGCATCAGGTCAACGTGGTTGGTCCATTCCAGGATCATTCCCTCGTTGATCCCGGTCTCGATGGCGATGGCAGCTCGGCCCGACTTCTTGCCACCCCGCTCCAGCAGGTCGTCAGTCGTGACGATGCCCACCTCGCCCAGCTTCTCGGCAAAGACTGGCCCGATGCCCTCGACTTCCTCGATCTTCATCTGCTCCTCCGTTCTCGGGGTGGCGCCGCGGGGCTGCGACGCCTGTCCGGTGAGAGAGCGAGCGTACCCAAGCCGGGACCGCAACGCCAGATGGTGTCCTGGTGCAACGATGGAGGTCGGCCGGTCACGCTGCTAACATCGGCCTGGCCTCAGCCGCCGCGACGGTGGCGTCCAGCGGGCCGAAGTAGCTCAGGGGTAGAGCAACGGTTTCGTAAACCGTCGGTCGTGGGTTCGAATCCCACCTTCGGCTCCATCACTCACGCTCCATTGCGCGCTCGCTAGCGGTTGTGGAGCGGCTTGTGACGGACTAACTGACGGACAAGCGGCGTGTCCACGTTCGTCCCATTGCGAGCTGCTACTTCGCGGCAGTAGGATTCCCGAAATGATCAGGCGCGAAACCTTCTTCTTCGGCGCCGCGCTCACCATGCTTGCAGTCGCGGCATTCGTGTTCTGGGCAGTCTTCATAGCTTCCCCCTACGCATTTCGATCTGACTGCCACCAGACGGGACCGAATGAATGGCTATGTGAGAAGCCCGCCTTCGGCGGACCTGTTCCGTCACTTCAGCCGTAGACGAGCGACGCGATCCTG
>DATBJR010000078.1:0-2003 GCA_036556325.1 Candidatus Limnocylindria bacterium | reverse complement strand
GTTGTCCGTGGGGATGGTCAGGTGCACCGGTGTCCCGTCGCCGACGTTCTGGCCACGCTCGCGAGCCGCATCGGCGTCGAAGCGGGCGGCCATGAAGATGGGCGAGCGGTCGGCGTAGAAGTCGAGCACCTCGGGTGCATCGGGCGGCAGGCGGAAGCCATGCTCCTCGGCCCACAGGCCGACCTGGTCGCCACCACCGCGGAGGATGGTGATCTCCAGCGCGTCAATCTTCGTCTCGAGCAGGACCTCTGCGTCCTCGGCCGCTCCCGCGGCCACGCCGAGGAAGAACCCCTCGCGCCGCGCCGGCTGCGTCTCCTGGACCAGGCGCTGCAGCGTCCAGTCGCCGCCGCGCACCACGTCGGTCGGCACGTCAGGCAGTGGCACGATGCTGCCGAACTCGCCCTCGCCTCCGGCGAACTCGAAGCTGGTGACGTAGTGCTCCACGCCGTCGTGATAGCCGGCGAAGGTGGTGGTGCGCAGCAGGTTGACCGCCCCGTTGGGGCCGATCAGCCCACCGCAGGCCAGCGCGGGGCTGGCTGTGACCAGCAGGGCGGCCGCCGCCACCAGCGGGATCATCAGGCGTCGCATGGAGATGTGCCTCCCAGCTCATTTGGCCGATGGCGATCGGCTCCGAAGTGGAAGGCTGGACGAGCCTGGGCGGCGGATGGTTCCCGGCCGTGCTCAGGATTCGCCGCTGTCAGCCGCCGAGCGCCTGCGCCAGCTTCCTCGGCGCCACGGCCCGATAGCTCTCTTCGATCCAGTCGAGCAGCATGTCGGCCGGCCAGTCGGCCGGCGCATGGACGGTCACCCAATGGCCGCGGTCCAGCCCGTAGCCAGCCGGCTCGGTGAACGGCAGTGCCAGCGCCTCTTCGTGGGACATCGGTAGCTTGACGGTGAGGTGCGTGGCTTCGTCCGCTTCATCGGGATCCATGCCGAAGAAGACGAACACCTTCTTGCCCACCTTCGCCACCGTCTCGCCCCATGGGTGGTCCTCCCACGCCTCGGGCAGGCCAAGGGCGTGAGCGATCAGCGTCCCGCGCAGGGACGCGGTCATGCGCGGTGCCAGGGCCGGGGATCGTCGCGGGTGAGGCCGTAGATCATCACGTCCTGGCTGCGACCGTCGTTGAAGAACGCGCCGCGCGCCACACCCTCCGACTGGAAGCCGCACTTCTCGGCGATGCGGCGCGAGGCGGCGTTGTCCGGCACGATGACCAACTGGATGCGGTTCTGCTTCTTGCTCGCGAACAGGTAGTCGGTCAGCAGCTGCACGGCCTCGGTCACATAGCCGCGCCCGGCGAAGCGATCCTCGTAGAGCTGGTAGCTGAGCTCGAAGGCGTCCCAATAGTTGACTGGCTTGAAGAACTCGATGTGCCCGGCGATCTCGCCTTCGGCCGAGACGATGACCAGCATCCCCTCCTCGCGCTCCCAGTAGCCGTGCTCGGCGAACTCGGCGCGGAACTTCGTCTCGGACGCAACGCCCAGCGGGAAGAAGGCGCCCCGGTTGGCAATGTTGGTGTGCGCCGCGTAGAGCTCGTCCATGTCGGTCGAGCGGATAGGTCGCAGCGTCACAAGCTGACCGTGCAGCATGGTCTTCTCCCGTGGCGAGAAATCAGGCCGGCAGCGGCGCTCCGCAGCCGTCGCAGAAGCGCGCGTTCGCGTCGTTGCCGGCGCCGCACGAGGCGCAGGTCCGGCTCAGCGGCTTGCCGCAGCTGTCGCAGAAGCGCGCGCCGGCATCGTTCTCCGCGCCACACGAGGCGCATACCGTCCGCGCCTCGCCGAACCCCAGCGCATCCAGCGTGTCGCGGATGGTGGGCGTCACCTCGCCGGCCACGTAGCGCGAGGCGGGGCCCAGGTACGCGGCCTTGGTGATCGCGGCGCCGATGGCCAGCAGCGGCAGGCCGATGAAGCCCATCCAGAAGTTCTGCGGCATCCCCAGCCCGGGATTGTTGAACGAGCCGAAGAAGTCGGCGAAGGCGACCACCGTCAGGACCAGGCCGATGCCC
>DATBJR010000077.1:0-10369 GCA_036556325.1 Candidatus Limnocylindria bacterium | reverse complement strand
AGGCAGCCAATTCGGGACTGGCCTCGCATCTCCGGCGCTCATCGTGGCAAGCGCCGTCCTGCTGCTCATCGGCCTGGCCATCATCGCGGTCCGCATTCGTCGTCCGTCGTGAAGTATTCGACGTCGCGGGCGCTCGCTGCGCCTCCTCCCCGACGCGGAGCGCACCGGGCACTTGTGGCAGCGGAGTTGGGGCGCAGCGCGGGACGCGAGTCACGAACCTGACCACGGCGTCTCTCAACGCGGTGGGCAGCCGCGAGGATTGGCTGGCGCCGCGTCGGACGTCAGCCAGGCGCTGGTGCTTCCTCCTGCTGCCGGACGACGAGCCTCGATCCGCGGTCATCCGTCGTTTCGTCGATGACGGCGTGGTCGAGAATCGGGGCCAGGTCCTGCGCGATGTACACCGGCAGCGGCGCTTCGTCGAGAACCCTGTCCCGGCGACGTGGACCCGCCGCGAACGTGAGTCCCACGCCATTGGTGCCACGCACGAACCGCGCCCCGAAGGATGCGTCGAACCCTCGTTCGTCCCTGGTGTGGACGAGACGAGCGGCGGCCTTGGCTGTGATCTTGAGCATCTGCCCTCCTCCGCATAGGGTAGCCATTTGCTAGCCCACTGGCAACCTTTTAGGATGGAGGGCCCATGACCACTTCCTCACCTGTGCCTCCCCGCCGGTACGGCGAGGTGCCGGATGTGCCGATTGGGGTCATCAGCCGCCGGGCCTTCATGCGCCGCGTACTAGCGGTGGGGGTCGGCCTCCTCTCGCTCGAGTTCCTGGGCGGTACGCTGGCCTTCCTGTGGCCCAACCTGACCGGGGGGCTGGGCGCCGACATCGAGGTCGGCGCCGCCGAGGACATCGTCAGCCAGTTCCCAAGCTGGGCACAGGGTGAGCCATACATCGTCACGGAGGCGCGGGCCTTCTTCGTGAACGTCCCGGCCGGCAAGGACCTGGTGCTGGGCAAGAGCGCCACCATTCCGGATCCCGGAAGCGTGGTGCTCGCGCTCTACCGCAAGTGCCCGCACCTGGGCTGCCAGATCCCGCAACTGTGCGACTCCAGCCACTGGTTCGAGTGCCTCTGCCACGGTTCCAAGTACACGATCCTGGGTGAGAAGCGCGATGGCCCGGCGCCGCGCGGGATGGACCGCTTCAACGTCAGCCAACCGAAGGGCAGCTATGTCATCGATACCTCGGAGATCATCGATGGACCGCCCATCGGCACCGCCACCTTCGACACCCGCTCGCCGACCGCCATGCAGCACTGCACCTCGTGAACGTCGGCCTCCTGCCCGGCCGCGAGGGGCCTTTCGGTCAGGCCGTCCCAGCCAGCGGCGGTTCCAGCTTGTCGAGAGGGCCACGTTCGGTCCCGTGGGCAGCGCCCCGTGGGCTGCCGCCGGCGCGGCGCGCGAGGTAGGCCGCGAGCACGTCGCGGTGCGCCAGCCAGCCGATGACCCGCCCGTCACCTCGCTCGGTGACGGCGACGCCAGGGCTGCCGGCCGTGACCAGATGGTGCAGCGCGTCCTCCAGGGTCCGGTCCGAGGAAACCGGTGATGCAGCCGTTACCAGGTCGGCAGCCGTGACCCCGGCGCCCTCGCTGCTGATGGCCTCGTCGATGCGCGACGAGGTGATGACGCCCTGGTAGGCACCCTCGGCGACCACGGGCAGCGCGTCGACGTCGTCGGCAGCAAAGCGCTCGATGACGTCGCCGATCGGGGTCGCGGCCTCGATCGGGTTGGGCATGGGCCGCATCGCATCGCGCACGCTGATGAGCTCCATCGGGTTGCGGATGCGACCAGGCTGGAGATCGATGCCACGTCGCCGCAACTTGAGCGTGTAGATCGTGTCGCCCGACAGGACGCTCGACAGTCCCGCCGACAGCGCGATCGCCAGCATCATGGGCAGGATGATCTGGTAGTCGCCGGTCAGCTCGAAGAGGATCAGGACGGCAGTGATCGGCGCACGTGCCGCACCGGCGAAGACGGCGCCCATGCCCACCAGCCCGTAGGCGCCGATGGGCGCAACCGAACCTGGCCACAGCAGGTTGGCCACCGTGCCGAACGTCGCGCCCAGCATGCCGCCCATGAAGAGCGACGGGGCGAAGACACCGCCGGAGCCGCCGATGCCGATGGTGAGGCTCGTCGCGACGAGCTTCCCGGCCAGCAGGACGAGGAGGAGCCACAGCGCCAGCTGCCCGCTGATGGCCTGCTCCAGCGGCGCGTAGCCGACTCCGTAGAGCTGCGGCAGGACGAACAGCAGCACACCCAGGGCCAGGCCGCCGACCGCGGGACGCAGCCACTCCGGCCGATTACGCCACAGTCGGTCGAGCAGGTCCTCCGTCCCGTACAGGATCCGGATGAAGGCGACGCCGACGACCGCGGCCAGCGCACCCAGCAGGGCGTAGAGCGGGTACTCCCAGAGACTGACGATCTGGAACCCGGGCAACGGCAGGAAGAAGGCGTCGCCGAAGGCCGCCCGGCCCACCACGTCCGCGGCGATCGAAGCCAGGACCACCGCGCCGAAGGAGCGGACCTCGAAGTCGCGCAGGATGAGCTCCAGCGCGAAGAAGACGCCGGCGATCGGCGCATTGAAGGTTGCTGAGATGCCGGCCGCGGCGCCGCAGGCGACGAGCAGCCGCAGGTTCAGCTCGCCAACGCGCAGCGCCTGGCCGATCGCCGAGCCGAGCGCCGAACCGATCTGGACGATCGGCCCCTCTCGTCCGACGGAGCCGCCGGCCCCCAGGCAGATCGCGGAGGCCAGGGACTTGATAACCGCGACTCGGGGCCGGATGCGGCCCCCCTCCGCGGCGACGGCGAGCATCACCTCCGGGACGCCGTGCCCGCGTGCCTCGCGCGCAAAACGATCGATGAGGGGGCCGTACAGCAATCCGCCGATGACCGGCACGGCCACGATGAACCAGCGGCCAAGCCCCGGCAGCAGCGGGTGGCTGACCGGGCCGACCAGGCCGTGCGCCGACTGGCCCGTGAAGAGCTGGGTGAAGACTCCGATCAGGTCGCGGAACACGATGGCGCCTACCCCGGCGCCCAGGCCGATGACGATCGCGATGAAGATCAGGCCGCTGCCACTTCCGAGGAGGCGACGAGAGAGGCGGCCGACGAGGCCGCCACTGGCGACGAGACGGCGGACGCTCATCGGTACATGTCGAAGGCGTCGGCGATCTTCGCCAGGTCCTCGAGGGTGGCGCGCGGGATCCGCAGCTCAGCGGCCTGCTCCCCGATGCGGCGGCTCCGATAGGCCAGGATCGCCTCGCGCGTCTCCTCCCCGGCGTCCGTGAGGCGGGCGCGGGCGGCGCGTCGGTCGTATTGGTCGGGCCCCACGTCCACCAGGCCACGGCGGGCCAGGCGCCGTAGCTGGCGGCTGGTGGCGGGAACAGTGACGCCGATGCGCGACGCAACCTCGCTCACCGTGGCGCCGTCCTCCTGCTCCCCGAGGACGAGCAGCACGCGCCATTGGGGAAAGGTCAGCTCAACGCCCGGAGCCGCCTCCGCCAGCGCACGAGCGGTGAGGCCAACCCCGGCCAGCACGATCCGTTCGAGAAGCTCCGCCAGCCGGCCGTCCGTCATCTGTCACCCGCCAGAGCAAGTTAGTTGCCAGGTGGCTATTATGTGCGAAATCCGGATCGGTCGTGGAGGTCTCGCAGGTGGGCGGCCCGCTCGTTGTGCTCGACAGGCTCTCGAAGCGGTACGGGGAGGGGGCGGTGACCGTCGATGCCGTGCGCGAGGTCAGCCTCGCCATCGGCTCGGGCGAATTCGTCGTCGTCCTGGGGCCAAGCGGGTCCGGCAAGACGACCCTGCTCAACATCATCGGGGGAATCGAGCAGCCGACGAGCGGAGACGTCAACGTGGACGGCACCGACCTGGCTGGGCTCGACGGTGGCGAGCTCACCGCCTATCGGCGCGGCACGCTCGGTTTCGTCTTTCAGTTCTTCAACCTGGTGCCCACCCTCACCGCCCGCGAGAACGTCCAGCTGGTTGCCGAGCTGGACGGCCCTGACGCCGAGCAGCGGAGCGTGGAGGCGCTTCGCTCCGTGGGCCTGGAGGATCGTCTGGATCACTTTCCCGGCGCGCTGTCCGGCGGCCAGCAGCAGCGGGTGGCCATCGCGCGTGCGCTCGTCAACCGTCCGCCGCTGCTGCTGTGCGACGAGCCGACCGGGTCGCTTGACCTGGCCATGGGCCGCCAGGTGCTGGCGCTGCTGCGCCAGGCCACCGGCGACGGGCGCACGGTGCTGACGGTGACGCACAACGCGGCCATCGCCGCCATGGCTGACCGCGTGGTCCGGATGGGATCCGGCCGGCTGGTCGAGGATCGCGCGGTCACCGAGCCGATCCCGGCCGACCAGGTCAGCTGGTGAGCCTGCTCGAACGCAAGCTGGCTCGCGACGTCGGCCGCAGGCGCTGGCAATTCGTCGCGATCGTCGTCACCGTGCTGCTCGGCGTTGCGCTGTTCGGCGCGTCGTACGACGCGTACCAGAACCTCCTGGCTTCCTACCAGGCCGTATTCGACCGCACCCATTTCGCGACGCTCACCGTCCAGGGCGGGAACCCGGATCGGGTGGCGGCAGCGCTTGCTGACGATCCGGGTGTCGCCGCGGTGCAGCCGCGTTCGGTGGCCGACCTGCCGCTGCGAATCGGGGATGCGGCGCTGGTGGCGCAGGTCGTTGGCCTGCCGGCCGATCGGCGAGCGTCGGTCAACGACGTGCTCGTCCTGTCAGGCGACTACCTGCGCGCCGATGACCCGAACGGCGTGCTCGTGGAGCGCCACGTGGCCGACCACTTCGGGCTGTCGGCGGGCGACAGCCTCGAACTGAGGCTGCCATCGGGCTGGACGCGGCTGACGGTGCGTGGCATCGCCGCGTCGGCGGAGTACATCTGGCCGGCGCGCAGCCGCCAGGAGGTCCTGACCCTGCCCGATCAGTTCGGCGTTCTGTTCGCGCCACAGGCCATGCTGAACGCGCTGCCGCCGGCAGCGACCATCCCGCAGGTTGCCGTGCGCTATCGCGGTCCGGCCGATGACCCGTCGGTCACCGCGCGGCTGGTGAACGCGGCGCTGGCCGCGGGAGCCACCAGCACGTTCACCCAGGCGGAGCAGCCCTCGAATGCCGCGCTGCAGGAGGACATCAACGGCTTCGGGGAGCTCTCGCTCCTCTTCCCGCTGCTCTTCCTCGGCGCCGCCGCGCTGGCCGCCTACGTCCTCCTCAGCCGGTTGGTGGGCCAGCAACGTGCGCAGATCGGCCTGCTGCTGGCCGTCGGCTACGACCCACGACGGTTGTTCCTGCACTACCTGGGGTTCGGCGTCGCGATCGGGCTGCTGGGCGCGTCCATCGGTGCCGCGCTGGGGTTGGCGCTGGCGGGCGTCATCACCACCATCTACACCGGGGTGATCGCGATCCCCATCACCATCGTCCAGATCCGGCCGACCAGCGTCCTGCTCGGCCTGGCCTTCGGCGTCGTGGCCGGTGCGGCCGGTGCGCTGGCGCCCGCCCTGCGCGCCGCGCGTCTCAGCCCCGCGGCTGCGATGGCCGGACCGACGATTGCCGGCCACGGCGGCGAGAGCCTGCTCGAGCGGGTCGTGACACCGCTGCGCCGGCTCCCGGCGCGCTGGAAGCTCGTCCTGCGCGGCATCGGACGGGCACCGCTGCGCAGCGTGTCGACCGCGGTCGGTGTCGTGCTGGCCGTGACGCTGGTCTTCGTCTCGTGGGCGATGCTGGACACCGTCCAGCTGCTGCTCGAGCGGCAGTTCGATGAGGCGCAGCGGGCGGACGCGACGTTGAGCCTGGCCGGGGCGGCGACGCCGGCGGCGCTGGCCGAGATCAACGCGGTCAGCGGTGTCGCTGGCGCTGAACCGGTTGCCCAGTTGCCGGTGACGATCGAGCACGCCGGGCAGCGCTACGCCACCGCGCTGATCGCCTTCCCGCTGCCGACCTCCATGCACGCCTTCCTCATGGCGTCCGGCTCGAGCGAGCTGCCGGCGACGGGCATCCTGGTCGGAACCGCACTCGAAAGCCAGCTGGATCTTGCCGCCGGCGACGAGGTCACGCTCGCCTTCACCGGCCTCGACCGCGACAGCCGGGTGCGGGTCGCTGGCTTCGTGGATGAGCCGCTGGGCACCTATGCCTATGGCAGCCTGCCCCAGCTGGCGCAGCTCATCGGCTCCGAAGCAGCGGGTGCGGCGACATCCGGCGTCAACGTGCGCATCGCGCCGGGAGCGGAGCGGGACGCCGTGCTGGCCAGGCTGCGCGACCTGGACGGCGTCGCGGTCGTCACCGATCTGCACGCGCTCCAGCACGTGGCCCAGTCGCTGATGGGCCTCTTCTACGCCTTCGTCGGGGCGATGCTCGTGCTCGGTGCGGTGATGGCGTTCGCAATGCTCTTCAACGTCATGTCGGCGAACATCGGCGAGCGGCTGACCGAGCTCGCCTCGCTGCGCGCATCGGGGATGAGCGGGCGTCAGCTGAGCCTGCTCATCACCGCCGAGAACGTAATGCTGACCGTGGCCGGCATCGTCCCCGGCCTGCTGGTCGGCTATGTGGCAGCGGCGGCGTTCATGGCCTCATTCAGCAGCGACCTCTTCTCGTTCGACCTCCGGGTCCGCCCGACGACGTTCCTGTTCAGCGCGGTCGGCGTGCTGCTGGCGGCGCTGGTGTCGCAGCTGCCGATCTTCGCCGCGGTTCGACGCATCGACATCGCGCAGGTCGTCCGAGAGCGGGCGGGATGATCGCCAGCCACCGGTCGCTGGACGACCTCGTGGGCTGCCGTCATCCGCTGCAGCTGGCGCCGATGGGTGCCATCGTCACGCCCGAGCTGGCCGCCGCCGTGATCCGGGCCGGCGGCCTGGGCATGGTCCCCGGTCGATCGCCCGACCAGGTGCAGGCCCTAACCCGACAGGTGCGAGCGCTGGCCGACGGGGCGGTCGGGGTCGGCATCCTGGCCCAATGGGCTGACCGCGCGCTGGCCGCACGCGCCGGCGACTGTGCCGATGTCGTCGACTTCTTCTGGGGCGATCCGGACGCGACGCTGGTGGAGGCGGCCAAGAGCCACGGCGCCCTGGTCGCGTGGCATGTCGGCAGCGTGCGCGAGGCAATCGGTGCCGCGATGGCCGGCTGCGACTTCATCTCGGTGCAGGGCTTCGAAGCCGGTGGCCACCTGCGCGGACGGGTGTCGCTCGACCGGCTGCTGCTCGAGACCGTCGCCGCCGTCGACCTGCCGGTGGTGGCCGCGGGCGGGATCGGCAGCCCTGAGCGGGTCGAGGAGCTGCTCGCTGCCGGCGCGGCGGGGGTCCGCATCGGCACCCGTTTCCTGGCGGCGTCGGAGGCCGACGTCCATCCCCAGTACCTTGCCGCCCTCATTGACGCGGCCGGGACCGAGACCTGCGTCACGACCGCGTTCGAGGTCGGGTGGCCGGATGCGCCGCACCGGGTGCTGTGCTCGGCGATTGGCGAGGCCGAACGGCTGGCCGCGGCCGATGCCGGAGTCCACGAGGGGGAGCCACTGCCCCGATTCAGCTCGATGCCACCACGGCGGGCGACCACCGGCCAGATCAGCGCGATGGCCCTCTACGCGGGGACGTCGGTGGGCACGGTCACCCGCGAGCAGCCGGCGGCCGACATCGTGGCGGAGCTGATGGGTCGCTGACGGGCCGAGTCACGAAGCGCTGTCGAGTGCCGCTACTCCCCCTCGGCGGCGTCGGGTGGCACGACCAGGATCTCGAGGTCGCATTCGTCGCACCTGAAGAGCCTGTCGCCCTTCAGCAGGCGGCGCTCCACATCGTGATCGGCAGACGAGTGCTCAGCCGGCTGGAGTGGGAGCCAGTCGTCCCCGTGCCGGTGCAACAGCAGTGCCGAGTTGAGCGGTATCACGAGGCCTCCTCACCTCCTGGGACGTTCGAGACGCCAGTGTGCGGCATCGGTCAAGCGCATCCGCTACTGTTCGCGGCGCCAGCCCCTCACGTCTGCACGAGGCCTTGCCGATGCGCCTGCCGCTCATCCCGCGCGAGGAGAAGTTCTACACCCTGTTCGTCGACGACGCGAAGAACGTGCTGGCCGCCGCTCGGCTGCTGGAGCTGTTCTTCCGTAACTACGACGAGCGCGAGCGCCTGGCCAGTCAGCTGCGCGACGCCGAGCATGCCGGCGACCAGATCAGCCATGACATCGGCCACAAGCTGGAAGCGACCTTCGTCACGCCGTTCGACCGCGAGGACATCCACGCCCTGATCAGCCGCCTCGACGACATCCTGGACTTCATCGAGGAGGTCGCCGATACCTGCATCCTGTACGGCATTGACAAGCCGTCGACAGTGGCGGTCTCCCAGGCCGAGATCATCGTGCGGCAATGCGAACAGCTGACCGCGGCGCTGGGCAAGCTTCGCCACTTCAAGGATCTCGAGCAGCACTGGATCGAGATCCATCGGCTCGAGAATGAGGGCGATCGGCTGGTACGCCAGGCCATGGCCGAGCTGTTCAAGAACGGCCAGGACCCGATCGATGTCATCAAGTGGAAGGACGTCTACTCCCTGGGCGAGAAAGCGATCGACGCCTGCGAGGATGCGGCCAACGTAGTCGAGCGCATCGTCGTCAAGCATGCCTGAGGGCATCACCCTGACGCTGCTGGTCATCCTGGGGCTGGCAGTCACCTTCGATTACATCAACGGCTTCCACGACACCGCCAACGCCATCGCCACCAGCGTCAGCACCCGCGCGCTGAAGCCGCAGTGGGCGATCGCCATGAGTGCGGTCGCGAACTTCGCCGGAGCGCTGCTGACGGGCACGGCGGTGGCCAAGACCGTCGGGGCAGGGCTGATCGCCGGCAACGTGGAGGGCGTCTCCGTGGTGGCGGCTGCGCTGATCGGCGCCATCTTCTGGAACCTCTTCACCTGGCGGCTCGGCATCCCCAGTTCGAGCAGCCACGCGCTGATTGGCGGCCTGCTGGGCGCTGCGGCCGCGGCGGCCGGCCCCGGTTCCTGGAACATCGTCGGCGTTCGCGACAAGGTCCTGGTGCCGCTGATCAGCTCGCCGATCATCGGCTTCGTGCTGGGGCTGCTCCTCATGATCATCATCTTCAACGTCTTTCGGCGCGCCAACCCGCACGCCATGAACGATCGCTTCCGACGGTTGCAGGTGCTGTCCGCCGCCTATATGGCGTTCAGCCATGGCAGCAACGACGCACAGAAGACCATGGGCGTCATGACCCTGGCGCTCTTCCAGGCCGGCGTGCTGCCGGAGTTCAAGGTGCCGATCTGGGTCATCTTCCTGGCCGCCAGCGCCATCTCGCTGGGAACGGCCGCGGGCGGCTGGCGAATCATCAAGACCATGGGCACGCGGGTCGTGAAGCTGGATCCGGTCCACGGCTTCGCCGCGGAGACCACCGCCGCGACCATCATCTTCGGCGCCTCGCAGCTCGGGATGCCGGTCAGCACCACGCACGTCATCTCCAGCGCGATCATGGGAACCGGCGCCTCCGATCGCTTCAATGCCGTGCGCTGGGGCGTGGCGCGCCAGATCGGCATCGCCTGGGTGCTGACCATCCCGGCTGCCGGGCTGGTGGCGGGGCTCGCTTACCTGGTGGTGCACCCCATCCTGGGCTGAACCTCGTGCGCTTGATGCGCCGATAACGTGGACGGCCTAGGCTCCCCAGCATGGAATCACGGCGCGTGATCTTCATCTGCACGCACAACAGCGCGCGCTCGCAGATGGCCGAGGCCATGCTTCGCGAGTGGGGAGGAGAGCGCTTCGAGTCGTTCAGCGCGGGAACCGAGGCCACGGCCGTGCGGCCGGAGGCGATCCAGGTCATGCGGGAGATCGGGATCGACATCAGCGGCCAGGAGAGCAAGACGCTGCAACGCTTCGTCCAGCAGCCGTTCAGTTGGGTGATCACCGTCTGCGACAGCGCTCGCCAGAATTGCCCGGTCTTTCCCGGCGCCGAGGAGTCGGCCCACTGGGCCGTCGATGACCCCGCCGAGGTGGACGGTGACGAGGCCGTGCGGCTGGCAGCATTCCGGCGCGCGCGGGACGACCTCCGCAATCGGATCCGCATGTTCCTCCTCGCCGCGGGCCGCGACGACGTCGCGCCGCCACCGGCGCAGGCGCTCGGCTCTTGACCTTCCCTTGACGCACTGCTAAGGCGACGTTAAGCCCCGACCCTCACGCTCCTCGACGAGATGCCGGTCCGGCCTGCCCGGCGGCCTCGCTTTCATCAGAGGAGAAGGAACTTCGCATGGACGCTGTCCACAAGCGGCTGATCGCGGTCGGCGCGATCGCCATCGTCCTGCTGGCGGCCTGCAGCTCCACCGGGAGCGGCAGCGCATCCGCCGGCTCGAGCGCCGGCGGCAGCGCATCGGCGGGTGCGGACCTGCTGGGCGCCGGC
>DATBJR010000076.1:0-3600 GCA_036556325.1 Candidatus Limnocylindria bacterium | reverse complement strand
TTCCCGGGGGAATGGCAGGCAATCCGAATGGAGACCAGGAACCGATGAGCAGGCGCATCGACGAGCTGGACGAGATCGTCCGGCAGTGGGACCTCAACGCCCATCCCTTCTACCAGGCCTGGCGGGCGGGCACGCTGCCGATGGAGCGGCTGGCGGCCTACGCTGCCGAGTGGGCACCCTTCATCGCCATGCTCGACCAGGGCTGGGAGCGCATCGGCGAGCCGGCCTACGCCCAGGAGGAGCGCGAGCACGACGAGCTGTGGTCCCGCTTCCGCGGCGCCCTCGGCACGACAGCGGCCGGCGCCATGCGCCTGCCGCAGAGCCGTACGCTGGCGGCCGTCGGCGAGAACGCCTTCGCCGAGGTGCCGGAGGCGCTCGGCGCGCTGTACAGCTTCGAGGTGCAGCAGCCCGCGACGGCCCAGAGCAAGCTGGCCGGGCTGCGCGAGCATTACGCCGGTACCGTCGACGACGACGCGCAGGAGTACTTCCGCGAGCACGCCATCGAGACGGATGAGCCCGCGATGCTGGCCTCCAGGCTCGACGCGTTGAGCGACGACGAGTTCGCGCGGGCGAGGACCGCCTGCGCCGTCTTCAGCGCGGCGGCCTGGGGCGCCCTCGACGGCGTGTACTACACGGAGGCCTGACCCGCCCTTCACGACCGATGGCACCCGGCTCCACGGACCACCGGCCCTAGGCTCAGGCCTGGCTCGCCCCGGACACTCCTCCCGTCAATACCCACGGAGGTACCGGCATGAAGAGCCTGGTCGTCTACGTCACGCACAAGGGCAACACGCAGCGGGTCGCCGAGACCATCGGCGAGGTCCTGCGCCAGCACGGGACGGCCGACGTCCTGCCTGTCGACGAGGCGCCATCCGTCCTGGAGGCCGATGTCGACCTCTTCGTCCTGGGCGGGCCGACCGAGGGCCACGGCATGACCCCGGAGCAGCGCGCGTACCTCGATCGCCTGGACGTCTCGACGTTCCGCGGCCGGGCAGCGGCGGCGTTCGACACCCGCATCAACTGGCCGCGCCTGCTGTCCGGCTCCGCCGCGGAAGGCATCGCCAAGCGGCTGCGGGAGATCGGCGCGCGCGTCATCGAACCCGAGGGCAGCTTCATCGTGAACACTGAACCGGCGCTGCTCGACGGCGAGCTGCAGCGTGCGGCTACCTGGGCGGCGGAGATCGCCGCGGGAGTGGAGCTGGCCGCTACGCCGGCCTGACGCGAAGCCCGGGAGGGCGTCCGTCAGCGGGCGAAGGCTGGGGCGCGGTCGCGGCCGGGACGGAGGTCGCGAGCGGGCTGGCGCCACCGACGGCCAGCATCACGCTGATCGAATCCGGCTGCCACCTCTCGAGGGCGAGCTGAGCGGCCAGGTACGGCGAGGCATCCGCCCCGATCTCAACCTCGCCGCGCGGGCCGACAGCCGTCGCCAGCCAGCGTCCGGCGAGCCGGCGCAGGCGCAGCGAGACAAGCCCGCAGGGCAGGGTGAGCTCCGCGCCCAGGAGCGGGCTCTCGATCGTGTTGTCGATGCCCCTCACGGGTAGAGGCCTCGCAGGCGCTGCGCGAGCGCCACGCGCCCGACGGCGATGCTCAGCGCCGCCAACCGCATGGCGATGCTCTGCTCCTCGCTGACCTGCCACACCTCGTCGAACGCGTCGTCCATGACGCGCCTCAGGCGTTGCGCGACGTCCTCCGGCTTCCACTGCATCGACTGCAGGTTCTGCACCCACTCGAAGTAGCTGACCACCACGCCGCCGGCATTGCACAGGATGTCGGGGATGACCGGGATGCCGCGTTTGTCGAGGATCGCGTCGGCCTCCGGCGTGGACGGGCCGTTCGCGCCCTCCGCCACGATGCGGGCACGAACGTCCGCTGCGTTCGCGCCGGTGAGCTGGCCCTCCAGTGCGGCGAGGACGAGGACGTCGACGTCCATGGCCAGCAGCTCGGCGTTGTCGATGGGGCGCGTGCGCGGCGCTCCCGCAATCGTCCCGGTTTCCTCGAGATGCCGCTTCAGCCGGTCGACGTTCAACCCGTCCGGATCCTGGACGCCGCCGCCGATGTCGGTGACAGCCACGACACGCGCCCCCATCAGCGACAGGTTGCGCGCGGCGGACTCGCCGACGTTGCCGAAGCCCTGCACGGCCACCCGCGCCCCTGCCAGCCCCAGGCCGACCTTCGTCGCGGCGCGCCGCACGGTGAATGCGACGCCCAGACCGGTGGCATCGGCGCGTCCCTCCGACCCACCGAGGCTGATCGGCTTGCCGGTGACGACGCCCGGCACGGAATAGCCAGCATGCATCGAGTAGGTGTCCATCATCCAGGCCATGGTCTGGGCGTTCGTCCCGACGTCAGGCGCCGGGATGTCGATCTCCGGGCCGATGATCCCCTGCAGCTCGGCCGTGAAGCGCCGGGTGACGCGCGCCAGCTCATCGGCATCGAGGTCGCGCGGATCGACCGTGACGCCGCCCTTCGCGCCGCCGAACGGCACGTTCACGAGGGCGCATTTCCACGTCATCCACATCGCCAGGGCCCGGACCTCGTCGATGTCGGTCGCAGGATGGAAGCGCATGCCGCCCTTCGCAGGCCCGCGCGCCATGTTGTGCTGCACCCGGTAGCCGGTGAAGACCTCCACCCGCCCGTCCGTGCGGCGCACGGGGAAGCGGACGGTCCACTCGCGCTTCGGCACGCGCAGGACGGCGCGCAGCTCCGGATCGAGGTCGAGGTGGTCGGCCACTTGGTCGAACTGAGCCAGCGCCGATGCCAGCGCGACGCCCTTCGGCGGATCGCTGATCGTCGGCCGCTCCTGAATCGCCATCTGGTGAGGTGCCCTCTGCATGTGGTCAGCAGCCATCGTCTCCGCCTGAGGTGAAATTCGGCGTGAACCGGTGTGGACGTTGCGTGCGCCGACATGAACGTTTCGTGAACACGGGGGCGCCCGTATGCTTCACCCGTGAGCACCCCGGATCCGCCGCCCGGTCGGGCCCCGCAACTGGTCGCGCCACTGGTGCTCGGCCTGTTAGCGGACGCCCCTTCTGTCGACGAGCTGCGCGCGGAGCTCGATCGGCTCGGAATGGAGGTGAGCGCGGATACCGTCACTCGCTGGCTGCACTGGTTGAGCGACCTGGGCCTCGTGCGGGTGACGGCGCACCGACAGACCGGCGAGGCGGAGTATGTGCCGACCACGCTCGGTCAACGGCTTGCATCGGCGGCGCTGGCAGCCCGTCCGGACCTCGTGCCGGGGCTTCGCGAGCTCGAGCGACTGCGGGGCGACCTGCTGGCGACGATCGCCCACGAGCTGCGGACGCCTTTAACCGCCATCCGCACCAGCGTCGGGCTGCTCCTTGATCCGGGCCTCGAACCGAGCCCGGAGGAGCGCCAGCAGCTGCTCACCACGATCGGCCGCAGCGCCGACCGCATGCAGCGGCTGCTCGAGGACCTGCTCGACCTGGCTCGCTTCCGAGCTGGTCGGATCCAGCTCCATCGGCGCAGGACCGATGCGCGAGATCTCGTGCGCGAGGCGCTCGTCCCGCTGGGGCCGTTGACGGCGATGCGCAACCAGGACATCAGCGTTGACCTGCCAGGCGAACCGGTCCTCATCACGGC
>DATBJR010000075.1:0-2306 GCA_036556325.1 Candidatus Limnocylindria bacterium | reverse complement strand
GGAGCTCCTGTGGTGCGAGATCGGGCTGTCCGCGATGGTGCGGGGCGTCCTGGCGCTGGTGGGCGAGGCGAGATTCGAACTCGCACGTCTTGCGACACCGGCTCCTAAGGCCGGCGCGTCTGCCGTTCCGCCACTCGCCCGCCAAATCCTACCGGGATTCGGGCCGAGGTGACCCACGGCAGGCCGAAATGGGGACGTTCGGCCGTCGTCCGGCGCCCCGGAGACCGCCACGCTGGCCTCGTGGCCGTGAGCGATCTGCCGCGAACCGCCGGTGCGTCGGGGCTGGACGGTGCCGAACTCCGCGTGAAGTTGCGCGGGGCGGCGCTCCTGGCCGACCGCATGCTCAACAAGGACGGCGCCTTCAGCGTTGCCGAGCGCGACGCGCTGGGGCTCCGCGGCCTGCTCCCGGCGCGGGTCTTCACCCTGGCGGAGCAGGCGAGCCTCGAGCTCGAGCACCTCCGGCGCAAGACCGATGATCTCGAGCGCTACATCGGGCTCGCGGCGCTGCAGGATCGCAACGAGACGCTCTTCTATCGCGTGCTGCGAGACAACCTCGAAGAGCTGATGCCCATCGTCTACACCCCGACGGTGGGCCTGGCGTGCCAGCAGTTCAGCCACATCCTTCGCCGCCCGCGGGGCCTGTGGCTCACGCCCGACGACGTCGACCGCCTGCCCCAGCTGCTCCGCAGCGCGGCCGCCGCCGACATCCGGTTGGTGGTCGTGACCGATAACGAGCGCATCCTGGGCCTCGGTGATCAGGGGGCCGGCGGGATGGGCATTCCCATCGGCAAGCTGGCCATCTACGTCGCGGCGGCCGGCGTCCACCCCACGGCGACGATGCCGATCTCGCTCGACGTCGGCACCGACAACCCCGAGCTGCTCAATGACCCGCTGTACGTTGGCTATCGCGCGCCGCGGCTGCGCGGCGAGGCATACGAGGCCTTCGTCGAGCGGTTCGTCGAGGCGGTGCAGGCAGCGTTCCCGCGGGCGGTGCTCCAGTGGGAGGACTTCAAGGGCGCGAACGCCCTGGCGCTGCTGGCCCGCTACCGGCATCGGCTGCCGAGCTTCAACGATGACGTCCAGGGCACCGGCGCCACGGTGCTGGCCGGGGTGATGGCGGCGGCCCGGCTGCTCGGACGGCCGGTCGCCGACCTTCGCTACCTGATCGTGGGCTCCGGCGCCGCGGGCATCGGCATCAGCCGCCTGCTATCGCACGCGGTACGTGCCGGCGGCGCGGATCCGGCGGCGAGCATGGCGCTGGTCGACCGCGAGGGCGTCGTCCATGCCGGGCGACCGCTGACTGCCGAGAAGCAGCCATTCGCCGTCGATCCGGGGCCCTGGCCGAGCCAGCTGATGGCCGGCGGGGACGTTCCGTTGGCGGCGCTGATCGAACATTGGCGACCGCAGGTCCTGATCGGGACCACCGCGGTCCAGGGACGGTTCGACGAGCCGGCCATCCGTGCCATGGCGCGGGTGAGCGACCGGCCGGTGGTGATGGCCCTGTCGAACCCGATCACCGCCTGCGAGGTCACGCCCGCCGAGGTCTTCGCGTGGAGCGAAGGCCGTGCCGTGGTGGCCACCGGCAGCCCCTTCCCGCCCGTGATGGTCGACGGCAGGGAGCGGTGTGCGGGGCAGGGCAACAACGCCTTCGTCTTCCCGGGGCTGGGGCTCGGCGCAATCGTTGCCGAGGCGCGCGAGGTCAGCGACGAGATGCTGCTGGCCGCCGGTGAGGCGCTGGCCGACGCGGTCAGCACCGAGCGCCTGGCCGATGGCGTCCTCTATCCGCCGATCGCGCTCCTCCCGCAGATGGCGCGGCGCATCGCCGTGGCGGTCGTCCGCAGCGCCATCGGCTCCGGTCTCGGCCAACCCATGGCCGCCGAGGACGTCGAGCCGGCCGTGGCGGCCGCCAGCTGGGACCCCATCTATCGGCCCTACGTCCCCCATCCACCCGCATCCAACGGGAAGTGGCAACGTCACGCCCAGGAAGGAGTCAGCACATGACCGCAACGGTTGAGCCGATCACGGAGAACGGGACGCAGCCCGGGGTATCGGCCGGCGAGCCGCCCGATCAGCCAATCCAGGAGCGCGCCCGCCTGCTCTCCCTGGCCGGCGTGGTGCGCGGCGAAGAGATCAACCTGCGCAACGGGATCGTCGGTGGGATCACCGCCAAGAAGGTCTCGATCGAGCGCGGGTTCGCACGCGCGGCGATCGCGGGCGAGGAGCTGCATCTGCAGCGCGGTGCGGCCGGCACCGTCATCAGCGCGGGCTCGGCGGAGCTCCAGCAGGCCGGGGCGCAGGCCGTCGTG
>DATBJR010000074.1:0-20061 GCA_036556325.1 Candidatus Limnocylindria bacterium | reverse complement strand
AACATGCCGAACACGTCACCGGAGTTGGTGATGGCGTTGAACTGCTGGCCCGGCATCATGAAGTAGTCGTACGTCTCGCCCGCCTTCGCCTTGTCGGGGAAGTTGGTCTCGAAGAAGCCACTCATGAAGCTGCCCTGATGGACCAGGTAGCACTCGGGCTTGTCGGCGAACATGCAGTCGCCGCTGTTGCCGAAGGCCAGCGTCAGCTCCTTGTTGGGGCCGCCGAAGGTGTACTTCGGATCGGTCGCCCACTTGCCGAAGGCCTCGAAGGCGGCCTTCACCTCGGGGCTGCTGAACTTCAGCTTGCCCTGCCACCACTCGTCGTACTTGTCCGGACCGGACTGCCGAACCATGAAGTCCTCGATCCAGTCGGTGGCCGGCCAGCCGGTGGCCGCGCCGCTCTCCAGGCCGATTCCCCACGGGGCCGTCCCGGAGTTGGCGATCTTGTCGACCAGGGCCTGGAAGCTGGCATCGTCGGTCGGCACTTCGTAGCCGGCATCGCTGAACGCCTTGGGGTTGTACCAGATCAGGCCCTTGAGGCTGACCTTGGCGAAGATGCCGACCAGCTTGCCGTCGACGCTGCCGGCAGCAGTGTACGTGTCGCTGTACTCGCTGGAGAGCGTGTCCTTGACGGCCTGCGGCATCTCCTTGAGATCGCCGTCACGGGACCACTGGGCCATCGGGCCCGGGCCCGGCAGGCCGGCGACGTCAGGCGGGTTGCCACCGTCGATGCGGGTCTGCAGGATGGCGTTCGCATCCCGGTTGCTTTCGATCTTGACGTCGATGTTGTTCGCGTCCTCGAATGGCTTGAGCGCCGACTCGAAGTTCTTGAGCTCATCGCCGCCGAAGACGACGAGCATGGTGACGGTATTTCCGCCGCCTCCACCGCCGCCGGATCCGCTGGCGCCATTGTTGTTCGAGCACGCCACCAACACCAGGGCGGCGGCCGCGATGACTGATGCGATCCGCATCGGTCTTGCTACCATCGATGTCCTCCACCTGTATCGCCAGCCATCTCGGCCGGCCGTCTCAGCGAGCGCGTCTCGGTCGCCTCGCGCGTGGGTCCCTCCGGCTGCCGTCCGGCAGCTCTCAGTTCTGCCCTGCCTCGATCAGGGATTGCTCTGTCTCCGGGTCGAACACGTGCAGCTTGTCCAGCGGCACGCCGAGCTCGACCTGCTCACCCGGCTTCACCTTGCGCTCGGACGGGATGAGCGCGACGATCTCGGTATCATCCTCGGCCTGCGCGTGGATGAGCTCCTCGTTGCCGAGGTACTCGACCACATCGACGCGGGCCGGGATCTTCATGACGTCACTGCGGCCGTCGGCCACGTCCAGGTGCTCCGGTCGGAAGCCGATGAGCAGGTCGGCGCCCTTCGGGCGATCCGCGGCGGCCCGTGCCGCCCGGCCGGACAGGACGAGCTTGGAGCCACCCAGCATCAGGTCCTCGCCTTCGGTCGTCTTGACGGTGGCGAAGTTCATGGCCGGAGAGCCGATGAACCCGGCCACGAAGACGTTGACCGGGTTGTCGTAGAGCTCCTGCGGCGTGCCGACCTGCTGGAGCACGCCATCCTTCATGACCGCGATGCGGTCGCCCATGGTCATGGCTTCGACCTGGTCGTGGGTCACGTAGACGGTGGTAGTGCCGAGGCGCTGATGCAGCCGGGCGATCTCGGCACGGGTCTGGACCCGCAGCTTGGCATCCAGGTTGGAGAGCGGCTCGTCCATCAGGAACACGGCCGGCTCGCGCACGATCGCCCGTCCCAGCGCCACGCGCTGGCGCTGGCCACCGGACAGGGCCTTCGGCTTGCGGTCCAGGAAGCGCTCCAGGCCCAGGATGCCGGCGGCCTCCTTGACGCGCCGGTCGATATCGGCCTTGGCGGTCTTGCGCAGCTTCAGGCCGAAGGCCAGGTTGTCGTAGACCGACATGTGCGGGTACAGCGCGTAGCTCTGGAAGACCATGGCGATGTCGCGGTCCTTGGGTGCCACGTCATTGACGACCCGGTCGCCGATGCGCAGCTTGCCCTCGCTGATCGTCTCCAACCCCGCCACGCAGCGGAGCGCGGTGGTCTTGCCACAGCCGGAGGGTCCGACCAGGACCAGGAATTCGCCGTCGGCAATCTCGATATTCAGGTCGTTCACGGCGACCACGTCGGCGCTGTAGCGCTTGTAGACGTGATCGAAGGTGACGGTCGCCATCAAGCATCCTCCAGCAAGTGGGGAGTCCCAGCGTCGGATGGGCGTCTCACCGCGAGGCTGTCATCATAGAGCACCCCGCAAGGTCTCCTGTCCATGCTGCGTGGCCGATTCCTCCGGCACCGACTCCCCAGGCTCCGACGCACCCGGGCAGTGCTGCCTTCGCTGTATGACCGCTACCCCGCCGCGGCGACTGCGCTGCGCCGACCGCACGGCCTGCAGATCGTACCGCTGGACCGCATCGTGGGGACCACCCGGCATCCCTCCCAGAACACGGCCGACTTCCTGCCGCTGCCCGGCCTGCGCGGCCGCAACTGGCAGGGCCGCTGGCAACGCATTCGACGCGCCACGGACGACCTCTCCATGCTGCCCGCCATCGAGCTGGTCCAGGTCGGCAACGACTACTTCGTTGCCGATGGCCATAACCGCGTGGCCGCCGCCCACGAGGCGGGCGCTGTCGCGGTGGACGCGGACGTCACCGAGCTCGTGCTGCCTGGCGTCGAGCGGGCTCCCGAGGCCGAGACCGAGCACCGCGATGCGGCCCAGCTCCTGCTGGGGGCCGATGAGCTGCAGCAGGCGGCGACCGGCCGCCAGTCGCGCACCGCAGAGCATCGCCCCATGATCGAGGAGCTCCGACGCGAGCAGCTGACCCGTCCCTCGGAGCGATCGGCGTCCGACCGCGCCGATGACGAAGGCGGCGAGGAACCGCGGTGACCGACCGGGTCCGCCTCGCCTGGCCCGACCCGCGTCCGTTCGCCAATCGGGCCGGCCGCCCGCTGCAGCTGCTGGCCGTCTCCGACGAGCCCGATCCGGCACTCGACAGCGCCGCCTCGCGGGATGCGATCGGGACGGTCGATCTCGTCCTGGGTGCGGGCGACCTGGACGCCGGCTACCTCGCATTCCTGGCGGATGCCTTCCGCGCGCCGCTGCTCTACGTGCGCGGCAACCACGACGCCGGGGAGGCGTGGGAGACCGAGCAGGAGCACCTGCCGGAGCCCATGGCCGACGGCCGCGTCCACGACGAGGCTGGCCTGCGCCTGATGGGCTTCTCAGGCTCGCCGCGCTACGCGCCCCATGGACGGCCGGCAATCGACCAGCAGGTGAGCGGCCTGGGCATGTGGCGGCGGGTGCTGGGCGCTTTTCCAGCGGCCGTGCGCCGGCGCCCGCTGCTCGTCGTCAGCCACGCGGCGCCACGCGGCTGCAACGATGCGCCGGACCCGGCCCATCGCGGATTCCGCGCATTCCGCTGGCTGCTGGGCCGGCTGGCGCCGCCGCTCTGGATCCATGGCCACACCGCGCTCGTGCGGCGTGGCGTGGATGCCCGAACCCTGCGGTACGGCCCGACGCTGCTGGTCAACGTGACCGGCGCGACGCTGATCGAGCTCGTCCCACCCGTATGACCCGACCATGACCCTCGACGATCCAGACGTCTCGGTGCGGCGCTACGTCGTCCTCGCCCTGCTGGCGGTGGCCGGCCTGCTCCTGATCACGCTCCTCGTGCGGCCGCTGATCTTCAGCCTGGCCGGCCCGCGCGACGACGCGAACTTTCCGGTCCTGTCGGTGGCCGAGGCGGACAAGGGTCCCATCCTCCAGGAGCTCCGCCTGAACGACCCGCACGACCTGCCCGGCGAGGTCGTCCAAGGCGACGAGGTGGGCTATACCGTGGTCATCGCCCCGCTGCCCGGGCGCGACGGCTACTCCGTGGTGGGGGCCTGGAGCCCGATCAATGGCTGCGCGCTCGCCATCGCCGGCGATCGGCTCCGCGACTGCCGCGGCGCGACCTGGACGTTCGAGGGCTTTCCGTTCCGGGAGGGCAATCCCAGGTTGACCGCGTTCCCCGTGACGGTGCGCAACGGCGCGGTGCTTGCCGACTTCACGAAGCCCATGGACCCCGGCACGTCGTAGGATTCCGCACATGCCTGAAGGTTTGAGCTGGATCGCCTGGATCGTCATCGGCCTCATCGCGGGAGCGGTAGCTGGCTGGTTCGTGCCGGGCCGCGAGCGCAACGGCTGCATCGGCACCACCGTCATCGGCATCGTGGGCGGGCTGCTGGGCGGCTGGATCTGGACGGGTCTCCTGAACCAGAACCAGGCGTCGGGCTTCCTGGGTGCGCTGCTGATCGCGATCCTGGGGTCGGCGATCGTGCTGCTGCTGCTCCGCGCGGTCCGCGGCAACCGGGACTGAGGTCGGCCGCTAGTTCGGCAGACCGCCCCCGTCATCGCCGTCAGCGCCGCCGCGGTCGCGGAGGAAGCGCTCGATGTCCGCGATGAGCTCGTCGCCGGCGGGCAGCCGCGCCTCATCGGCCATGGCCTCCAGCCGCTCGACGTACGTCCGCGTCCGGTCCTCGGCTGAGACGGCGGCGTCCAGCAGCGCCCGGGTCTCCAGCGCGCGCTTCGGCAGGTCGCCGAGGGGAATATCGGTGCCCAGGAAGTTGCCCAGCCGTGCGAGCAGCTCCACCGCCGCGTTCGGGAAGACCCCGGAGGCATAGTGCGGGACCTGGGCGAAGAAGCCCACCGCGGGGATGCCGGCCCGAGTCACGGCCAGCTCGAGGACCGAGACGAGGGCGGAGGGGACGCGGAGCTGCCCCTCCGGGCCCTGCGGCACGTCCTCCGGCAGCAGCCCGGCCGATGAGGCGGTGCCCAGGATCGGGACGGGTCGCGTGTGCGGCACGGTGGCCGGGATGGCGCCTAGGCTGACCCAGGTCACCACCCCGAGCTGCTTGGTCAGCTTCACCACGTCGGCCGAGAGCTGACGCCAGCGATAGTCGGGCTCGGCGCCGGTGAGGACCAGCAGGTCGCGTTCGCCGATGCGGGTGCCGACCAAGCGCAGCGCCGGCCACTCCAGATCCATCAGCTTGCCATTCACGATGTCGAGCACCGGCCGCCGCGCGCGGTAGTCGTAGATGGCATCGGCGTCAAACGTCGCCACCGGGTGCGCGCCCTCGGCCAGCTGGTCAGCTGCCAGCGTCCCGGCGCGTCCGCCATCGACCCAGCCGTCGAAGGCAGCCACCACGATGGGGGAGTCGAGCGTCGATTCGTCGTCGAGGTGGTAGAGGCTCATCCGGGCTCAAGCATAGGGCCCGACGAGAATCGCCGGAATTCGGGGGTCAGCTGCCGGGGGACTCGCCTGCCTCTGCCTCGTCGTCGCGTCCTGGCCGGCATTGTCCTCCGTCTGTCCCGGCGCGTCATCACGGCCGGTGCTCACCGCCCTGGCCATGATCGAGCCGATGCCGGGGTCCAGCCCGAGGTCCTTGGCCATCTGGCCCCAGCCCTGGCCGGCATCGCGCATGGAATTGAGCCCCGCACGATGGTCCTTGACGTGGACGCCAGTCACCGGGACCCGCTTCAGTCGCCGCCGGCCGGCGCATAGTAAGATCGCTGCGCCCGTCGTTCGTTCCCACGCGGCACCGCGTCCGGAACGGCCCGTGGTGGCCTTAGCTCAATTGGCAGAGCATCGGATTGTGGCTCCGAAGGTTACGGGTTCAAGCCCCGTAGGCCACCCCACTCCATAGGCTGTGGCATCGATGCTGCACGCGTGCCGGCACCACCGCACCGCAGGGAGACGACGATGGGACACGAGGACGAGCGCAACCAGCAGCCCGATGGCGGCGCGTACATCGGCAACCGGCGGGAATTCGCCGCAGAGACGATCCCCGGCGGCGTGCGCGAGGGGGACGAGCGGGTCGCGGGGAGCGACAGCGAGTCCAGCGAGGGCAAGGCCAGCGAGCGTGCGCAGGAAGACCGGACGGACTGGCCGCATGGCCACCGCGACGCCGAGCCGCCGGGCCGCTGACGGCGCCGGCTAAACCGGCAAGGAATCGACTTGGAACCGGCGGACGCCGTCGTCGAAGGCGAGCGCCCGCTCAGCGTTCCCCGCGTCGCCATACACCACGATCGGCACCGAGTGCAGCCTGGGCTGTCGATGCCGCAGGGCCAGCTCGTTGCGGAACCCCACCGTCACGAGGCAGGCCGCGTCAACGGCGATCAGCTTGACGTTCCGGGTGGAGAGCGCGGACAGCACCCTGCGCGACGGCGCGCGCACGAAAACGGTGAGCGCGGTCAGCTTCTGCAGCGTGGCCTTGACCGCGTCCTGCTCCTCGCCGGGCGCACCCACCACGTAGGCGATTCCCGGCGGCCCAACCGCCGGGTCGGCGCCGTGCGCGCGCGCCAGGCGGCCTCGTCCTTCGTGACGGCCTCCTGACTGCCGGCGCTGCCGTACGCGACAGGCGGTCAGCGTGGTGCACTCGTGGGTGCCATCGACCGCGCGACGGAACGCGTGCGAGCCGGTACGGCCGCACAGGCGACAGGTTTTCTGAAAGCGGCGGGGAGAGCTGCCGCGAGCCCCGGGTGCCATCGTCCTCCTACGCAGCAGCGGGCGTGCCAAGTACTGGCTCTACGGAGCTATGCCTCTGTGGCTTCCAGGAAGACTTTTGGCAGTCCGGCGCGAACCTGGCCGATGCGCCGGGCAGCTCGGCTGGCTCCGTCTCGTCGGGACGGGCGAGCGCATCCGGCGAGCTGCCCACGTCGGCAACCGTCGGCCGATAGGCGGCTGATGACTGCAGGGTGTGCACGACTTCGCGAACCCGGTAGCGCCGGCACTCGCCGCGCTCATTGATGTACTCGACGATGTCGCCGACGCGCGGCAGGTGGGCGGGATGCTCGAGGTCGGCCTCCGCCTGGCCACCGCCATCCGGGAACTGGACGGTGTAGGGCATGCCGTAGGCCCAGGTCTGGTCCATCGGCGGCTCCGACCGCTCCGGCTGGGCCTGCTGGGAGAGGGCCTCGTCCGTGTGTGGCTGGCTCACTTCAACCTCCGGACAGTGGCCGGCGCCCGTCGTCGCAGGTGGATGCATGACGCGGGCGCCGAAGTTGGGGCCCCGGGATCGACCCGGCCTGACTCCGGTTCACCGGTCCCCGCTGGCGTTGCGATGCATGGGACGTGCCATTATCCGCCTCCCGGCTCGGCGTTGCGCATGCCGGCCAGGGTCGTCTCGTCGACGACCTCCTCCACGCCGGGGATGTCGCCCAGCAGGCCGATCAGCTCATCCGCCACCTCCACGGACTCGACCTCTCCGCGGAGGTAGACCGTTGAGCCAATCGCTCCCACCTGCAGCCGATCACCGGCGGGCAGGTCTGAGCGGCGCAGGACCTCAGCCGCGCGCTCGCCCAGGTCCTGGCCGGGATCCTGCGGGGGCGCCTCGCGGCGAAGCTCCTCCTCGTCGTCGGGCGCCGTGCCGGCGACGTCGGGGCCGCCCTCGTCGGTGCGCGATTCGCTGAGCACGCGCTCGGTGGGTGGCACGTACGGCACGCCCTCCTCCTGCGCGACCAGGTAGTCATCCGTCTCGCCGGACGGCGGCGTGTTGACGAGGTCACCCTCGTCCTCCGACGGCAGGGGCAGTCGGTCTTCGGGTTCGCGATCGATCATGCCGCTCCCTGCCGGCAAGCCGCGTGCCGCGCGCGGCGTGGGTCCTTGGTCCTAGCCGTGACTGGTACCCGACCAGGACCACCGCGCTACTGACCCCGACGCATCGGCTGCGTAGGGTTGGACGCGGTCGAGGAGGACCGATTCAGATGCGCAAGGAGCCCTTGTCTTGACGTTCCCGCGAACCACCGGCCGCAATCCCGTGGGCCGGGCGGCTGCGCTCGCCGCGGTCGCATTGGTCGGCGCCGCCCTGCTGACCAGCAGCCCCACGCCGGCCACGGCCTTCAATGCCAGCTCCGCGGCGGCGACGCTGTTCAACCTGATGAACGGCGCCCGGGTGAACAACGGCCTGCGGGCCGTCCAGCAGAACGGCACGCTGACCAGCCTGGCGGTGTGGCGCAGCAAGGACGAGGTCGAGCGCGACTACTTCGACCACACGATCAAGGGCACCAGCTACCAGGTCTACCACTGGTATGACCTCAACGGCCTCCAATACCGATGGGGTGGCGAGAATATCGGCTGGAACAACGGCTACAGCGATGGCGATTCGCCGGTTGCCATCCACGAAGGCTTCATGGCCTCGCCCGGCCACCGCGCCAACATCCTGGAGCCGAGCTGGACGCACGGCGGCGTCGGCGCCTACGGCAAGGACAACGTGATGTTCCTGGGCGCCAACCGCAGCCCGCGCTTCTACACCGAGCTCTTCATGCAGGCCGCCGGTTCGGCGCCTCCTCCACCCCCGTCCGGTGGTGGCGGTGGGGGCGGCGGCGGCTCGGGAACGCAGCCGCCAAGCACGGGTCCAGTGGCCGGTGGCTCCAGCGGCCACGGCAAGACGGCACGCCCTCTCCGCGTGGAGGCACCCGCCGCGCCGCGCCCCTCCGACCCGCTGGATGGCCCGAAGGTCGTCGCTGCCCGGCCTGGTATGACGGTCCCGCTGGCGGCGCAGCAGGCGCTCGTCGACCGGCCTGCCGGACCGCTGACGGCCGCGGCGACCGTGCCGGACGGCAGCATGCGCATCCAGGCCGCGGACTCGCCGCAGCAGGGGCTGTTCGAGACCGTTCTGGGCTCGCTGCTCGGCTTCGTCCTCTAGCCCGCGCCCGCGGAGCGTCGACGATTAGACTGCCGGCGATGCCGGTCATCCTGGAGGCGCACGACCTCGTCAAGCGCTACCCCCTGCGCGCCGGCTCGGTGGAGGCGCTGCGCGGCGTCTCCCTCTCGGTTGCCGAGGGCGAGTTCCTGGCGATCATGGGCAGCTCCGGCAGCGGCAAGACCACCATGCTGCACCTGCTCGGCGGGCTCGACCGCCCGAGCAGTGGTGAAGTGATCATCGACGGGGTCAACATCAGCCGGCTCGACGATGAGCACGCCACCCTGACCCGTCGCGAGAAGACCGGCTTCGTCTTCCAGTTCTTCAACCTCATCCCGCTCCTGAACGTGGCCGAAAACGTGGCGCTGCCATTCCTCATCGCGGGCGACGCGCTGGCGGACCACCGGGACCGGGTGGACGAGCTGCTGGAGCTGGTGGGCCTGGCCGACAAGGCGGGGCTGCGGCCGGACCAGCTCTCGGCGGGCGAGCAGCAGCGCGTGGCGCTGGCACGGGCGCTGGCTCCGAGCCCCGCCATCCTCCTGGCCGATGAGCCCACCGGCAACCTGGACTACACCACCGGCAGCGAGATCCTGGACCTGCTGTGGGACTCCTGCGATCGGCTCGGCCAGACCATCGTGCTGGTGACGCATGACGCCAGGGCGGCGGCCTACGCGGATCGGGTGCTGGTCGTGCGGGACGGGGAGATCCTGGAGGCCATTGAGCTCGGCCGTCGCAGCGACCACGAGGCGCGGCCGCTCATCCTGCGCCTGGGCAGCCTGGGGCTGTAGGCCGATGCGCCTCGGCGCCCTCGCCTGGCGCGGCCTGGCCGCACGCCCGCTGCGCACCGCGCTCACCGTCGCCGGCGTGGCACTGGGCGTGGCGGTCATCGCTGCCGCGCTGATTGCCGGCCAGGCGGCCACCGAGGCGGTCCGCCGGGCCGCCCAGGAGCTGTATGGTTCGGCGCAGCTGCGCGTCCGTGCGTTCAGCGCCGACGGCTTCACGCCCCGCACGGTGACCGCCCTGCGCCAGGTCCCCGGCGTGCTGAACGCGGCCGCCGTCGCCGAGGAGCGGGGCCGCAGCCTGACCACGGCTCCCGGACCCAATGAGAAGGTCTTCACCCTGCTGGTGATCGGCGTCGATCCGGCCGAGGAGGAGGCGATCCGGACCTATGAGCTCGTGGCCGGCCATTTCCTCGACCCGTCCGACCCGGCGGGCGTGCTCGTCAACGCCGGCTGGGCAGCGGACAACGACCTGACGCTTGGCGACGAGCTCCACTTCAACACCGTGGACTCGCCGAAGAGCCACATCGTCGGCTTCCTGGGCGATTCTGGCTTCGGGGCGCTCGGTGCCGGCTCCGTGCTCGTTGCCGATCGCTCCTTCCTGGCTGACGTCCTGGAGGCGCCCGTCCGCTATGTCGACCTGCAGGTCGCCGACGGTCGCGAGGCGGATGTCCAGGCGGCGCTGGACGCGAGCATGACCGAGCCGTTCGTGGTCGAGACGCTCGGTGACGCTGAGCAGCAGCTTGGACGCGCCCAGGCGGGCTTTTCGGGCCTCGCGTTCCTGTTCGGCCTGGTGGCTCTGGTCGTGGGCGCGTTCCTGGTCGCGAACACGCTGGCGATGACGGTCGCCGAGCGGACGCGCGAGATCGGGCTGCTGCGCGCGGCCGGCACAACGTCGCGTCAGGTGCTCGGACTCTTCCTGCGCCAGGGCGCTGTGTTGGCTGCCACGGGCGGGCTGCTGGGCGTGGCGGTGGGGCTCGTGCTCGCCAACGTGATGATCGCATTCCTGGAATCCACCCGGGCGCTGCTCATCGGTGGGCCGCCGTTCAGCCCGGGCGCCCTGGCCCTCGCGTTCGGGCTCGGCGCGCTGGTGACGCTGGCCGGCGCGGCGGTGCCGGCCCTCGCGGCCGCACGCCTCTCACCGCTCGACGCGCTGCGCCCGTCGCGGCAGCCGGGACGCACGCTCGGTGGGCGCCTGCCGTGGCTGGCGGGCCTGGCGATCCTGGCCGTGGCGATCGGCGTGGTCCTCTACCCGCTGCAGCGTGGCCAGGCGTCCCTCGGCGGCGCCCTGCTGGCGGTCGGGGTGCTGCTCGCGGGTGCCGTGCTGGTCACGCTGCTGCTCCAGCCACTGGCCGGCCTGGTCGGGCGGCCCTTCGCCCGGTTCTTCGGCGCGCAGGGCTACCTGGGCCGCGCGAACCTTGGCCGCGACCCGGTGCGCACCGGGCTGACGGTCGGCGCGCTGGTCATCGGCCTGGCGGCCGTCGTGTCGCTGGGCATCGTCTCCGGATCCGCGCGGCAGACGGCCGCGGTCTGGGTCGACTCGATCCTGCCCGGCGGCCACGCCATCCGCCTGGGCACAGCGGACGACATCGAGAACGTGCGGCCAACGATGGCCGGCATCCCCGGCCTCAAGCGCGCCTCGGCGGTCGCCGAGTTCCCTGCGGTCGAAGTGGTCGGGAACACCCGTCGCGAGGCCAACGTGGCCGGCATCAACCCCACCGCGTTCCAGGATTCCGGCTCCCTGCTGGTGGAGGGCGGGGTGCGCCGGGACGCCTTCGAGGCGCTGCGCCGCGGTGGCGCGGTGCTCATCCCGCGCGCAACCGCCGACCGCGACGGCATCGCGCTGGGTGACACGATCCAGCTCGCACTGCCGGGCGCAGACCCGCAGCCGTTCCGCGTGGCCGGCATCGTGTCGTACTCGCTGCCGACACGCACCGCGGACGGCGCCCTCCTCATCTCCCTGGCCGATGCGCGGGAGCGCTTCGGCGTCACCCAGGCCAGCCTCTGGACGCTCGAGCCGGATGGCAGCCTGCCGGACGCCGCGTTCGACGCCGGGGTCCAGCGGGTCGCGACCACGCTGTCGGCCCAGGCACTGACCGCGCGCGACCTGTCGAGTGAGCTTTCGCGCTCGCTGGATCGGCTCATCGGGCTCTTCGACGTGCTGGCGCTGCTGGCGGTGGTCATCGGCGGCCTCGGCATCGTCAACACGCTGGCAGTGGGGGTGATCGAACGGGCGCGCGAGATCGCCATCCTGCGCTCGCACGGGATGACGATCGGCCAGGTGCAGGCCATGGTGGTGGCCGAGGCCGGGATCATCGGCGCCGTGGGAGGGGTGGCGGCGGTGGGCATCGGCGCGCTGGTGGCCTGGGTGACCGTGACGGTCGCGGCACCGGGCGACTTCGCCGCCGGCCTGGCCATCCCGTGGGCGCTGCTGGCAGCGGTCGTGCTGCTCGGAATCGGCGTCGCCTCGCTGGCCGGCATCTATCCGGCACGCGCGGCGGCAGCAACCTCGATCACGGAAAGCCTCAAGCACTTCGAATAGGAGGGAGCATCGGTGGCATCTCGCTTCTGGCCGGCGCAGCCCGGGCGCATCTTCGTGGGGCGCCTGGCGACCGGCACTGACCTGGTGGTGGAGATCCAGGCCTTCTGCGAGGCAGAGTCCATTCAGGCGGCCTGGGTGAGCCTGGTCGGCGCGGTGACGCGCGCGACGTTCGGCTACTACGAACAGGCCGAGCACCGCTACATCGAGATGACCAGCGAGTTCCACCACGAGATTAGTGGCTTCATCGGCAACATCTCGATGAAAGAGGGCAAGCCCTTTCTGCACGCGCATGCCACGTTCGCGGAGCACGAGGGCGGCACATTGGGCGGGCACCTGCTGCCGGGCTGCACCGTGTTCGTGGCCGAGGTCAACATCCGCGAGATGACCGGTGTCGACCTGACGCGGACGCCCGACGAGCTCACCGGCCTGGCCCTCTGGTAAGTCGCTGCTGAACCGATGAGGTGGCCGCGGCCAGTGCCGGCCGCGGCCATCGGCTAACGGAAGCGGGTCCCCAGGGCGCCCCACCTCCGGTGCGGGCGCGGACGGTCGATCAGCTGCAGCCGCAGGAGCGCCTGGTGCCCCAGGCGGGCGCTGAGGTCATCGAGCCGATCGACGCGGCGGCGCTCCTCGCGGTGCCGCACCAGAATGGCGTATTCCAGCGTCCCGGCGATCACCAGCACGACGGCGAGGGCCTCCGGCAATCCCTCCATGCTGGGGACCATAGCCCGGGGCTGGGTCCCAGCCGCAAGCCGGACCTTGGTTCCGGTGACGATGCCCGTCGCCGAGTTGTGTGCTGTCGCGCATTCGCGGCAAGAACCGGCCAGTCGGATTGCGAGGCCTCGCGCACAATGACTTCGCGGGCATTGCGGCTTTATGAATCCGTGCGCAGGGCCTCCCTGCTGTGCTGCATGTAGGCGCGAGGTCGTATGAGTTGCCAGGCGAGGACGGTCAACCGTGCGCTTGGGGCATATCTGCCGGGTTTTCAGGAAGATCCGGATCGGACGTTGCGCGAGTATCGCTCGCTCGCCGGTAGGTTCCCCGCCCTCATCAATGGGTATCAGCGCTGGGATCGAGGTTCAGCCTTCACCCCAAGGGCACTTGACGCTGCGGCCGGCGTCGGCGCCGCCTATATGTTGACCTGGGAGCCCTGGCCCGGCCAGCTGGACCCAATTGCGAGCGGCGAATCCGATGCCTACGTTCAAGAGTTTGCGCGCGACGCCTCCGTCCATGGCGCCCCGCTCTTAGTCCGATTCGCGCACGAAATGAACCTCCGGGGCATTCCGTGGGCTGGCTCCCCGAACGTTTTCCGCGCTGCATGGCGACGCGTACGCACCATCTTCAACGAGGCCGGGGCGACGAACGTTCAATTCGTCTGGAGTCCCTATGTGCAGGACGGCAGCGGGGATCCCTTCGCTCCGTACTTCCCTGGAGCGGACATGGTCGACTGGCTAGCACTCGACGGTTACAACTGGGGAGCACGGGGCTGGCGCGAGGGATGGCGCAACCGCTGGCAGGGGTTCAATGCGATCTTCGAGAGGAGCTACCGTGAGATCGTAGCCCTCGCGCCTGACAGGCCGGTTCTGATTGCCGAGATGGGATGTGCCGAGCGTGGGGGCAACAAAGCTGCCTGGATTCGCGATGCGCTGCTTCGCGCTGTTCCTGGCGATTATTCCCAACTGGTCGGGATCGCGTGGTTCAATCAATTTCCGACCGGTCATGCCGATTGGAGGATCAACTCGTCCGCACAGGCGCTGGCTGCCTGGCGCACCGTTGTTGCCGATCCACTCTGGTCGCTCGGGGGCATGGAGCTAACGGGGACCAAGCTCGACCGTTGATCCGCAACCTAATTTCGCGGGGCCAATGAGGGTGCTGTGAGCGCGACGTGTGGATTTCGGCCAGGCGCGCGGGAGATCGCGTCGCTTCTGGCCCTGCTCGTCCTGTTCTTAGCCGGCATCGGTATCGCCATCTCCGCTGGAAATGTCTTCGGTTATGACGAATCCGTGTACGCCCTGCTTTCCCGCAACTGGATCGCCCATACCCCTGCCAGCGGCTGGGATGTCCACCGATCGCCGTTGTTGTCGATCATCGGCTTGGTGCCCGCCTTGCCTGGTGGATCGGTCGAGTGGCCGTTTCGAATGGTCTCGGCCCTGTTCGCGATGGGAATGTTCGTCGCATCGTGGGCGCTCGCCCGAGCGACGGCGGGAGCGATCGCTGGCGTGATCGTTGGGCTTGTGCTTGCCAGCTCGACTGCCCTGGAGATCGAGGGTGCCAGCTTCCTCACCGACATACCGTCCACGGCTCTCTTGCTCGGGCTCACTGCGCTCCTCTGGCGGCAACTCGCAGCAGAGTCAATTTCCTACACAATCGTTTGGCTTGCCCCCTTGGCGGCCGCTTCGTTCTACATGCGGTACGGGGCGGTCATTCCCCTCGCCGGCCTTGCCATTGCTTCCATCGCAGTAGGTGGTCGCAAGCTGTGGGTTGCCAGGCGTCCGGTCCTGGCAATGTCTGCGCTCTTCCTCGGTCTGCTTGGGCCGCATCTGGTCCAGGCCACGGCTGCGACTGGCGTTCCCTGGGGAATCATCGGTCGCGCGCAGGGTGCCGCCAGTGGTGCCGGGCCGCTACCGCTCTGGCAGTACCTCGGGTGGTTCCCTTCTGCCCTGTTGGGTCCTCTTGGCGCCACGGTCGCAGTCATCGGGGTCGGGTGGATCCTGGCCACAACCGGGTTCCAGTTGACGCGCGGCGACCCCGATGGCCGGGCGCGGCTCGCGATCTTCGTGGGGGCGACGGTCCTGGTGAATGTGGCGGTTTTCGGCACCGTTATTCATGCCGAGATCCGTTACGTCTTCTTCCCAATGATCCTGCTGGTAATCACCGAAGCCGCATGCGTCAGCCGGAATCTGCGATGGATCAAGCTCCCACGCCTCGGCCGGGGTGCGCTGGCGACCCTTGCGACGTTCGTCGCCCTCGGGCTGGTGGGATCCGCGGTAATTGCAACGTCCCAGGAGTCGTTCAAGCGCACGGCAGCCTTCGGCTGGAAGCGGGAAGCTGGGTTTCTCATTGGCGAGCGCTCCAACGAGAGAGGATGCTCCGTAGTGGCAGCCGACGTTCCCATTCTCAGCTGGTATTCAGGCTGCCGGGCGGTTGGGTTCGCGGTCGGGACCGGAACGAGCCAACTGCCAACGCTGACGAGTGTGCATCGGTACGTCGTCTATCGTGCCGATGGCCAACTCCAGCCAACAAGGCAGTTCTTCGAGCAAGCGTATCTGCCGCACCTTCGGGTTCTCCGCACCTACTTCGATCCGTACGGGCGCGTGGTAGCCAGCGTGTATGAGGTTCAACCGTAAGGGCGCGATGGCAAGTGTCCGATCCCAAGTCGCATTCCTTTTCAGGTCCGACTACGGGAGCGTTGGGCTCAGCCAGCGCTCGATGGCGCCGATTCCTCAGCGCTGTGGGACAATCCTCGTCCGATTCGCTCGGTTTCGGCGTAGACGTGCGCCCGTAGCTCAGTGGACAGAGCGGGTGGCTTCGGACCATCAGGTCGCGGGTTCAAATCCTGCCGGGCGCGCCAACCCATCTAGGGCATGATCCGCGGCGTGACCGCCGCCTCCGAGCCGATCGCCGCCACATCCCCGCGCCGCAGCCTGGCCGAGGCGATTGCCGACCCCGTAGTGCTGGCCGGCATCGTCATCACCCTGCTGGCCTTCGCCGCGTACTGGTTCACCGGCCCGGCCAACACACCCGACTCGTTCGTCCCGCTGGCCGATGCCTTCGCCCACGGCCGGCTCTCCATCCCGGTGGACCGACCGTGGCTCGAGCTGGTCCCAGTCAACGATGGCAGCGCCGCGCAGTACTCGCCCTTCCCGCCGGTGCCGGCCGTGATCCTGGTGCCCATCGTCATGCTCACCCAGGCACTGGGGATGGGGGAGCTGGATCCGTCCATCTACGCCGCCGTGCTCGGCGCGGCCAACGTGGCGCTGGTGTACCTGCTGCTGGGACGCATCGGCGTCGCCTTCCGGCCGCGCCAGCTGCTGACGGTCGGCTTCGCGTTCACCAGCCACTGGTGGGTGGCGGGCATGGCGGGGACCCACCACTGGGCGCAGGTGGTGGCCGTGTTCTTCTTGCTGCTGGCGCTGCTCATCGGCCTCAGCCGCCGCTGGCCGATCCTGGCCGGGCTGTGCCTGGCGCTGGCGGCCGGCTCGCGGCTGCCGGTCGCCTTCAGCCTGCCCCTGTTCCTGGCCCTCTACGCAGACCGATGGCGCCCCACTCCTGCCCACCCGTGGCTGCTCGCGGGGATAGCGGTCCCCGCGCTACTGATTGCCGCGTACAACGTGGCGCGCTTCGGGTCGCCGCTCGACTTCGGCTACGCCCACATCCCGTCGGGCGACACCGGCATCGTCACCGACGAGCCGTGGTTCCGCTACGGCCTGGTCTCGCCGCTGTACATTCCGCGCCACCTGTACGCCATCCTGCTGCAGAGCTTCGACTGGCGTGACCAGTTTCCGTACCTGGCGCCGAACTTCACCGGCCTGTCGCTGACGCTGAGCGCGCCGTTCTATTTCTGGTCCGCGAACGCCTGGCGGGTGCGGGCGCTGCAGCCGCTGGTGCCGGTGGCGCTGCTCAGCGCCGGGCTGGTCATGCTGCCCGACGTGATGCACGGGTCGTGGGGTTTCGCCCAGTTCGGCTATCGCTTCATCCTGGACGCGGCGCCGCTGCTGGTGCTGCTGCTCGGCTGGGCCTACCGCGAGCGCGCGACGCCGTCACTGATCGCGGCGGTGGCCATCGGCGTGGCGGTGCATGCCTACGGCATCTACGCCATCAACGTCCTGCAGTTCACCGCCTGAGCGGCCGATGGTGTGGCGCGAAGCGGTTGTTGGTGACGTGCACCGCCGTGGCCGAGTCAGTACTGGCCGGTAGTGCCCTGCACCCGCATCCGGTGCTCGGTGCGGAGAAAGACGCGCAGTCCCAGGACCACGCTGACTGCCGCGAACGCGACCAGTGCGGCCCACTCCAGGCCGGGCGCCAGCAGCGGGCGCGTGCCGAGCGCGTAGTAGCGCAGCAGGTCGACGGCGTAGGTCGTGGGCAGCAGGTAGCAGATCGGCTGGATGAACGCCGGCAGGACCGTGACCGGGAAGGCCACGCCTGAGAGCGAGGAAAAGGTGAAGCTGGTGGCGTCGATCATGAAGTTCGGGTCGCGCATCACCATCACCAGCGAGGCAATCCCGTAGCCGACGCCGATCATGCTGACGGATGCCAGCAGCAGCGCCGGCACTGCCGCCAGCAGGGCGCCGGCGATGGCGGCGCCAAAGAACAGGATGCCCACCGCCACCAGGATCGCGCTGGCCAGCAGCGACAGGGCCAGGCCCGACAGGGCGCGCCCCAGCACGGTCGTCTCCGGGCGCGTGGGCGTCAGCCACATCGGCTCCAGGGTGCCCGCGTCCATCTCGCGCTTGATGCCGAAGGCCATGTCCCAGAAGACCGCGGCCACCAGCCCGCCAACGACCATGCCCAGGAACAGGTAGCCAGCCAGGTCCTCCGTGCCGGCCGAGGCCTGCAGGCCGATGGCGCGGCCGCCGACGTAGAACGTGGCGCCCAGCAGCAGGCTCGGCAGCAGAAACTGGTACAGCGGCTGCGCCACCTCGTTGATCAGCTGCAGCGGGTAGCGCCGCACGATCTGCAGCTCCTTGCGGGCGACCGCCAATGCGGCGCGAAGCTCGAGCGTCATCGACCCTCCCTCAGTACTGCGCCAGGCTGCCGCCACGGCGCGCGAAGCGCTCGGTGCGGCGGAAGGCGACGATGGCGAAGCCGCAGAGGCCGATGCCCAGCGCCAGCATCATCACCAGGCTCGGCGCCAGGGACACCAGGTTGCTGGAGGTCAGCAGGACGCTGCGCAGGTCGCCGATCAGGTAGGTCGGCGGCAGGGCCAGCGCCAGGGCGCGGCCCCACTCGGGCAGGATCACGATGGGGAAGGTCATCCCGCAGAAGACGGTGAAGAGGCCGCGCACCACCTGCACCAGGGCGCCCACCTCGCCGAAGCGCAGTACGACCGTGGCGAACAGCGCGCCCAATCCGTACAGCGCGGGGACCGCCACCATGACGACCCCGACCGCCCGCAGCGCGGCCAGCGGCGAGATGGGCACGCCGTACAGCAGCACCAGCGCGCCGCCGACCACGGCAAACATCCACAGCGCCCAGAGAATCTGCGAGACCACCGGGCCGAACAGGACCACCAGCCGGCTGGCCGGCGTGATGAACAGCGCCTCCAGCGAGCCGCGCACCTGCTCCTCGCGCAGGGCGGTGCCGGGGCCCCACAGGATCATGCTCAGCCACATGTAGGCCGCCCAGCCCAGGAACAGGAATCCGGCGATCTCGGCGGTCCCGGCGCGCTGGGCAAAGGCCTCGACCGCGGCCTGCGAACCGCCGGCGTAGCCGCGGGCCTGGTAGACGTAGGCCAGCGGCAGCGCGATCGGCCAGAACAGGAAGCCGAACATGCGGGCCGGATAGCGCCGCAGCAGGCGCCACTCCTTCATGGCGGCCGCCCCGAAGGCGCGCAGGTCGGCGATGAGGTCGGGCGTCATTCGCGCAGCGCCCGTCCGGTCAGCGAGATGAAGACGTCCTCCAGCGTCACCGGCACCACCTCGACGTGCCTGATGGCGGCTTCCTCGGCATGGGCGGCGTCGAAGGCGAGCGGCACGAAGTCGCGGGCGCTGCGAACGTGGACCGTGACCTGCAGCGAGCCATCCTCGCGCTCCTGGCGGGCCAGCGAGCCGGCGGCGCGCTCCAGCCGCCCGAGGAGCGCCGCGTCGGTCGCGCCGGCGGCGATCTCGAGGTGCACGACCTCGGTGGCGGCGATGGTCCGCTTCAGGCCCGCCGGCGTGTCGAGCGCCACGATCCGGCCGTGGTCGACGATCGCGATCCGGTCGCAGAGCTGATCCGCCTCCTCCATGTAGTGGGTGGTCAGCAGGACCGTGCGGCCCTGGGCCTTCAGGTCTCGCACACGGTCGCGCAGGTCGCGCGACGCCTGCGGGTCCAGGCCCACTGTCGGCTCGTCCAGCAACAGCAGCTCGGGGTCGGGAAGCAGCGCACGGGCCAGCACCAGCCGCTGCCGCATGCCGGTGGAATAGCGCTCGACGTAGTCGTCGGCCCGGTCGTCCAGCTTGACCGCGGTCAGCGCCCCGGCGATGCGGGCGCGCTGCTCGGCCGGCGGGACGTGGTAGAGCGCCGCGAAGTACTCCAGGTTCTCGCGGGCGGTCAGCTTCCAGTAGAGGCTGCGCCCATCGGACAGCACCGCCCCCATCCGCCGCCGGACCTCGCGTGGATCCCGCACCACGTCGAAGCCCAGGACGCGGGCGGTGCCGATCGTCGGCTCGAGCAGGGTGGCCAGCATCTTCATGGTCGTCGTCTTGCCCGCGCCGTTCGGGCCCAGCACGCCGAAGATCTCGCCGCGGTCGACACGGAGGTCGACGCCATCCACGGCCCGGAAGCGCTCGCGACGGTCCGGCTCGCGGCGCAGGCGCTGCCAGATCGTGCGGCGCCCCCGTTCGAACTCCTTGACCAGCCCGACCGCCTCGATGGCCGGACCGCCGTTCGTCGGCGTCATGCCGGCGCCCCGTCGGTCATCTGGCTCGGCACCCCGGCCAGCACGCCGGCAACCGTGGCGGCCGCCACGATGGCACCGGCCACCGCGAACATGAGCGTCACGGCGCCCAGGTCGATGATCGCGCCGGCCACCCCCAGGCCAATCGGCTGCAGCCCCACCGCGCCGAGCAGCACCAGGCTCATGACCCGGCCACGCAGCGCCTCCGGCGTCCTGCCCTGGAGCCAGGCGATGACGCGAACATTGATGAAGCCAGCTCCCAGGCCGATGGCACCGCCGGCGGCCAGGGTGAGATACACGTTCGGTGAGAGGCCAATCACGGCCAGGCCGACGCCCATCCCAAAGGCGATGCTCAGCACCACGCCCCCGAGGTGGGGCACGTGCTTCAGCGATCCGGCCAGCAGGGCGCCGGCCACGGCTCCCGCGCCGAAGGTCGAGAGCATC
>DATBJR010000073.1:0-6016 GCA_036556325.1 Candidatus Limnocylindria bacterium | reverse complement strand
ACGTGGGATCGGTCAATGCTCGAGAAGCGAAAGGCATTTGGCAGGTCCGTCCGCAGGCGCGCGGGCAGGTCGCTCAGGTCCTCGAAGCCACCGACCTCAGGCCGATGAATGCCGCCCAGCAGCTGGCTGGCCCGATACGCGGGCTCGCCGCGGGCGGTGAGCCACGCGGCGAGCTTCGTATGCGGTACCTCGCTGATTGCCAGCCGTTCGCCGGCAAGCGGCAGCTCAGTCACGGCGCCCCATGATCAGCATGAGGTAGTACAGGAAGGTCAGCAGCGCGGTGAGCGCGGCGGCGACGTAGGTCCAGGCGGCCGCCTTGAGAACGTCGCGGGCGCCGACCTGGCGGTCGCCCATCATGCCCAGGTTCGAGACGAAGGCCAGCGCCTTGCCCGAAGCCCCGATCTCCACCGGCAGCGTCACGAACGTGAACAGGACCGCGGCGGCGAAGAAGATCAGGCCGAGGTACGAGAGCGATAGCAGGTTGAAGAGCAGGCCACCGATGATCAGCCACGGCCCCAGCCCCGATCCGAGCTGCACCGCCGGCACGATCGTCTGGCGCACGGCCATCCACGGGTCGCGATCCCGATCCTGGAGGGCGTGGCCGACCTCGTGGGCGATGACGGCGGCCGCGGCCACCGACAGCCCGTCGGCCGGCACCGGCACGCCCAGCATCTGGGCCTGCGGGTCGTAGTTGCCGAGCTGTGGCTGCTCCGCCACCGTGCTGCTGACCCGGAGCACCTTGCCGCGCGGATCGTAATGGTCGGTCAGCTGTCCATCGACCGGCTCGATGCGGACGTCGCGAAGCCCCTGCCGGTCAAGGAGCTGTCGCGCAAAATCGAATGCAGAAAGGCGGATGCCCGAATCGACCTTCGACCACTTGGCGTAGGTCGAGCGCACGCGCCACGCGGCCCAGCCGGTGAGCGCGATGCTCGGGAGCATCACCACCAGAACGTAGATCCAGAATGATCCACCGAACATTGCGTGCTTGTTTGCTACCTCCTTGGGAGCACGGCGAGTATATCGGAGCCGTCGTGAAGGCCCGATTCGGGCATGGTGAAGACGGCGTATCCATCGACCGCGCGGCACGAGTCCTGCGAGAGCGGCGGGCAGACAACCTGAACGAGGGGATGGATTGATGCGAAGGCTGCTCAGCACCGTGCTCGTCGCGTCGCTCGGCGCGGCGGCGGCATTCCTCTTCGACCCGGAGCGAGGCCGCGGCCGTCGCGCGCGGCTCGTGGATCAGGCAGCGGCGTCGCTGCGACGTGTGGGGCGTGGGCTTCAGCGCCAGGTCCGGTTGCTTGGCGGGCGCGCCGGGGGCCGCCTCACCGCGATGCGGATTGGCGACGGAGCCGATGAGCCAGCCAATGACGCCACCCTGAAGGATCGGGTCGAGGGTGCGCTGCTGGGTGACCCGGCAATTCCGAAGGGCGACATCAACATCAATGCCGAGCAGGGCATCGTGGTGCTGCGGGGCGAAGTACCGGACGACGCCATTCGCACCGCCCTCGAGCAGCGCGCCGCCCAGGTCCGCGGCGTCTGGTACGTGGAGAACCTGCTGCACCTTCCCGGTGAGCCAGCCATGAGTCAGCGCTAGGACGCCGCGGACCCCGCCCCGAGAAGGACGTGCTCGCGGGGCAGCCCGCGGCGCCACGCGTCCGCCGACATCACGGCCCGGCTCTCCGGCTGGACCAGCTCGAGCGCCAGCGCGCCCTCCCCCGTCGCCACCTCCGGCCACTCGCCGGGCAGCACGGCACCGATGGGCACCCCATCCACCCCGGGGGTCGGATGCCCGGCCCGGACGTGCAACCGGCGTCCATCGAGGGTCGTCCACGCGCCAGGCCATGGCTGGAGGGCGCGAACCTGGCGGTCGATCACCGTCGCCGGCTTGCGCCAATCGATCCAGCCGTCACTGCGCCGGAAGGGCCGGACCATGGTCGCGGCCCGTTCGTCCTGGGGCTGTGACTGCAGCTCACCGGCTGCCCAGCGCCGGAGTTCGCCGGGGACGACCTCGGCCACCATGGCGGCCAGCGCGCCTTCGAGCTCGGGGGTCGTTTCACGCCCGGTGAGCGGCATCGGCCACTGGGCGACGATGGGGCCTGCATCGAGCGCGGCGGTCATGACCATCAGCGTGAGGCCACCCACTCCATCGCCGGCCAGGATCGTCGCCGCCACGGGCGCGGCACCGCGATGCCGCGGCAGCAGCGAAGGATGGACATTGAGCGGGGGGCGCGGGAACGCGTCCAGCAGGTCAGTCGGGACGAGCTGGCCGTAGGCCGCCAGCAGCAGCCCGTCCGGCGCGAAGTCGTGCAGCAGCCGGCGGCCCTCGTCGGAGCGCAGCCGCCGCGGCGCCTCGACCCGCAGGCCCTGATCGCGGGCCCACGCCGCGACGGCGGACGCGCGCCAGCGCAGGCCGCGCCCGGCAGGCCGGTCCGGCTGGCTGACGACGAGGAGGTCATCGGCCTCGGCGCTGACACGCTCCAGCAGCGGGACACCGAAAGGGCCGGTGCCCAGGAAGGCGATCCGGCCCAACCCACTCATGCGCAGCGCGTCCCGCTGGCTCGCGTCGCGCTCAAATGCCCGCCGTGGTCTCTTCCTCGATCTCGCTGTGCTCGCTGACGCGCACCAGCTCCTCCAACGATTCGAGGTAGTCGATGTAGAGCACGCCATTCAGATGGTCGATCTCGTGCTGGAGCGCCCGGGCGAACAGCTCCTCACCCTTGACCCGGAACTCCTTGCCGTGGCGGTCCCTGGCCTTGACGGTCACCTTGGCGGAGCGCTTCACCTCGGCCACGAAGCCCGGGATCGAGAGGCAGCCCTCCCAGTCGACGATCTCGCCCGAGGCGCGCACGATCTGGGGGTTGATGAGCTCGGTGACGGTGTCCTCCAGCTCGATCACCGCGACCTGCAGCGGGACCCCGATCTGGTTGGCGGCCAGGCCGATGCCCGGGGCATCGCGCATGGTCTCGAGCATGTCATCCAGCAGCCGATGGAGCGACGCGTCGAACTGGGTGACCTTCTTCGCGCGCTCCCGCAGGATCGGCGCCTCGGCGGTCAGGATGCCGCGGATGACCATGGCCGCATTGTACCGATGATCAGAGCAGCGACTCCGGGTCGACGTCGATGGCCACGCCGCCCGGGACGCGTTCCAGCGCCGCCAGGCGGGCCGCCTCGTCGGCGGCGCGCAGGACCACCTGGAAGCGCCAGCGTCCCGCGCGGCGCGGCACGTACGACGGCAGCGGGCCATGGACCTCGATGCCCGGTAGCGCGACCGCATCGGCGGCGGCACGCCCGCGTGCCTCGGCGCGCTCCCGGTCCGGATCGGCGACGAGGAGCCGGGCCAGGACCGTGGCCGGCGGATAGCCGAGCAGCCGCCGGCGCACCAGCTCCTCGTCGGCGAAGCCGTCGACGTCCAGCCGCGCGGCGGCGCGGATCGCGTAATGGTCGGCGGCATAGGTCTGGATCAGGACTCGCCCGGGCAGCGGGCCGCGGCCAGCGCGGCCGGCGACCTGGGCGAGCAGCCCGAAGGTGCGTTCCGCCGCGAGGTAGTCGGGCAGGTTCAGGGTGACGTCGGCGGCGATGACGGCCACCAGCGTGACGCTGGGCAGGTCCAGCCCCTTGGCGGCCAGCTGGGTGCCGACCAGGACGTCCACCCGGCCCTCGCGGAAGTCGTCGTACACCGACTCAAAGCCGCGGCGTGCGGCGAGCGCGTCCGAATCCAGCCGCGCGACACGGAGGTCGGGGTAGCGCGCCGTCAGCTCGGCCTCGACGCGCTGGGTGCCGGCTCCGAAATACCGGATCCGCGGGCTGTGGCAGTTGGGGCAGCGGTCCGGCGGGTCCGCCGCGCGCCCGCAGTGGTGGCAGCGCAGCCGCTCGCCCGCCGAGTGGTACACGTACGGCAGGTCGCAGTCGGGGCAGCGCAGGCTCTCGCCGCAGTCGCGGCACAGGACGAACGAGGCGGCGCCGCGACGGTTCATCAGCAGGATCGCCTGCTGACCCGGCACGTCCAGCCCGTCGAGGGCCTGCTGCAGCGTGCGCGAGAAGATGGAGCGGTTGTTGGTGGCCAGCTCGTCGCGCATGTCGACCAGCTCGACCGATGGCGTGCCGCCGACGCGCCGCTCTCGGAGCACGGCTCGCTCCAGCAGGCCGCCGCGCGCACGCGCGACGGTGACGACGTCCGGCGTGGCGGTGCTCAGCACCAGCCGCGCACCGCACAGCGCCGCACGACGCCGAGCGGCCCAACGGGCGTCGTAGCGTGGCGTGCGGTCTGCCTTGTATGCCCCGTCGTGCGCCTCGTCGACCACGATGAGGCCCAGGTTCGGCAGCGGCGCGAAGATGGCGGTGCGGGTGCCGAGCGCGACGCGCACCTCGCCACGCAGGATCCGCCACCACTCGTCGTGGCGCTCCCCCGCCGACAGCCCCGAGTGGAGCACCGCCAGCCCGCCTCCGGCGGCCGCGCGCACCCGGTCGGCCAGCTGCGGCACCAGGGACACCTCGGGCACCAGCAGGATCGCGGTCCGCCCCGCCGCCAACGTGTCGTCGAGCGCCGCGAGGAAGACGTCGGTCTTGCCGGCAGCGGCCACGCCCTCCAGCAGCAGCTCCCCTCCCGCCGGCAGCGCCCGGATCGCGGCCAGGGCGTCGCGCTGCTCTCCTGCCAGGCGCTCGGCGCCGCTGCGGCCCGGCGGCCGGTGCCCGAGCGGATCCCGGTCGACGTCCCGCCACTCCAGCTCGGCGGCGCCGATGGCCGCCAGTCGACGCGCCGGCCCGAGCAGGCTGGTGGCCTCCACCTCGAGCTCGGCCGCCAGTTCGGGCAGCGTCCGCTCACCGCCCGCCAGGGCGGTCAGCAGGGCATGCTGCAGCGGCGCTCCGCGCCGCGGCGCCGGTCCACCGGGCACGGCGCGCAGCACCCGGATCCGCCGCGTGCTGACGCCCGGAGGGCGGAGGGTCCAGTGCGCGCGTACCGTGCCCGCCCGCCGCAGCCGCTCCAGCCATGCCTCGCGACCACGGCGCGGCGCCAGCCGCAGCAGTGCCGCGTCGGAGACCTCGCGCGCCGCATCGAGCAGCGGGGCGAGGCCTGCTGGCAGCTCCACGACCTCGGCGACCGCCCACCGTCGCTCCAGGCGCGACTCCAGCCCGGGCGGCAGCATGGCGGCCAGCGTCGTTCCGACCGGCGCGCGGTAGTAGGCCGCCATCTCCTCGGCCAACTCCAGCAGGTCGGGGGTGAGCATCGGTCCCGAAACGACGGCCTCCACCGCCCGTAGCTGCTGGTCGCCGGACGGTGGCTCGGGGACACCGGACAGCAGGTAGCCGAGCGCCAGGCGTCGCCCGTACGGCACCAGCAGCAGCGCGCCGGGCTCGGCAGGGCCGAGGTCATCGGGCCAGCGGTAGGTGAAGGTGCGCTCCGGGCGATCCGCGATCGCGTCGACCGCCACCCGCACCGTTCCGGCGGAGGCCACCGGCCGTGGGCTCAGACCCGGACCTGGCGCGGCGGCTCGCGGCGGGCCTCGGCCTGGATGATCTCCCAGATGCGATCGGCGGCGTCGTCGGGATGGTTGGTCTCGTTCACGATGACGTAGTCATAGTTGCCGCTGGACGCCATCTCGATCTCGGCGTTCCGCCGTCGCACGGCCAGCGATGCCTCGTCCTCCGAGCCGCGGCCGAGGAGCCGCTCCGCCAGGTCCTCGATCGATGGCGGCATGACGAAGATCAGCAGCGCGTCCGGGACGCGCTCCCGCACGCTGCGGGCGCCCTGCGGGTCGATCGTCAGGATGGCATCCCGCCCGGCGGCCAGGATGCCGCGCACCTGGTCGATGGGCGTGCCGTACCAATTGCCGTGCACCTCGGCCGCCTCCAGCAGGCCGCCCGCGGCCCGCATCCCTTCGAACTCGTCGCGGGACATGAAGTGGTAGTGCACCTTGTCCGTCTCGCCCTCGCGACGCGGCCGGGTGGTGGCGGTCACGATCGGCACGACCTGCGGCCGCCGGCGGGCCAGCTCCGCCACGATCGTGGACTTGCCCAC
>DATBJR010000072.1:0-54794 GCA_036556325.1 Candidatus Limnocylindria bacterium | reverse complement strand
ACGTGGTACGGGACGAAGCTGTAGTACTGGCCAGAGAAGTTCACCGGTGAGCCGTGGGTCAGGTGGCCGCCCTGGTCCAGGGAAAGGCCCATCACCGTGTCGCCGCGCTCCAGCAGGGCGTGGTAGACGGCCATGTTGGCCTGCGCCCCGGCATGCGGCTGCACGTTGGCGTGCTCCGCGCCGAACAGCTCCTTGGCGCGGTCGCGGGCCAGGTTCTCCGCCACGTCCACTACCTCGCAGCCGCCGTAGTAGCGGCGTCCGGGGTAGCCCTCGGCGTACTTGGCGGTGAGCACCGAGCCGGTGGCCTGCAGCACGGCCAGGGAGGGGTAGCTCTCCGACGCGATCAGCTCGATGTGGGAGCGGCTGCGCTCCTCCTCGTCGCGCACGACCTGCGCGATCTCCGGATCCTCCGTCTCTAAAGGTGCCCAGAAATCCATGCGCCGGAGTGTAGACCGATTCAGCGCTCTGCCCGAGCGGAGGCCCACGCGATGCGCTCGTCGATGTGCCGATGGAGCCGGTAGTACAGCGGCCGGTAGCCGAGCGCCGTCCAGCTGCGGTGCGTGGCCAGCGCCGCGGTCCGCCAGTCGGTGATTGCCCATCGGATGCCACGCGACCGCGCGTCCGCCCACGCCGTCTCGACCAGCGCTCGCATCACACCGCGGCCGCGTGCCTCCGGCAGGGTCATGGCCACGGCCATCTCGGTCGCGCCGTCGGGGAGCATTGGCGCCGGCTCGTCCGGCTGCCAGAAACCGACCAGGCCCAGCGCCACACCGTCCGCCTCGGCCAGCCAGTAGTGCGCCTGCGGGTCACCGAGGTCGGTGGCGTAGTCGGCGTGGACGGTGTCGAAGCGCTCCGGCGGCGACATGGCATACGCCGGCGGGCGCATGAGCGCCGCCGGGATGATGGGGAAGATGGGGCGGAGCAGCTCGGCATCGTCCGGGGTGGCGGGCCGGATCACGAACGGCGTGGTGCTCGGGGTCCGGAGATCGTCAGGGATGGGCCGCGTGGCGTGGGCCTGCATCTGGCCGAAGCCGGTCCGGAACCAGGCGGCTAGCAGCTCGGCGTCGTCCGCCGGGGCATGGACGTAGTGGCGGAAGATGCCGCGCTGCACGAAATGCTCGGCCCAGAATGCATAGAGGTCGCGGACGCGCTCGGCATCCACGCCGTCGGCCAGCGCCTGACCCTCGATCGGGCTCCAGCAGGCCCGGCCCCAGATCTCCTCGGTGCGATGCCAGCCGGCGAGGTAGCCCGCCAGCGCTCCGTCCGCCTCCATGGCCACGACGCCGTAGGCGTCCGGCTTGGCCAGGAGCTCCTCGAGGACCGGCCGGCACGCCGCTGCTTGCGTGAACGCCTCCGGCAGCTCGGGGCGGACGGCACGCAGGCGCCGCTGGCGCGCGGCCAGTAGCTCGGCCGCACCGTCCAGGTGCGCGGGCAGCAGCGGGGTGACGTCCAGGCGCTCCATCGGCTCGCGGAGGATAGTCGGCTCAGCCGGCCGCGACCTCGCCGCCGGGGCCGATGCGGAGCGAGGCGCCGTCCGCGATTCCCGCCAGGTCGGCAACGTCCATGACAACCACCGGGATGCGGCGGCCGTACAGCTCGTGGCCGACCGCGGCGCCCACGGCCAGGATCAGGTCCGGCTCCCCGAGCAGGATGGCCGCCGGCGCGTGGCCGCCGCGAATGGCCTCGGCCAGCACCGAGGACGAGGAGGACGAGCCCCGCGCGGCGGGCATCACCAGCACCCGGTCGGTGAGCACGGTCCCGCGCTGGGGATGGTGGGCGTCGATGAGGACGCCCGTCTCGGCGTCGAGCCCGCCCCACAGCGACAGCGGCTCGCGCAGGACCAGTGCCGCTCCCTGCGCCACACCCTCGAAGAGCACCCGACCGCGCATCAGCGCCCGCCCCACAGCCCGGGATCGCGCCACAGCCGCCCGGCCACCGCAGTGCGCACGCATTCGCGCCGTGAGCCGAACACCACCCGGGCGCCGATGTTGCCCGGTGCGTAGTAGGCCCACTTCCCCGAGTCGGTCATGGCCGGCAGCGGGGTCGGACGCAGGATCGGGCCGAGGTAGCTGCAGGTATCCACCAGGATCTCGGCGCCCGCCTCGCGGAGGCGGGCAATCGGCTCCCGGGCTGAGCCCGTCTCCATCACGCCACGGGACGTCGAGACCAGCAGCTCGACGCCGGGAGCCACGTGGTTGCCGTCCAGCTCGTCGGCGATCGCCGCCAGCTCGGCGACCGAGGCGTGCGGCGTTCCCAGCGAGACGGCCCCGATGGCATCACCCGGTGCCGCGCCACCGCTCGCCGAAAGACCATCGCGCGCCGAACGGAGCTGATCCAGCGTGACCTCAACCTGGCGCTCGGCTGATTGGCCGCCAAGCGCCCCCTCCAGGCTAGGGGCCTCCGGCGTCGAGCCAACCACGTGAAACATCGCCACCGAGCCGGACGACGCGGCCGCCGCACAGATCGCCTTCAGCCGGTCCTCGTCCAGGTGCGGGAACCCGTCGAGGGCCACGATCCGGCCGGCGGCCGCGCGCCCGAGCACGATCCCCAGCACCGGATAGAGGACGTCACTCTCCAGCAGCGAGGGCGGCACGTCATCGGCCACCCGCAGCACGACGGTCGCCCGGCGTGCCTCGTCGCGATGCAGCCCGGCATCCGGCACCCGGCCGACGATGGCGCAGGCGATATCGGTGAAGTCCCCGTACCGCTCGGTGCGCGCGCCCAGGACGGTGTTGCAGAAGGTGATGGCGTTCGACTCCGCCCACGCGACCTGCTCGCCGAATGCCGGCCGCGCATCCGGCAGCTGGTACGGCGCGCAGGTGAAAGTGGGGCGGCAGCCCAGCCTCCGGTACGACTCCATCAGTCGCCCCCCGCGAGCCGCTGCGTCGGCCGATCCGCGCCACAGCTCGGGATGCAGCAGGTCCAGGGTGCCAACGTTCAGGGTGGTTGGCACGCTCACCTGCGCGCCGCCGTCGAGCAGGCGATCGACGAAGTCCTGGCTGGCCTGGCCGTGGTGCAGGCAGGAATCGACGTGCGCGTGGGTGATGGGGATCAGCCGCTCGGCCTGGAGGACGTCGGCCGCCAGCAGCACCAGCCGCATCGCGAGGGCGGCGCCGCTGCCCTGCTCGCCGGCCAGCATCGCGCGCTCGCGATCGTCGAGCGCTACGGCCATGGATCTAGCGCCCGGCCTCCTCGGCCTCGATCCTCGCCAGCTTCTCCAGCCGCGGCACGTGGCGTCCGCCCTGGAACTGCGCGGTGAGGAACTCGCGAACGCAGGCCCGCGCGACCTCGGTGCCCACGATCCGAGCGCCGAAGGCGATGACGTTGGCGTTGTTGTGCTCGCGGGCCAGCCGGGCCACCACGGGATTGGTGGCCTGCACACAGCGAATGCCGCGGACCTTGTTGGCGACGATCGCCTCACCCGTCCCGCTGCCGCCCAGCACGATCCCGAAGTCGAACTCGCCGCGCGCCACTGCCCGCGCCACTGGCGCGATGAAGTCGGGGTAGTCGACCGGCTCGTCGCTGAAGGTGCCGAAGTCTCGGTACTCGATCCGCAGCTCGTCCAGCAGGCTGCACAGCTCGCCCTTCAGGACGAAGCCGGCGTGGTCGGAGCCGATGGCGACGCGCATGCGGGCGTCAGTCTACGGCCCGAGCTCCACGACCCGGGCCAGATCATCGCGGCCGATGGGCCCCTGGCGCAGGATGCGCGCCGGGCCATCGCCCAAGTCCACGACGGTCGAGGCCACGCCACCGGGCACGCGACCGCCGTCCACCACCGCGGCCAGCCCATCGGCCTGGGTGGCGAACGCGATCAGCACGTCGTCCGCGTCGAGGGTGTCCGGCTCGTCGCTGACGTTGGCACTGGTCGTGTACAACGGTCCGGCCGCGGCGATCAACGCCAGGGCCGCGGGATGGTCGGGCGCGCGAAACGCCTGGCTGCGGCCCTCGTCGCCGTGCAGCACCAGCGTCAGCGCGCCCGGCCAGAAGCGCGAGGCCAACTGCCGCGCCCGTTCGTCCACCTGCCAGTCAGCACCCACCGACGCCAGGGCGTCGACCAGGATCGGGATCAGCCGATCCGTCGGGCGGCGCTTCAGGGCGTAGATGGCATCAACCGCCTCAGGGTGCGAGACGGCGCAGCCGACGCCGTAGACCGTGTCGGTGGGAAAGGCGACCAGCTGGCCGTCGCGCAGGAGTCCGGCCGCGGCAGCGATGCCGGCCGTATCGGCCCCGAGGCGCTCGGTCACAGGCGCGCGATCCGGATGACGCGCTCGATGCCGGCCAGGTCCGCCAGGGCGGCCACATCGGCGCGCATGGGCAGGTCGGAGACCAGGGACCGAACGGCGTCGGCCTGGCCCTGCCCGATCTCGAGCAGCGCCACCCCGCCGGCTGCCAGGCGTTGCGGCAGCAGGGCGAGCAGGCGTCGGACATGCGCCAGCCCATCGGCCCCGCCGTTCAGTGCAAGCTCCGGCTCGTAGCGCAGGCTGCCGGTGCCGGCCGCCACCTCCGCCGAGGTCAGGTACGGCAGGTTGGCCAGCAGGACGTCCGGCTGCTGTGGCGCGGGCAGCACCGGCGGGTCCATCAGGTCGCCGCAGCCCAGGGTCACCAGCCCGGAAAGCCCATGCGCCGCCAGGTTCTCGGCGGCGAGCTCCAGGGCTTCGGCCGAGGCGTCGCTCGCGCCGAGCCGCAGCCGCCCGAGCACCAGCGCCTGCCGGAAGCGAAGCGCCAGCGCGATGGCCACCGCGCCGCCGCCGGTCGCGATCTCCCAGGCGGCGATCGGCGCGTCGTCGCGGACCAGCCGCCCGGCGATCTCGCTCATGGTCGCCTCGGCCAGCAGCTCCGTCTCGGGACGCGGGATCAGGGCCCGCGGGTCGGTGAGGATGCGCAGCGAGAGCCACTCCTTGAAGCCGCGGATGTAGGCCACCGGCTCGCCGGCCGCGCGCCGCTCCAGCCAGCCGGCCAGGGTCGCCAGCTCGGACGTGGCCAGCTCCGCGTCGGGATGCGAGTGGAGCCAGGTCCGATCGCGGCCGAAGGCGTGCGCCACCAGCAGCTCGGCGTCCAGCCGCGGCGATGGCGATCCCGCCGCCCGCAGCCGTTCCGTGGCGGCCAGCATCAGCGAGCGCGCCACGGGTGTGGCGAGGGTCTGAGGCGTCGACGTCGACATCGGCTCAGCCAACCCCGCGCGCACCGTCGGCTGATGCCGCCGCCAGCCGGGCGGCCTGGTCGGCGTCTGCCAGCGGATCCACCAGGCGGTCGAGGTCGCCCTGCAGCAGGCCGGGCAGGTTGTGGACGGTCAGGCCGATGCGATGGTCCGTCACCCGATCGTCTGGAAAGTTGTAGGTCCGGATCTTCTCCGCCCGCTCGCCGGTCCCGACCTGGGAGCGCCGCTGCTCGCCGCGCTTCTCGGCCTGGTGCTGCTGCTCCAGCTCGAGCAGCCGCGCGCGGAGCACGGCCATGGCCTTGGCCTTGTTCTTGTGCTGGCTCTTCTCGTCCTGGATGGCCACCACCAGCCCGGTGGGCAGGTGGGTGATGCGCACCGCCGAGTCGGTGGTGTTCACGCTCTGGCCGCCGGGACCGCTGGAGCGGTAGACGTCGATCCGCAGGTCCTTGTCCGGGATGTCGATCTCCACCTCGTCGGCCTCCGGCAGCACGCTGACCGTGGCGGTGGAGGTGTGGATCCGGCCCTGGGCCTCGGTCACCGGCACCCGCTGCACGCGGTGCACGCCGCTCTCGTACTTCAGGCGGGAATAGGCCCCGGCACCGGTGATCTCGGCGATCGCCTCCTTGAAGCCGCCGCTGCCCGCCTCCGACGACGAGAGCAGCTCCAGCTTCCAGCGCCGCGCGTCGGCGTAGCGGGCGTACATCCGGAACAGGTCGGCCGCGAACAGCGCCGCCTCGTCGCCGCCGGTCCCCGCCCGAACCTCCAGGATCACGTTGCGCTCGTCGTTGGGGTCGCGCGGCAGCAGCAGCGTGTGCAGCTCGTCCTCCAGGGCGGCCGCCCGCTCCTCGAGCGTCGCCAGCTCATCGCGGGCCATGGCGCGAACCTCCTCGTCAGGGTCGCGCGTCATCTCCCCGGTGGCCTGCAGCGCGTCCTGCGTCTCCCGCCAGCGGCGGGCGGCATCCACCACCGGCTCCAGCCTGGCGAGCTCGCGGCCGATCTCCGTCATGCGCGCGACCTCGAGGCCCGGCGACGCCATCTCTGCGGCCAGGGACGCGTAACGCTCCTCGATCTCGCGCAGCCGCTCGTCCATGCACCCATTATCCGGTCTGGATGGAGGGACCCTTCAGCAGCAGCTCAGGGCAAGACGCCGGCCGTGGGGTCCACTACGTCGGCGGTCGGCTCCACGTCGGGGGTCCCGGCCTCGCGATCGGCGGCCAGGCACGACTCGAGCGAGGCGATGCTCACCTCCAGCATCGAGTGGTCCGGCGGTCGCGTGGTGAGCGACTGCAGCCACAGGCCGGGCTGGTAGATGGCGCGCACCAGGGCGTTGCCGTAGTGCGAGGCCCCGAAGCGGACCAGCTCGTAGGCGACGGAGGCGATCAGCGGGATGAGCAGGATCCGCGACAGGAAGAGCACCGGCAGCGGGACGCCGGCGCGCGGGATGAGGCTGAAGAAGAAGATGCTGATGACGACCACGATCAGCAGGAAGGTCGTGCCACAGCGGGTGTGGGCGGTCGAGAAGCGATCGACCTCGGTGGGGGTCAGGGGCGCATCGGCCTCGTGGGCGCTGATGGCCTTGTGCTCGGCACCGTGGTAGGCGAAGACGCGCTTGATGTCGCCCATCAAGCCGATGAGCCCGATGTACGCCACGAATATGCCCAGCCGGATCACGCCCTCGACCACGTTGGCCAGCAGGTCGGACTCGGTGGCGGCATCGGCGAAGGTGGAGAGGAACAGTGGCAGCACGAAGAAAATGGCCACCGCGAAGCCGAGGGAGAAGATCATGGTCCCGACCATCATTCCGCGGCTGATGGCGATGTCCTCCCCCTCGGCGGCGATGGCCGCCGAGCGCATCAGCATCCGCGTGCCGAGCACGAGTGTCTCGTACAGGACGAACAGGCCGCGCACGAAGGGCACCTTCAGCCAGCGGCCGCGCTGCAGGGCCGCGGGGAGCGGCTCGGAGTAGGTCTGCACCGCGCCGGAGGGCGGGCGCACGCTCATGGCCACCGTCGTGCGGCCGCGCATCATGACGCCCTCGATCAGCGCCTGCCCGCCGTAGAAGAAATCGGGCATGCGGAAGGCGCGGCGGCTCGTCGCGCCAACCGTCTGGATGACGAACGGCCCGGCTGCCATGAGCAGCTCCGGGATCAGGAACAGCAGGTGCGGCGCCAGGAGCGCACGCCGGTCAGTCAGCCGCGGGCGCATGCCGCGATCAGCGCTTGGCGCGCTCCATGCGTCGCTGGAACCGCTCGACCTGGCCGGCGGTGTCGACGATGTTCTGGGTACCGGTGTAGAACGGATGGCAATTCGAGCAAACCTCGACCCGGATGTTCTCCGCGGTCGATCCGACCGTGAAGGTGGTGCCGCACCCGACGCAGTGCACCTCCGCCTGATGGTACTTGGGATGAATCTCTGCCTTCATGGCGGGGCTCCTAGGCGTCGGCGACGACGACGCTGACGCGCTTCTTGTCGCGGGTCTGGTGGCTGAACTTGACCTTGCCGTCGGCGGTGGCGAAGAGCGTGTAGTCGCGCCCCATCCCCACGTTGGTGCCGGGATTGAAGGTGCTCCCTCGCTGGCGGACGATGATGGTGCCGGCCAGCACGTCCTGCCCGTCACCTCGCTTCACGCCCAGCCGCTGCCCGGCGCTGTCGCGCCCGTTCTTGCTGCTGCTGCCGGCCTTCTTGTGTGCCATTGCTGTTACTCCTCGGCCGTGTCCGCGGCCTTCTTGCTCCTGGCCGGCGCCCGCCGCTTCGGCTTGGCGTCCGTTTCAGTTCCCGTCGCGTCACTGGCCGATGCCTCGCCCTTCGGCTTGGCCGTCCGCACCCGCGTGGTGCGCGCCTTTGGCTTGGCCTCCTCCGCCGGAGCCGATGTCTCCGCGCTCGCGGCAGCCTCGGCTGCCGGTGCCGGCCTGCTCCGGGCGGCGCGCTTCGGCTTCGGCTCGGTCTTCGCCTCGGCCTTGGCCGGCGCCTCGGCCTTGGCCGGCGGCTCGGCCTTCACCGAGCGGCCATCGGCCGTGATCTCGTCGATCCGCACCAGGCTCAGGTGCTGCCGATGCCCGGTGCGCCGGCGGTACTTGACCTTCTGCTTGAACTTGAAGATCACCAGCTTGGGGCCGAGCGCCTCGCGGACCACGGTCCCGCTCACCGATGCGCCCGACACCAACGGGGTGCCGACGGTGGTGGTGTCGCCGTCGCCGATGAGCAGGACGCGGTCGAAGGTGATCGAGGCACCGGGCTCCGTGGCCACGCGATCCACCAGGACCGTGCTGCCCGGCTCCACCCGGTACTGCTTTCCGCCGCTGCTCACCACGGCAAACATGCGCTGCTCCAAGGGTCTGTTTCGAGTTCAGGCCGCGCGCGGAAACGCGCACGGCAACACAGGCCAACGATCGACCCGCGGGGCGAGGAGTCTACCGGGCGATGGGGGGAGTGTCAACGAAGAGCAGGCGGGTGCGGACCGCCTGGCCCGCGTGCACGGGCAGGTCCAGCGCCGCCACCACGTCCTCCGGCCGGCCGGCCCCCGACGGGTCGAGGCGCAGGACCATGCGCAGCCGCGCCGTCCGCGCCGCCTCGTCCACCTCGAGCACCTCCACGTCCTCGATGTAGGGCCGCAGGTCGCGCTGGCCAGAGTCCGAGCGCCGCTCGCTCTCGCCGCGCCGCCGCTTGCCGGGCAGCCGCTCCGCGGCGAGCAGCCGCACCACCGCGCCCCGCAGCTCATCGCTGGAGAGCGGGCCATGGCCATGCGGCCGCACCTCGACCTCGTACTCGGCGGCCCGCAGCTGCGAGGCGGCCGACGGGAACCCCTGCCACACCTCGCGCGCGTCAACCATCTCCACGCCCTCCGGCAGCAGGTCCGAGGCGGCCTGGATCCTGCCGATGGGCGTCAGCTCGTCCAGGTACAGCTCGAGGACCTCGCCGCGCAGCTCGACGCCGACGGGCAGATTGGCCGCGAACTTCAGCCGCGACCGCGGGCGAGCGGCGTTGGTCTGCGAGATCGGCAGGCCCGCCTCACGGAAGGCACGCTCGAACTCGGCGAGCAGCTCGGCCTGTCGCAGGCGCAGCGCCGGGTCGCGTCGCGCGAAGAGGATCTGCCAGCGCTGCCGCGGCGCGCGCTCGGCGGTGATTCGTTCGGTCATGAGCCCTCGATGGTACCTTGGAATTCGTGGCTGATCTCCTGAGTGCCCTGCGGCGACATCGGCTCAGCCTGTTCGTGCTCGCCGTCCTGCTGCTGCTGGCCTGGCTCCTGTGGTCGGTCAAGGGCGCATTGCCGGCCTTCTTCATCGGCGCCGCGCTGGCGTTCGTGCTCGATCCCGTCGTCACCGCGCTCCAGCGTCGGGGCCTCGCACGATGGATCGGCATCCTGGTCGCGTATGCCGCCATCGTGGTGCTGGCCTGGGGCCTGGTCGCCTTCGCCGTGCCGCCCATCGCGAGCCAGACCCGCGACTTCGTCGCGCACCTGCCCGAGTTCGGCGCCGCCGTCTCGAACGTCCAGCACGGCTTGCAGGATTGGTACCTGTCGTTGCCGCTGCCGGCCGACCTGCGTGCGGCGCTGGACGAGTCGATCGCCGGCGCCGAGGCGGCGTTCGGTGAGGCCATCCGCCAGATTCTCGGACCAGCAGTGTCCACCATCGTGCGCGCCGCGGGCTTCGTCCTGGGCCTGGTCGTCATCCCGGTCTGGCTCTTCTTCGTGCTGAAAGACCGGGAGCGGCTGCCGGCTGCCGTCGAGGGCGGCCTGCCGGAGTCGTGGCGCCCCGACGCCGGCAACGTGATGGCCCTGGTCAGCGGCGTCGGCGGCCGCTGGGTGCGTGGCCAGCTGATCCTGGGCGCCGCCATCTTCGGCGCAACGGCCATCGGCCTCACCATCCTGACCCTCGTCGGCTTCACCGAGTTCGGCCAGTTCACCCTGGTCCTGGCGCTGATCGCCGGAGTGCTGGAATGGTTCCCGATCATCGGCCCGGTCATCTCCGCCATCCCGGCCATCCTCATCGGCCTGACCATCAGCCCTGCCGCCGCCATCGCGGCCGTGATCCTATACGTCGTGATCCAGCAGTTGGAGAACAACCTGCTGGTGCCCAAGGTCATCGGCGACGCGGTGGACCTGCACCCGGCAGTCATGATCCTGGCGCTGGTGGCGGGCGGGGCGCTGTTCGGGATTGGCGGCGCCATCCTGGCCGCGCCGACCGTGGCGCTGGGCCGCGACCTGTACCGCTACACCTTCCGCCGGCTGCACGGCGATTCGCCGGAGCTGGCCTACGCAGCCGCCGGGCCGGCGCGAACCCGCCAGCGGGCGACCGGGTCCGTGGCCCCCGAGGGGGCCGGCCCGGGCGCCGACGCGGCGCCGAATGCGGCTGACACGCCACCGGATCCCGCCTGAGGTTCCTGCACGCGTCGTCCGGCGATGGGGATCGGCCCCCGCCGCATCGGCCCTAGAAGGTCGGCTTGCGCGCGTGCATGCGGACCGATTGCAGGATGCCCATCCCGAACAGCAGGCTGATCATCGACGAGCCGCCATAGGTCACGAACGGCAACGGGATGCCGGTCACCGGCATGATCCCGATCACCATGCCCACGTTGACCATGATCTGGAAGAGCAGCATGCTCGCCAGCCCGGTGGCCACCATCATGCCCAGCGCGTCGCGTGACCCCCAGCCGATGGCCAGCACGCGCCAAATGAGCAGCGCGAAGATGGCCAGCAGCACCACGCTGCCGACGAAGCCGAGCTCCTCGGCGACGACGGTGAAGATGAAATCGGTGGATTGCACCGGCAGAAAGCCGAGCTGGTTCTGGCGCCCCGCCGTCAGACCCTGGCCGAACACGCCGCCCGAGCCGACCGCGTTCAGCGCCTGGACCAGCTGATAGCAGGCGCCCTGCGGATCGGCGTAGGGATCCAGGAAGCAGAACAGGCGCTCCCGCTGATAGTCGGCCAGGGACTGCACCACCACCGGAGCGACCGCCACGGTGGCGCCGGCCAGCACGCCCATCCAGCCGATGCTGGCGCCGCTCATGAAGAGCATCCCGATCAGGATGGCCACGAACACCAGGGCCGTGCCAAGGTCCGGCTGCTTGAAGACCAGCAGGGTCGGCACGGCCATGAGCAGGCCGGCGCCCACCAGCGTCGACAGCTTGCCGATGCGTTCGCGGCGGCCCGACAGGAAGCTGGCCAGCACCACGATCATCAGCACCTTGCTCACCTCGCTGAACTGGAAGTCGAGGCCCGCCACGCTGATCGACATCTGGGCGCCGAACAGGTTGGTGCCGATGAGCATTGTCAGCGTCAGCAGCCCGAGCACGATCGCGTAGATCGGAACGGTCAGGGTCTGCAGCCAGTGGTAATCCACGCTGGCGGCCACGAAGAAGATGATCAGGCCGATGGAGGTCCAAATCAGGGTCTTGACCGATTGGGAGAAGCCCGCGCCGGCCCCCTGCTCGGCGAAGCCGGCCGAGTAGCCCATCACCACGCCGAAGGCGATGAGCAGCAGCATGTAGAGGAACAGCTGCAGGTCGAACGCCCGCCAGCGCCGAGCGCGCACATTGTCAACAAGTGTTGTGGTTGCGGCGACGGCACCCATCAGTTCGCCGCCACCAGGCTGAAGTCCCGTGGGTCGAGCCGCAGATCCTGGTGCAGCCCGTACCACTGCTGCAGGAAATACTTGACGACCTCCAGGGAAACGTTGCCGGGCACGACCGCGGAGTACGAGAAGGTGACGATGGCCAGGTCCGCGTCGGTGGCACCCGCCTTTGATGGCAGGTAGGCCACGAACCAGGAGTGGAACGGCAGCACGCCGTTCTTGCCCGGTGTCCCGAACTCGGCGGTGCCGGTCTTGCCGGACAGCGCGCCCGGCAGCCTGAGGTCCCGAATGTTGTAGGCGTGGCCGGTGGTGATGACCTGGCGGGCGCCGATGCGCATCGTCTCCAGGTTGGCCTGGCTGGCGTCGATGCGCCGGATCAGCCTGGGGCTGTACTTCTTGACGAGCTTGCCGGCGGCGTTCGTCTCGCCGCGCACGATCATCGGCTGCATCAAGCGGCCGCCGTTGGCCAGCGTGCAGTAGGCGTTGAGCAGCTGCAGCGGGGTGACGGCCACCACGTTCTGCCCGATGCCGGCCTGCGCCAGCTCGCCCGTGAACACGTCCTCGCGTCCCTGCGAGCGCGCCCACTCCTTGCTGGCGATGATGCCTGCCGCCTCACCGGGCAGACGGACGCCGGACTTCTGCCCGAAACCCAGCTCGTTGGCCCAGTCGCCCAGCCGGTCGACACCCAGCGCCACGGCCATCTGGTAGAAGAACGTGTCCGAGCTCAGGGCATACGCCTGCACCAGGTTGACCAGGCCGAACCCGGCGTGATTCCAGTCGAACAGGCACTGCCCCTTGGGGGCGTTGGGGATCTGGTAGCAGCCGTACGTCTGCCACGGCCGGGTGGGGGTCGTCACGCCCTCCTCCAGCGCGGCCAGGCCCGTGACCAGCTTGAAGGTCGAACCCGGCGGGAAGATGTCGGCGATGGCGTGGTTGCGCAGTGGCTTGGCCGGATCGTTGAGGTAGACGTTGTAGTCCTCGGGGCTGATGCCGGTGGCGAACTTGTTGTTGTCATAGGCCGGCAGCGACACCATCGCCAGGATCTCGCCGGTCTGGGGGTTCATCACCACGGTCACGCCCTGGTCCAGGCCGGCCGCACGCATGCCCCACTGCAGTGACTTGGTGGCGATCCGCTGCATCCGGGAGTCGATCGTCAGCATCAGGTTGGCGCCCGGCTTCGGCTGGGCCACGGTCCGGATCGTCTTGACGGGACGGCCCTGGGCGTCCCGTTCCATCAGCTCGCTGCCATAGCTGCCGCGCAGCGCCCGCTCGTAGGTTGCCTCGATCCCGGCTCGGCCGATGAGGTCATCCCGCAGGTACCCCTCGTCCTGCAGGTCGCTGAACTCGGCCGAGTTGATGGGGCCCACGTAGCCGAGCACGTGGGACAGTAGCTCGCCGTCGACGTGGCCCTTTTCATCGAGGTAGCGGCGAACCGGCTCCACCTCAACCACCACGCCCGGCAGTGTCTGCGCCTCTTCGCCGATGAGCAGCGCCGCCCGGCGGCTGATCCCGCGCACGATCGGCACGAGGTCGAAGGGCGAACCATTGAAGGCATCCAGCCGGGCGCGTAGCGCCGCCGGCTTCGCGGCCGTCAACTCGGCAACCCGGCGCAGGATGCGACCGGCCTCCTCGTCCGGCAGATCGGCGGGCCGGACCTTGACCGTCCAGGACGGGACGTTGACGACCAACGGTCGTCCCTGGCGATCGAAGACGAGGCCGCGCGGCGCGCGGAGCGCCACCTGGATCGTTCGCGTGGCCTCGGCCTGTGCTGCGTAGCGGTCGCCATTGACGACCTGCAGCTGGAAGAGGCGGCCGCCCAGGATGGTGAACAGCAGGACGGCGGCGACTCCGAACGAGATGAACCGGGCTCGCGAGCGCGGCAGGTCCAGGCGTCCCTCGTTGAGATCAGCCATTGGTCATCACCAGGCCGGCCGCTCGTCCGGGAGCACACGACGTGCCGCCAGTCGCGCCGGATAGAGCAGGAGGCCCACCATCGCGGCGTTGAGCACGGCCGCCGGCAGGATCAAGTTGGTGGGGATTGCCGGCGCGATGGCGCCCAGCAGGCGGAAGATGCCGATGATCACCAGGTCGGCCAGGATGCTTCCGACGAAGCCCGCCAGGATCGGGTAGAGCCAGATCAACCGGCCCAGCACCCGATCGCCTCCGGCCACGAGGGCCGCGACCAGCAGCAGGCTGAGCGGGATGCTGCCGATGGGTGCCGTGGAGATGAGGTTGGCAGTCACGCCCCCCGCGAATGCCCACACGACCCCGGGCCCGAAGCCGGCCAGCGCGGTGACCAGGACGACCGCAACCAGCATGAGGTTGGGACGCACCCCGGCGACCTCGATCTCTGGGGACAGGCCCGCGTGCGCGATACCGACCACGATGGCCAGGAGAACGCTGGTGTAGGTGATGCTGCGACTCCCCGGGCGGCTGCGGAGCTGTTCTGGAATGGCTGGCGGCGGGGCCGCCAGCGAGTATACCGAGCCGTTCCAGCCGCTCGTGGGAGGCGCCCGAGCCACAGCGAGTTTTCACGTGAAACATCTCCTACCAGCGGGATTTCTACTGTGGAAAACTCCGGGCAAAGGGTTGCTGGTAACGCGTCGATAACCAGCCGATAAGCGCCTGAACTGGTAAAATTGGGGCACCCATTTCAACCCGCCATGGAGCGCTCGTGGTCAGAGTTACCGCCTGCACAAACCAGAAGGGCGGCGTCGGCAAGACGACGACCGTGGTGAACCTGGCGGCGTATCTGGCCCTCTCCGGAACTCGAGTCCTCGTCGTCGACCTCGATCCCCAGGGAAACGCCACCAGCGGGTTTGGCATCGACCGGCGAAGCCTGGACAGATCGGTCTACGACGCGCTGATCGACCGCGTGCCGCTGGCCGACTTGATTCTCGCCACGGCGGTGCCGAACCTCGAGATCCTGCCATCGGCCCCGGCGCTGTCGGGCGCCGAGGTGGAGCTGGTGGGGGTGCCTGCCCGCGAGCGCCGGCTGTCGGCGAGCCTTGACGAGCTGAACGGTCGGTACGATCGCGTGCTGATCGACTGCCCGCCGTCGCTGGGCCTGCTAACCGTGAACGCGCTGACGGCAGCGGATGGGGTGCTGATCCCCATTCAGACGGAGTACTACGCCCTGGAGGGACTGAGCCAGCTGGTGAACACGATTCGACTCGTCAGGGAGAGCCTGAACCCGCGCCTTGAGATGGAGGGCGTGGTGCTGACCATGTACGACGGCCGCACCAACCTTTCTGCACAGGTCGCCGCCGAGGTCCGGCGCCACATGAACGGGATCGTCTACGAGTCGGTCGTGCCACGCACCGTGCGCCTCTCGGAGGCGCCCTCCCACGGTCTGCCGATCGCCCTCTACGACCCCACCTCGCGCGGGGCGCAAGCCTACGGCAGCCTGGCACTCGAGGTGGCCGCCCGTGGCTAGGCCGTTCGGGCTCGGGAAGGGCCTGGAGGCGCTGATCCCCCGTGCCGCTGAGACCGCGCCCGCCGAGATCCCGGTCGATCGCGTGCGACGCAACCCGCACCAGCCGCGGAACGCCTTCGACGAGGAGGGGCTGGCCGAGCTGGCCGCCTCGATCGCGGCGCACGGCGTGATCCAGCCCATCGTGGTGCGCGGCAGTGTGGACGGTGGCTACGAGCTGGTCGCCGGCGAGCGCCGCCTGCGGGCTGCGCGGATGGCGGGACTCCAGAACATCCCGGCCGTGGTGCGCGACTCCCAGGCAAACGAGCTGCTCGAGCTGGCCCTGGTGGAGAACGTGCAGCGTGCCGATCTCAACCCCATCGAGGAAGCCAGCGCCTACCGCGAGCTCATCGACGGCTTCGGCCTCACTCACGAGGCCGTCGCCACCCGCGTCGGCAAGAGCCGCGTGGCGATCAGCAACGCCCTGCGTCTGCTCGACCTGGCAGCCGAGACGCGCGACGCGATCATCGAGGGTCGCATCAGCGAGGGGCACGGTCGCGCGCTGGCGGCCATCACCATTCCGGAGTTGCAGCGTGCCGTGCTGCAGGTCGTGCTCGAGCGCCACCTTTCCGTCCGCCAGACGGAGGAGCTAGTGCGCCGCAAGCGCGATACGGCCGTGACGCGGCGCCGACCCCTGTCGGAGGACCTGGCCGATCTCGAGGCGCAGCTGCGCGGCATCCTGGCCACCAAGGTCGGCATCGTCCGCACCCGGCGCGGTGGTCGGCTGGTGATCGACTTCTACTCCGATGAGGAGCTCGATCGCCTCTACGCCATCATCACGCGCGGTGCCGGCAGCACGCCTCCGGGCGACGCGTCGGCGATTCCGGTGGATGCATCGGCCCCCGAACCCAGCCAGGAGGTGGCGCGATGACCGTCCAGCCCGCGAAGCGCACCACCCGCAAGGCGCTGGGCGAGTACACCGCCGCCAACATCCAGGTGCTGGAGGGCCTGACGGCCGTCCGCAAGCGCCCGGGCATGTACATCGGCTCCACCGACGAGCGTGGCCTGCACCAGCTGGTGTGGGAGGTGGTCGACAACAGCATCGACGAGGCGATGGCCAACGTCGCGACCCGGATCGACGTGACCATCCACGCCGACGGCAGCGTCGAGGTCGTCGACGATGGCCGCGGCATCCCGGTCGGCAAGCACTCGAGCGGCAAGGACGCGCTCGAGGTCGTGCACACCGTGCTCCACGCCGGTGGCAAGTTCGGCGGTGGCGGCTACAAGGTGTCCGGCGGCCTGCATGGAGTCGGCGTGAGCGTGGTGAACGCGCTCTCGACGAAGATGCGCGTGGAGGTCCTGCGCGACAAGAAGCGTTACGTCCAGGAATACTCCGGCGGCGGCACGCCCACCGGACGCGTTCGGCAGAGCGGCGGCGAAACAGAGGCCAACCGCGGCCTCGATCCAACGTGGCAACGGCACCACGGCACCCGCACCTTCTTCACGCCCGATCCGGCGATCTTCGAAACGCTCGACTACTCGTGGGAGACCATCGCCACCCGGCTGCGCGAGAGTGCCTACCTGAACAAGGGTGTCTGGATCCTGCTCCGTGACGAGCGCAGCGACCGCGAGAAGAACTTCTACTTCGAAGGCGGCGTGACGAGCTTCGTGCGCCACCTCAACCGGCGGCGCGACGTCCTGAATGCGAAACCGATTCACGTCGAGCGAGTAGTCGACGGCACCAGCGTCGAGGTCGCCCTCCAGTACAACGACGGCTTCGCCGAGAACGTGCTGGCCTTCGCCAACAACATCCACACCGTGGACGGCGGGACGCACGTCACCGGGTTCCGCGCCGCACTGACCAGCTCGCTGAACGATTGGGCCCGCAAGTCGAGCACGCTGTCCGACAAGGACGCCAACCTGGCGGGTGACGACGTGCGCGAGGGGCTGACCGCGGTCATCAGCGTCAAGTTGACCGATCCGCAATTCGAGGGGCAGACCAAGGCCAAGCTCGGCAACGCGGACGTGAAGGGGATCGTGCAGACGGTCGTGGCCGATGGCATCGTCCAGCATCTCGAGGAGAACCCCGCCGACGGTCGCCGCATCATCGAGAAGAGCGTCACTGCCGCCCGTGCCCGCGAGGCGGCTCGCAAGGCGCGGGACCTCGTCATCCGCAAGGGTGCGCTGGACGGCATGGCGCTGCCCGGCAAGCTGGCCGACTGCCAGGAGCGCGACCCGGCGCGCAGTGAGTTGTACATCGTCGAGGGCGACTCCGCCGGCGGCTCGGCGAAGCAGGGCCGCGACCGGCGCTTCCAGGCCGTGCTGCCCATGTTCGGCAAGATGCTGAACGTCGAGAAGGCGCGGCTCGACCGGGTGCTCTCCAGCGAGAAGATCCGGCCACTGATCATCGCACTGGGCACGGGCATCGGCGACACGTTCGATATCAGCAAGCTGCGCTACCACCGCATCTGCCTGCTTTCCGACGCCGATGTCGACGGCGCGCATATCAGCACCCTGCTGCTCACCTTCTTCTTCCGGCACATGCCCGAGGTGATCGACCACGGCTACCTCTACCTCTGCCAGCCGCCGCTGTACCGGATCAGCACCGGTAAGGTGACGCGCTATGCGCACACCGAGAAGGAGCGCGACCAGGCCGTCAAGGAGCTGTCACGCGAGGGCAAGACCAAGAACGTCGGCGTCCAGCGCTTCAAGGGGCTGGGCGAGATGAATGCCGATCAGCTGTGGGAGACGACCATGAACCCGGATACCCGGACCCTGCTGCAGGTCTCGGTCCGGGAGGCGGCGTCCGCGGACGAGATCTTCAGCACGCTCATGGGCGAGCGGGTCGAGCCCCGGCGCGACTTCATCCGCGGCGAGGCGCGCAAGGTGCGCAACCTGGACTTCTAGTTTTGGAGCAGACGAACCGATGCCCAGCCGACACGTAGCCGACATCCGACAGGTCGAGTCCAAGACGGGGCGCAAGCTCGACGAATGGTGCGAGCTGCTGGAGGCGAACGGCGTGGGCGACCGCCGCGAGGCAGTCAACTTCCTGCGCGACGGCTATGCCGTCAGCCACGCCTTCGCGCTGGCGATCGCCGACCACTGCCTGCGGCGCGCCGACGACGACGATTTCGTGGACCCCGGCCGCTGGGCCGAGGACGAGGAGGACGGGCGCTGGTGACCTCCGCTCCCCGTCGTGCCGCCCGCTCGATCGGCGACAGCCGGTCGATCGTCGCTGCCGACGGGCGTCGCTACGCGTTCGCGGACCACAACTGCTTCGCCTGTGGCGACACCAACCCCATCGGCATGCGGCTGCACATCGAGCTCGGCGAGGGCACGGCCAGGACGACCTGGACGCCGGGCCGCAACTTCGTCGGCTGGGAGGACAAGGTGCATGGCGGCCTGCTCGCCACGCTGCTCGACGAGGTGATGGCCTGGGCGCCATCCAGCTACGACTCGTGGGCGGTCACCGCCGAGATGAAGATCCGCTATCGCTCCCCGGCCAACCCCGGCGAGACGCTGAGCGCGGAGGCCCGGGTCGAGGCGCGACGTCGCCGGATCTACCACGTGCGGGGTGAGGTGCACGGAGCCGATGGGCGCCTGGTCGCCGAGGCGGAGGGCCGATTCCTCGGCGCCAGCCCGAGCGCCAAGGCCGACCTGAAGGCCCGCTACGCCGCTCCGGCCACATCGGCCCCCGTTGACGCGACAGAAACGACACAACCGACACCCGAACTGGAGAAGACCGCCGTCCGATGACCATGCAGACCGGCAACATTCGCCCCGTCGCCATCGAGGACGAGATGCGCTCCGCGTACATCGATTACGCGATGAGCGTGATCGTCGCGCGGGCGCTGCCGGACGTGCGCGACGGGCTGAAGCCAGTCCATCGGCGAATCCTGTACACGATGCACGAGATGGGGCTGCGCTCGAACGTGGCCTACCGCAAGTGCGCCGGCATCGTGGGCGAGGCGATGGCGAAGTACCACCCGCACGGCGATTTGGCCCTCTACGAGACGCTTGTCCGCCTGGCGCAGGACTTCAGCCTGCGCTACCCGCTGGTCGATGGACAGGGCAACTTCGGCTCCGTCGACGGCGATCCACCGGCAGCGATGCGCTACACCGAGGCCCGGATGGCGGCCATTGCCGACGAGATGCTCGGCGACATCGAGAAGGAGACCGTCGACTTCGTCGACAACTATGACGGGCGGCTGCGCCAGCCGGTGGTCCTCCCCTCGAAGCTGCCGAACCTGCTGGTCAATGGCTCGAGCGGGATCGCGGTGGGCATGGCCACCAACATCCCGCCCCACAACCTCAACGAGATCGCCGACGCGGTCATCGCGCTCATCGACAACCCGGAGCTGACCGTCGACGAGCTGTGCGAGATCGTCACGGGCCCCGACTTCCCGACCGGCGGCACCATCTTCCGCTTCGAAGACCAGCGCTCGCCGATCAGCGGCGAGAAGGAGCGGATCGACGTCATCCGCCACATGTACGCCACCGGGCGCGGCCGCGTGATCATCCGCGGCCAGGTCGCGTTCGAGGAGATCCGTCCCGGACGCATGGCGGTGGTCGTCACCGAGCTGCCGTACCAGGTCAACAAGACCACGCTCATCGAGAAGATGGCCGAGCTGGTTGGGACGAAGCGGATCACGGACGTTAGCGACATTCGCGACGAAAGCGACAGGAATGGCATGCGGATCGTGGTCGAGGTGAAGCGCGACGGCTCGCCGCACACGGTCATGCAGCAGCTGTTCAAGCACACCCAGCTGCAGACGAGCTTCAGCGCCAACATGCTGGCGCTGGTCGACGGCCAGCCGCAGACGCTGGGTCTCAAGCGCCTGCTCGAGCACTACATCGGCTACCGGCGCGAGGTCGTCCGGCGCCGGACCGAGTTCGACCTGGCCAGGGCGCAGGAACGGGCCCACATTCTGGAAGGCCTGAAAATCGCGCTCGACAACCTGGACGAGGTGATCGCCACCATCCGGGCCGCTGCCGACGTCGACACCGCGCGCACGAATCTCATGGCGCGCTTCAAGCTGACCGAGGTCCAGGCCAACGCCATCCTGGAGATGCAGCTGCGCCGGCTGGCTGCCCTCGAGCGCAAGAAGATCGAGGACGAGTACAAGCAGATCATCCAGCTCATCGCCAGCCTGGAGGACCTGCTGGCCAATCCGCGCAAGATCCTGCAGGTCATCACCGACGAGCTCGGGGAGCTGAAGCGCAAGTACGGCGACGACCGCAAGACCCGCATCCAGGCCGACGCCAACCGGGAGCTCACCGCCGAGGACCTGGTCGCCGCCGAGGACGTGGTGGTGACCCTCAGCCAGCGCGGCTACATCAAGCGCCAGCAGATCGGCACCTTCCGCTCCCAGCGTCGCGGGGGCAAGGGCAAGCTGGCCATGATCACCCGCGAGGAGGATGCGGTTCGCCACCTGCTGGTGGCGAACACCCACGACTACATCCTGTTCTTCACCAATCGCGGGCGGGTGTTCATCACCCGGGTCCATACCCTGCCAGAGGCCAGCCGCCAGGCGAAGGGGCTGCCGATCATCAACCTGCCCGGCGTCCAGGTGGACCAGGGCGAGTACGTGAGCGCCATCATCACGCTGCCGCAGTTCGAGCCGGACCACTACATGGTCATGGCCACCCGGGGCGGGATGATCAAGAAGACCTCCCTGGCGGAGTACGCCAAGATCCGGGCCAACGGGCTCATCGCCATCAGCCTGGTCGACGGCGACGAGTTGCGCTGGGTCGGCCTGACCGATGGCCAGGACGACGTGATCCTGGCCACCCGCAAGGGCCAGGCCGCGCGCTTCCACGAGCACGAGGTCCGGCCGATGGGCCGCGACACGCGTGGCGTGACCGGCATCCGGCTGCGCAAGGGCGACGAGGTCATCGGAATGGAGATCGTCGTGCCCGAGGCCGAGCTGCTGGTGGTCACCGAGCAGGGCTACGGCAAGCGCACGCCGCTCGACGAGTTCCCCGTGAAGCATCGCGCCACCGGTGGCGTGATCGCCAACTCGCTCAACCGCGACACCGGCGACGTGGCCGCCGTGCGGGTGGTGGGTCGCGAGGACGAGGAAATGATGCTCATCACCGAGGAGGGCACCATCCTGCGCACCGAGGTATCGAGCGTGAACCGCTACCGCCGCGCCTCGCGCGGGGTGACGGTCATGCGCCCGGGCGAGGGGGATCGGATCGTCAGCATCGCCGTCTTCGTCGACGATCGCGAGCCGCTGCAGACGGACGAGGCCGAGTAGCCGCCCAGAAGCGGCTAGAATCGGCTTCGCGATCGGGCGAGAGATCGGGCGAGGAGATCACGTGTACGCCGACGAGTTCAGCATCTACGCCGGCAACGCCAACCGGCCGCTGGCCGAGCAGATCTGCCGCTACCTGCGCACCCACATGGGCGACGTACAGGTCTTCAAGTTCGCCAACGACAACATCTTCGTGCGGGTCATGGAGAACGTCCGCGAGCAGGACGTCTTCCTGGTGCAGCCGACCTCCCGGCCGGTCAACGACTCGGTCATGGAGCTGCTGATCATGATCGACGCCTTCAAGCGCGCCAGCGCCGGGCGGATCACCGCGGTCATGCCGTATTACAGCTACGGCCGCTCGGACAAGAAGGACCAGCCCCGGGTGCCGATCACCGCGCGCCTGATCGCCGACATGCTGACCGTGGCCGGGGCGGACCGGGTGCTCACCATGGACCTGCACCAGGGCCAGATCCAGGGCTTCTTCAGCATCCCGGTCGACGAGCTGACCGCGGTCGACATCCTGTGCCGCTACATCCAGGCCAAGGAGTTGCCCGATGTCGTGGTCGTCAGCGAGCTGGGCTTCGCCAAGAAGGCGCGGAACTTCGCGGAGAAGCTGTCCGCCCCGCTGGCGATCGTCGAGAAGCGGCGCCTGGGCAACGAGGACCGCACCGAGCTGATGAACGTCATCGGCGAGGTCGACGGCAAGACGGCCGTGATCATCGACGATGAGATTGACACTGCCGGGTCGCTGATGGAAGCCGTCAACGCCCTGGTGGCCGAGGGCGCGCGCGAGGTGTACTCATGCGCCACCCACGGCGTCTTCTCACGCCCCGCGCTGGAGCGCATCGCGGCGAGCTCACTGAAGGAAGTGATCGTGACCGACACGATCCCGCTCCCCGAGGATGCGCCGCGCGACCTGATCACCGTCCTCAGCGTCGCGCCCCTGTTCGGTGAGGCCATCAAGCGCATTCACCGTGGTGAGAGCGTCGGTGCGCTCTTCTCGTCGGAGGTCCAACTGGTCGAGGAGATGACCTTCTGGGGCAGCCGGGTGGACGAGGAGGACGAAGCGCCCGCCATCCCCATCGAGCGCTGAGCATCAAGGCAAGTCCGGTGGCGATGGCCGCCATCGACCGGCGCGCAATCGACTGGCTGGTGGCCTCCGACGAGCCCGCCATTCGAGGCATGGCGCGGCGAGACCTGCTGGGCGAGGCACATCCGGCGGACCTGGACAACATCACCGACGGCCCCATCGTGCGCGCGCTCCTGGCCGGCCAGCAGCCTGACGGCGGCTTCGGCGTCCATCCCTACCGGAAGTGGACCGGCGCTCACTGGCGGCTGGTCAGCCTGGTCGAACTCGAAGTCCCAGCAGGCGAGCCACACGTCATGGCTGCGCTCGAGACCGAGCTCGACTGGTTGGCCGATCCTCGCGACCAGGGAACGTCGCGACGTCGGGCCGACGGCGTGATCCTGTCCGATGCGTCGATGGAGGGAAATGCGCTGGCGGTGGCGTGCCGTCTGGGCCTGGCCGAGGACGAGCGCACGCGACGCCTGGCCAGTCGGCTGCTCGCCTGGCAGTGGCCGGACGGGGGATGGAACTGCGACCGCGCGGCCAGTGGCCGCCGATCCTCGTTCCACGAATCCCTGATCCCGATGTGGGGCCTGTTCGAGTACGCCACCGCGACCGGTGACGCGGCTGCGCGCGCCGCTGCCGATCGCACGGCTGAGCTGCTGCTGGCCCACCGGATCTTCCGCCGACACGGATCGGGCGGTCCCATCCATCCGGCCTGGGTCGTGCCGCACTACCCGCCGTACTGGCACTACGACGTCCTGCAGGCGCTGCACCTGTTGGCAAGGATGGGATGCGCGCGCGACGAGCGGGCATCGGACGCGCTCGACCTCCTCGAACGGCGCCGTCATCGCGACGGACGCTGGCAAGCCAGCGCCGCCTGGTGGCGGCCGCCGGGGTCACCGCGCGCGCCGGAGGCTGTTGACTGGGGGCGCGACCAGCCAAGCCCCATGGCGACGCTCAACGCGCTGCGCGCCCTCCGGGCGGCCGGGAGAGCCTAGGCCACCAGGGCCCCGCCGCTATCCTGCGGCGGTGCCGCGCCCGTTCGCATCCCCGCTGTGGCGCAACGGCGCTTTCGTTCGCGTCTGGTCGGCGGCGACCATCTCGATCTTCGGCTCGCTCATCACCCGGCTGGCGCTGCCGTTCGTCGCCATCCTGGTGCTTGGCGCCGGCCCGTTCGAGGTCGCCATCCTGCGCTCGCTGGACGTGCTGGCAGCAACCGGGTTCGGCCTGGTGGCGGGGGCCTGGGTGGATCGGCTGCGCCGGCGTCCGGTCCTGGTCTGGGCCGATCTCGGACGCGCACTGCTGCTCGGCACCGTACCCCTCGCCTTCGTGCTCGGCGTCCTGACGCTCGCCCAGCTGTTCGTGGTCACGCTGCTGACGGCCATCCTGACCACCTTTTTCGACGCCGCCGACAACGCCTACCTGCCCAGCATCGTGCGCCGCGACGAGCTGGTGGACGCCAACGCGGCCCTCACCGCCAGTGGCTCCGCGGCGGAGTTCACGGCCTTCGGCGTCAGCGGGTTTCTGGTCCAGATCCTGACTGCGCCGATGGCGATCCTGGTCGACGCGGTGAGCTTCGTCGGTTCGGCCCTGCTGCTGGGCTCCATCCGCGCCGCTGAGGCACCCCCGCCACCGGTCGCCCAACGACGGCGGATCGGGGCCGAGATCCGCGACGGCCTGGCACTGGTCCGTCGCGACCCCGTGCTCCGCGCGCTGGCGCTGACCGAGATGACGCACGGCGTGCTGTGGGGCGTCTTCGGCGCGACCTACCTGCTCTTCGCCTTCCAGATCCTGCAGCTCGGCCCGGCGGCGATCGGGCTGATCACCGCGGCCGGCGGGGTCGGTTCGCTGCTCGGCGCGCTGGTCGTGGCCCGGGCGACGCGCCGCTGGGGGATCGGCCCAACCGCCGTCGCTGGCCTGCTGCTGGCGGCGCTCGGCAACGCGTTCGTGCCGCTGGCGCCGGCCGGCGCGCCGCTGGTCGCCGCCGCGTTCCTGGTCGCGCAGCAGCTGGTGGGCGACGGGGGTGACACCGTCTACGCCATCACGGAGCAGACCGTCCGCCAGGCGACCGTGGAGAACCGCCTGCTGGGGCGCACCGCCTCCACGATCCAGGTCGCCTCCGGTGCGGCACAGCTGGTTGCCACCCTGGCGGCCGGGCTGCTGGCGGAGGTCATCGGCCTGCGGGCGGTGGCGGTGATCGCCCCGCTCGGGGCGCTGGCCGGCGCGGGGGTGATCTGGTTCTCGCCGGTGCGCTCGCTGCGCATCCGCGAGCTGGAGGTGTCCGCCGCCGAGGCGCTCGAGGGCCTGGCACCCGACCGGCCAGTCGGCGGCTGAGGCCCGCATCGGCTTCGCGGATATACTCGAAAGCCCATGATGAAGTTCATCTCCCGGCTGGTGGACTCGAACGATCGCGAGGTTCGCCGGCTGGAGCCCCTGGTCGAGCGCATCAACACGCTCGAGCCCGAGTACGAGGCGATGTCCGACGCCGAGCTGCGCGGCACGACGGCAACGCTGCGCGCCACCCTGCAGGACCGCCTTGGCGAGCTGCTGGTGCCCATCGAGCAGCGCGAGGTCCCTCCCGGCGAGGAGGAGGAGACCGAGCTCACCGGCAGCGACCCCGCCAGCCACAGCGACGAGCGCAAGGAGCAGCGCAAGCGAGAGCGCAGGGAGATCGACGCGGCCCTGGACGAGATCCTGCCCGAGGCCTTCGCCGCCGTCCGCGAGGCGATGAAGCGCGCGCTGGCCAAGCGCCACTACGACGTCCAGCTGATCGGCGGCATGGTCCTGCACCGCGGCGCGATCGCCGAGATGAAGACCGGCGAGGGCAAGACCTTCGTGGCGCCGTTGGCCGCCTACCTCAACGGGCTGACCGGCCGCGGCGTGCACGTGGTGACGGTCAACGACTACCTGGCCAAGCGCGACGCGCAGTGGATCGGGGCCGTCTTCCATCGGCTGGGCATGAGCGTCGGCAGCATCCAGCATGACGCCGCCTACCTCTTCGACCCGGACTTCCCGCAGACCGATGAGCGCCTGCGGAACCTGCGCCCGGTCGAGCGCCAGGCCGCCTACGCCGCCGAGGTGACCTACGGCACCAACAACGAGTTCGGCTTCGACTACCTGCGGGACAACCTGGTCATCGACCTGGCGCAGCGGGTCCAGCGCGGCCACTTCTACGCGATCGTCGACGAGGTCGACAACATCCTGATCGACGAGGCGCGGACGCCCCTGATCATTTCCGGCCAGGCGGAGGAATCGGCCGACAAGTACATCCAGTTCGCCCGGCTGACGCCCCGGCTGAAGGCCGAGGAGGATTACATCGTCGACGAGAAGTACAAACAGGTGGCCATCACCGAGGCCGGCACCGACAAGATGGAGCGCTGGCTCGGCGTCGACAACCTGTTCGGCAACGACTTCAGCATGGCCCGCCATCTCGAGCAGGCGCTGAAGGCCGAGGTGCTGTACCAGCGCGACCGGGACTACGTCGTCAAGGACGGCGAGGTGATCATCGTCGACGAGTTCACCGGCCGCCTGATGCCGGGCCGGCGCTGGTCGGAGGGACTGCACCAGGCGGTCGAGGCCAAGGAAGGCGTGAAGATCCAGAACGAATCGCGGACGCTCGCGACCGTCACCTTCCAGAACTACTTCCGCATGTACGACAAGCTGGCCGGCATGACCGGTACGGCAGAGACCGAGGCCGAGGAGTTCAGCAAGATCTACGGCTTGGAGGTCGTGGTCATCCCCACCAACCGGGAGATGATCCGCGACGACTTCGCCGACCTGGTGTTCCGCAACCAGAGCGGGAAGTGGAACGCGGTCATCGACGAGATCGCCGAGGAGCACGAGAAGGGCCGGCCGGTGCTGGTGGGCACGATCAGCGTGGCGATCAGCGAGATGCTGTCCGACCTCCTGAAGCGGCGCGGCATCAAGCACAACGTCCTGAACGCGAAGTTCCACGAGCACGAGGCGGAGATCGTCGCGCAGGCCGGGCGCTCCGGCGCCGTGACGATTGCCACCAACATGGCCGGCCGCGGCACCGACATCCTCCTCGGCGGCAACCCCGAGATGCTGGCCGCCGAGCTCCTCCATCGGCAGGGCACCAACGTCCTGGAGGCGACGCCCGAGCAGTACCAGGCCGCGCTGGCCGAGGCCGACCAGGTCTGCGCCGAGGACCGTGACCGGGTGCTGGCCGCCGGCGGGCTGCATATCGTGGGCACCGAGCGCCACGAAGCACGCCGCATCGACAACCAGCTGCGCGGCCGAGCCGGCCGCCAGGGCGACCCGGGCAGCAGCCGCTTCTACCTGTCGCTGGAGGACGATTTGATGCGGCGATTCGCATCGGATCGGGTGAGCTCGATCATGGGCCGGCTGGGCTTCGACGAGGGGACCGCGCTGGAATCCGGGATGGTCAGCCGCACGATCGAGGGCGCGCAGACCCGCGTCGAGGGCTACAACTTCGACGCGCGCAAGCACGTGGTCCAGTACGACGACGTCATCAACCGCCAGCGCGAAACGATCTACCACGAGCGCGAGCGGATCCTGCGCTCTCACGACCTGGCGCCGACCATCCTGGCCATGCTGGACGAGGAGGTGCGCGACCAGGTCCTGGAGCAGACGGCCGGCGATCCCAGCGAGTGGAACCGCGAGCTGCTGAAGGCCTCGCTCACCGCCATGGTGCCGACACTGGACGCACGCGCGCTGGCGGTGGTCGACGAGGCGCGCGATCCGGCGGAGCTGACCGAGCAGCTGCTCGAGGCCATCGCCGAGGCCTACGAGGCCAAGCGCGCCGAGGCCGGCGAGGAAGGCATCCGCGTCCTGGAGCGAATCGTCCTGCTGCGGGTCATCGATGGGCTGTGGGTGGAGCACCTCACCGCCGTCGACGACATGCGGCGCGGCATCGGCCTGCGGGCGTACTCGCAGCGCGACCCGCTGAACGAGTTCAAGGTCGAGGCCTACCGCATGTTCGACGAGCTCAAGGCCACCATCCGCCACGACGTGACCCACACCATCTTCCGCGTCAGCCTCACCCGCGACGCGCAGCAGCAACAGCAGCAGCAGCGCCCGGCGCGGAACGTGACCGAGGGCCGCATCGACCTGGACACCGGCACCGTCGCGGCCGAGGCGGCGCCGGCCGGTGGCAACGGCAGTGGCAACGGCCGCTCACCGGGCCGGACCCAGGCGCGCAGCGCGGCCCGTGCCGCCGGAGCGGGGGGGGCGGCGGCGGCCGGAACCCGTGCCGGCGGCAAGATCGGCCGCAATGATCCGTGCTGGTGCGGCTCTGGCAAGAAGTACAAGCGCTGCCACGGGGCATAGGGACCATTTCGAGGGTTGGCGGATCGGAGACGAGCCGCTACGATGACGTCCCATAGGTGACGAGGCGCGGTGACCTCGTGCCGATGGAACGCGGAGGGCTTCGTGAAGCAGCTGACCAGCCCCACTCGAGGTCAGGAGACCCCCACCACCCTCCCCGCTCCGACAGCCTCGCTCCCCCTGGTCACCCGCTTCAGAGACCCCGACGAGCCCTACGAAGACCTCATCCAGTGCGAACGTGATTGCATGCGCTGCAGCTACGCGTTCACCCTCGACTGCGACGGCAACTGCGGCGCCTGTCCGCGACAGACCTACTGCCCGTGCGTCAACCCGGCGCGCGTCCGCGGCAAGGCGCTGCGCGTGGGCGAGGCAGAGATCCCGGCGGAGCTTCCCATGGTGACGGCCGTTGGACGGAATTAAGGACGAGGCGCAGCGGCTCGCGCGCCTCGTGGCCGACACGGCGGTGCGCCTTTGACTTGCCCGCCAAGGAGACCGAGCTCGCGGAGCTGACCGAGAAGTCGGCCGACCCCAACCTGTGGGACGACCCCAGCGCCGCCCAGGCCATGCTGCGCCGGGCCGACGAGCTGCGCGAGGAGCTGGGCACCTGGCGGGATCTGGAGGCGCGCTCCGGCGCGCTGGTCGAGATCGCCGAGCTGGCCGAGGCCGATGGTGACGCCGGCAACGGGCTGCAGGCCGACCTGCAGCGCGACCTCGACGCGCTGAACGCCGACTGGACAAGGCTGCAGTCGCGCCTGCTCCTGTCCGAGCCGTATGACGAACGGCCGGCAATCGTATCGGTCCATGCCGGCGCGGGCGGAACGGAGTCGCAGGACTGGGCGGAGATGCTGCTGCGGATGTACCTGCGCTGGGCGGAGCGCAATCGCTTCAAGGCCGAGATCCTCGACCAGACCGAGGGCGAGGAGGCGGGCCTCAAGTCGGTGACCTTCGGCGTCAACGGGCGCTGGGCCTACGGGCGGCTGAAGAGCGAGCGCGGGGTGCATCGGCTGGTGCGCATCAGCCCCTTTGATTCACAGAAGCGCCGCCACACCAGCTTCGCGCTGGTGGAGGTCATGCCGGAGGTGCCCGAGGACGCGGCGGTCGAGATTCGCGAGGACGACCTGCGGGTCGACACCTACCGCTCCAGCGGAGCGGGCGGCCAGCACGTCAACAAGACCGACTCTGCGGTGCGCATCACGCACCTGCCCACCGGCATCGTGGTCACCTGCCAGAACGAGCGCAGCCAGGCGCAGAACAAGGAGCGCGCCATGGCGGTGCTCCGCGCCAAGCTGGTCGAGCGCCAGCAGGAGGAGCGCGAGGCCGAGCTGGCCCGGCTGCGGGGCGTGCACGTCGAGGCCGGCTGGGGCAACCAGATCCGGAGCTACGTGCTGCAGCCGTACACCATGGTCAAGGACCTGCGCACCGGTGTCGAGACCTCGAACCCGACGGCCGTCCTCGACGGCGATCTGGAGGCGTTCATCGACGGCTACCTGCGCTCCCGAATCGGCACCGACGGAGACGTCGCATGATCGAGGCGATCGAGCGGCCGCTGGCCGGCGTGGCCAGCGACGTCCAGCCGGTGATCAGCATGGTGGACGTTGGCATGACCTACCCGAACGGCAAGGTCGCCCTGGCCGATGTCAACGTCGCCATCCCGCCGGGCGACTTCGTCTTCCTGGTCGGGCCGTCGGGCGCCGGCAAGACGACCTTCATCCGCCTCCTGATCCGCGAGCAGCTGCCCACCAGCGGCCGGCTGATCGTCGCAGGCCGTGATCTGGCCCGCCTGCGGCGGCGGGAGATCCCCCGGCTGCGGCGGCGCATCGGGATCGTCTTCCAGGACTTCCGCCTCCTGCCCAACAAGACGGTGTTCGAGAACGTCGCCTTCGCCCTGGAGGTGACCGGCGCGTCGCGCACCGACATCCGTCGCCGCGTGCCGCAGCTGCTGAACCTGGTGGGCCTGCACGAGCATGACGAACACCTGCCGACCCAGCTGTCCGGCGGCGAGCAGCAGCGCGTGGCCATCGCGCGGGCGCTGGTCCACGACCCGGCCATGCTCATCGCCGACGAGCCCACCGGAAACCTGGACCCGGTGACGTCCTGGGAGATCATCCAGCTCCTGATCCAGATCAACGAGCTCGGCACCACGGTGCTGATGGCGACCCACAACCAGGAGATCGTCAATGCCATGCGCCGCCGCGTCCTGGCGCTCGAGCACGGCCTGCTGGTCCGCGACGAGTCCGGCGCGGCCTACGAGCGGGAATACTGAGCCGATGGGCTTCGTCCGCTTCATCGGCTTCGCGGTCGTGCGCGCCTGGCAGGGCTTCTGGCGCAACGCGATGATGAGCCTGGCCGCCACGGCCACGGTCATTCTCATGCTGGTCCTGCTGTCGGGGCTGTTCATCGTGATCGGCGGTCTGAACTCGGGCCTGGCGTTCATCGAGAGCAAGGTGGAGGTCACCGCGGTCCTGGTCGATGACCTCAGCCAGACCCAGCTGGACAGCGTCATCGACTTCGCGCGCAGCCAGCGTGGCGTGAAGGACGTGCTGTACGTCAGCCCGGAGATGGCCATGGAGCGGTTGCGGGAGACGTACCGCGAGCGTGGCCAGGAGCTGGACCTCGGCGGCGCGAACATCAAGCTGTACGCCAGCATCGAGGTGGCGCTCACCGACCCGACCTTCGGCGATTCGGTGGCCGGCGCCCTGCAGACGCGCTCCGAGGTCAAGACCATCACCACCCAACAGGCCTCGGTCGACCAGCTGGTGAACATCATCGGCACCATCCGGATGGTCGGGATCGTGGCGCTGATCCTGGTCGGCGCGGTGGTGCTGTTCATGATCGTGAACACCATCCGCATCGCCGTCTACTCGCGGGCCACCGAGATCGAGATCATGCGACTGGTGGGCGCCAGCGACTCGTTCATCCGCTGGCCGTTCATCCTGGAGGGCATCCTCTGCGGCCTGATCGGCGGGCTGGTGACGATCGTGCTCGTCGCCATCGTGTGGGATCCCATCCAGCCGGTCATGGTCAGCGTCTTTCAGATGCCCACCTCGGTGAGTACCGAGTTCCTGGCCACGCTGTCGGCGATCGTGCTGGCCGTCGGCCTGGGGGTAGGCGCCATCGGCTCCTGGATCAGCGTCCGGTCCAACCTCTCGGCCGCCGCCTAGTAAGGGAAACGTAATCGGCTCGTAATCGAGGCCCCCGGGCCCGATGCTATGCTCCGCCGACCGCAGATGACCGACCAGACCCCGCCAGACGCGCCGCTGCCCGCCGATCCGTCCGCGTCCGCCACGCCGCAACCAGCTCCCACGCCGGCGGTCGTTCCGGTCACCGCCGGCCGCCGCTTCTCCGGCTCACCGCTCGCCTGGGCGGCTGCCCTCGCGCTCGCCGCGCTGGTCGGCACCTTGCTGTTCGTGGGCGGCTACCTGGCCGCCGGAGCCAGCGGCAGCTCGTCATGCGTGGCCTCCAAGGCCTTCGAACCGCTGTGCCAGGCCTACGCCCGCCTGAAGTCCCAGTTCGTCGACCAGCTCGACGACTCGAAGCTTGCCAGCGGCGCCATCCAGGGCATGTTCGAGTACGGCGTGAAGGATCCGTTCAGCGGCTACATGTCGCCGGACGACTACCAGCGCGCCGTCGGCGACCTCTCGGGCGAGTTCTCGGGAATCGGCGCCGAGATGGGCGTCAAGAACGTGACGGATCCCAAGAACCTGGATGCCTGCCCGACCCTGAGCGACAGCTGCGCGCTGGTCGTCATCGCGCCGCTGGAGGATTCGCCGGCCAAGGCGGCTGGACTGCTGGCGGGCGACATCGTCACCCAGATCGACGGGCAGAGCGTCAACGGCCTCTCACTGGCCGATGCCGTGAAGCAGGTGCGCGGCGAGGCTGGCACGAAGGTCACGCTGTCGCTGACGCGGGACGGCAAGCCACTGGAGATGACGATCACCCGCGCGCAGATCACCATGAAGGAAGTCTCGAGCCGAATGCTCGAGAACCACATCGGCTACATCGCGTTGCACGGCTTCTCCAGCGCCAGCCCCGGCCAGTTTCATGACGCGCTGGCCAAGCTGCTGGACGACGGCGCCACCTCCATCGTCTTCGACCTGCGCGACAACCCCGGTGGCTACATCGATGCGGCCAACAACATCGCCTCCGAGTTCATCAAGGATGGCCTGGTCTTCACCCAGGAGTCGGAGGCCGATGGGGTCACCCAGTGGAAGGCCACCGGCAAGGGGGTCGCCACGGACCCGGCCATCCCGCTGGTCGTGCTGGTCAACAACGGCTCCGCGTCGGCGTCGGAGATCGTGTCAGCCGCACTCAAGGAGCGCGGCCGGGCGACGATCATCGGCCAGCACACCTACGGCAAGAACACCGTCCAGCTGTGGAGCCGCCTGGACAACGGCGGCGGCGTCCGCATCACGATCTCGCGCTGGTTCACGCCCGACCACCACAGCGTCGCGCCTGACGGCCTGCAGCCCGACATCGAAGTGACGGTGCCGGATGGCACGCCGCCGGAGCGCGACCTCTACCTGGAGCGCGCCGTCTCGTTCCTCGAGCGGCGGGCCACCGGCGGCGCGCCGCCTCCGTCGGCGCAGCCCAGCGCGGCCGGCGAATCCTCGTGGCGGGTGCCGGCGCTGTCGCCGACGAGCTACGACGCCAGCGGCCAGTGGGTCGCCCCGGTCTGAGAGATCTGAAGCGACCCGTTGCGGAACGCAGCCGAAGGCTGGTAGCATCGGGACAACGAAAGGAGGTGGTGTGCAGTGAGTAGTTCCTGTCACGCCACCACCGAGGCGGTGCGATAGCCACCCTCGCGTGGTAGCGACGAAGAAGCCGGCCACATGGCCGGCTTCTTCATTTCCCCCTAGCATTCGCCATCCCATGGCCGAGCACACCGTCGCCCTCAACCGCCGCGCGCGCCACGACTACGCCATCGAGCAGACGTTGGAGGCGGGCCTCGTGCTGACCGGAACGGAGATCAAGTCGATCCGGGCCGGGCGGGCGAACCTGGCCGAGGCCTACGCCCGCGTCGAGCGCGGCGAAGCCTGGCTGATCGGCGCGCACATCGCCCCCTACGAGCAGGGCAATCGCAACAACCACGAGCCGACCCGCACCCGCAAGCTGCTCCTCCATCGCGACCAGATCGCCGAACTGGTCGGTCGTGTCCAGTCCAAGGGCTACACGCTGGTGCCGCTGCGGCTGTACCTCAAGGACGGCCTCGCCAAGCTGGAGATCGGCATCGCCCGCGGCAAGAAGACCCATGACAAGCGCCGCTCCATCGCGGAGCGCGACATGCGCCGCGAGCTCGAGCGCCAGACGAAGGCCCGCGTCCGCCTGTAGTCCGGCGACCTGGCGGCCATTCCGGCATCTCGGTCCTTGACACCGAATTCATCGTCTGTAGAATTCACCGCGTGATGAGTTCTGAGCGAGCCGCCGGCCCGGCCATCCGGGCGGTGGACCTCGCCAAGCGGTTCGGCGAGCTGAGCGCCGTGGACGACGTCAGCTTCGACCTTGCGCCGTCCCGGATCTATGGCCTGCTCGGTCCGAACGGCTCCGGCAAGACGACCCTCATCCGGCTGCTGACGGGCCTCGCCCAGCCGACGGCCGGGCACGCCGAAGTGCTCGGGGTGCCGATGCCGTCGCGGGCCAACCTGGCGCACATCGGCTACATGACCCAGAGCGACGGCATCTATCCGGCGCTCAGCGCCTGGGAGAACGTCCGGTTCTTCGCTGCCGCCTACGGCGTTCGCGGGGCAGAGCCGGTCCGGCAGGCATTGGACGTCGTCCAGCTGGGCGAGCGGGCGAACTCGATCAGCGGAACGCTGTCCGGCGGGCAGCGCCGCCGCCTGTCGCTGGCCTGCGCCCTCGTCCACCGCCCACCGGTTCTCTTCCTCGACGAGCCGACCGTGGGCATCGACCCACTGCTGCGGGTGCAGTTCTGGGGCTACTTCCGCGAGCTCGCCGCGAACGGGACCACGATCATCGTCTCCAGCCACGTCATGGACGAGGCGGACCGCTGCGACGAGCTGATGTTCGTCCGCTCGGGCCGGGTCATCGCCAGCGGCAGCGGCGACGCCATCCGCGACCAGGCCGGTACGGCCGACCTGGAGCAGGCCTTCCTGCGCCTCGGCGAGAGCACGGAGGCGAACCGATGAGCCCGCTTCGGCTGGGGGCGCTGTTCCGCCGGGTCGTGGCCGAGATTCGTCGCGATCGTCCTTCGCTGGCGCTGCTGTTCATCGCGCCCGTGCTGGTCACCGGCCTGCTGACCTTCATCCTGCGCGAGGGCGGGGCCCCGGCAGTGGATGCCGTGCTGGTCAACGGCATGGGGGCAGCCGGCACCGCGATCACGAGCACGCTGCGCTCGGCCTTCGAGGCGGATGGTGGTTCACTGCGCGAGGTCGCCAACGAGGCGACGGCCAGCCAGGCGCTGCGCGACGACACCGCGTCGGTGGCGGTGGTGTTGCCGTCGGCGCCCGCAGGGCAGCCGACCATCCGCGTCATCACCTACGGACTGGACCTCTCGGGCGACGCCAACCAGCTCGCCGCGGTGCAGCGCGCGCTGATCGGCTCATTCGCCGGGGTCGGCGGGGTGGCGCTGCCGCGGATCGAGCACGACACGCTGTTCGGCACGCCCAGCGACGATCCCATGGCCAGCTTCGCGCCGGCCATGGTGGGGTTCTTCACCTACTTCTTCGTCTACCTACTGACCGGAGTGAGCTTCCTGCGGGAGCGGACCGGCGGCACGCTGGAGCGGCTGATGGCGACGCCGGTGACCCGGGCCGAGATCGTCATCGGCTACACGCTCGGCTTTGTGCTGTTCGCGGTGCTGCAGGTGGCCGTGCTGCTGGCCTGGGTCCTGGGTGAGGTGACCGTGCCGGCCATCGGCCCGTTGCCCGAGTTCAGCCTGGGCCTGGGCGTGGCCACCGCCGGCAGCCCGCTGCTCGCCTTCGCAGTGGTGCTGATGCTGGCCCTCGGCGCGGTGAGCCTGGGCATCTTCCTGTCGACCTTCGCCCGGACCGAGCTGCAGATCATCCAGTTCATCCCGCTGGTGCTGGTGCCCCAGTTCCTGCTGTCCGGCGTCATCTTCCCGGTCAGCAGCCTGCCGGAGGTCATCCAGCCGTTCGTCAAGATCATGCCGCTCAACTACGCCGTCGACGGGCTGCGGCAGGTCTTCGTGCGCGGCGCCGACCTGACCGTGTCGGAGCTCCAGGTCGACCTGCTGGTGCTGGCCGGCGTCGCCGTCTTCTTCGCGACCATCGCCTCGCTGACCATCCGGCGCGACGTGGCATGATGCGCACCGGTCGGCGGGCCGGCTCGGCCGACACGCGTGGGGAGATCCTGGCGGCCGCGCGGCATGTCTTCGGCGAGCACGGCTTCGAAAACGCCTCGGTCCGCAAGGTCGCCAGCCGGGCCGGCGTCGATCCGGCGCTGGTCCATCACTACTTCGGCAGCAAGCAGGCGCTGTTCTTGGCAGCGATGGAGCTGCCGATCGACTTCAACGGGCTCGTCGAGCAGGTCATGGCCGGGCCGCGACGAGAGGTCGGGGCCCGACTGGTCCGCCAGACGCTGGAGCTGTGGGAAACCCCGGCGACGCGCTCCCTGTTGATGGGCATCGTCCGTTCGGCCACGACCGACGAGGTGGCCGCCAGCATGCTGCGGGGCCTCCTCGCCGAGGGGCCGATCCTGGCTTTGACCCGAGCCAACGGCGGGCCCGACGCCGCGTTGCGCGCCACACTGGCCGGTTCGCAGGTGGTAGGGCTGGCCATGGCTCGCTACGTCATTCGCGTCGAGCCACTGGCATCGGCCAGCACGGAGGAAGTCGTGCGGACGGTCGGCCCCAGCCTGCAGCGCTACCTGGTGGGTAGGCTGTGAATCGAACGGGTGTTCACCACGGTCGCCGAGTGTGGTAGCATTCGAGGGTCAATCGGTTCGTGGGGATGTCAGGTTTCGACAGGGCTCAGGAACCGGGAACTGCAGGTCGAGGTCGCCCGCAGGCCTCGTTAAACCGCGGGCAAGCCAGCAACTGGCAATCGTCAGTTCGCTCTCGCTGCTTAGTCAGTGAGCATCGACGTCGTCCCCCCTCCCCGGACGGCGAAGATGTCAAAAGGGGAGGTGCGGCGTCACCGACTCCGGTGAGCGGCGCCAAAGGGCCGAAAGGCTGCCGGATAGCGAGTGGAGCACCCCGCCGGTCGGGGGCCCGTTCCGCGAAACGCTCGTAGGCCGGACAAACCTGTAGGACGTTCCCGGCAACTCGGTTCTGGACGGGGAGTTCGATTCTCCCCCATCTCCACCAGCACTCATCGGGCGCCTGCCCCGGCCTCAGCATCTATGAACGGTCGCCACGCTGTGCTACCGTGCGCCACGCGCGGCCCCGTCCAAGTCGATTCCCACCTCGCCGGCCGCCGAAACGGAGGCATCTCGACTGATGGACTTCTCCAAGCTCAATTCGAATGAGAAGTTGGCCGTATATGGTGCGGGGGCAGCCATCCTCGGGGCGATCGTCGCTCAGATCGGCAGCTTCTACGGTGCTGGCGGGCTCTGGCTGTCCCTGCTGCTGGCCATCGCCATGCTTGCGGTCGTCTTCTTGCCGCAGTGGTCGCCCTCGACCAACCTGCCCGGCAGCAAGGGCAGCCTGATGCTCATCGTGGGCGGGATTGCCGGCATCGGCGCATTGCTGGCTCTGCTCGCGATCCTCCCGGCACTCGGCGCATTCGGCCTGTATGGCGGGCTCTGGTTCATCGGGATCCTGATCGGCATCGTGGGCGGGCTGATGATGGGCTGGGCCGGCTGGAGAGAATTCCAGGCGGAAGGCGGCAAGTTCCAGGTCGGCAGCGCGCCAGGGGGCACCGGCCCCTCGGCGAGCGCGGCGGCTCCGCCTCCGCCGCCGATGCAGTCGGCTCCCCCGCAGGCAGCTCCGCCTCCGCCCCCGGCCGCGCCGGCCAACGAGCCGATGGGCACCGGTACGTCGGGCATGGGCGACACTGGCATGGGCGAGTCGGGCACGGGCGACACCGGGACCCGCGAGGACCAGCCCTAGTCGCGCAGCAGCTCGTCCACGAGCGTCACGAGCAGGTCGACCGGATCGGCCTGCTCGTTCGTTTCGGCGCCAGCTGATCGGACGGCGCCCAGGCGAGTCGCGACGGCGTCACCGGCCAGCCCGTCATCGATGGCGTCAACGGCCTCCGCCAGCAGGCCGCGCCGCCGGGCGTCGCCCTCTGCCGCAGCGAGGTGCCGGATGAGCGCCGAGAGGTCGGCCTGGCTGGCCTCCAGCTCCGGCGGCGGGTCATCGAAGGCCTCCTCGAACCAAGCCATGGCCAGCGCAAGCAGGACGTCCGCGTCCGCCGCTCGGCCGCGCATGACCGGACCGCGACCCGCCACGACCCGGTAGCCGGCCGGTCCGGGCTGGAACCCGATCCACGGGCCGTCGTCGCCCACACGGCCGATGGCGCAGACGCCTTCCACGGCGAACGCTGCCGTGCGTTGCGCGCTCGGCCGGGCCTAGGTCTCGACCTTGGTGGCGGGCAGGACCACGATCCGCCGGTTCGGCTCCACGCCGACGCTCTGGGTGCGGACCCGGGGGTTCTCGACCAGGGCCATGTGCACGATGCGGCGCTCGACGGCGGGCATCGGCTCCAGCTGGATGATCTTGCCGCTCTGGATGACGCGCTTCGCGGCGCGCTCCGCCACGTCGCGCAGCTGCTCCTCGCGCCGGCCCCGGTAGTTCTCCACGTCGACGCTGATGCGGTGCCACTGGCCCTCGCGCTTCGCGACGATCAGGTTGACCAGGTGCTGCAGGCTGGCCAGCTTCTCACCACGGCGGCCGATGAGGACGCCGAGGTCCGACCCTTTCACGTTCAGCTTCGACGTCTCGGTGCCCATGGCGATCTCGACGGTCGCGTCGACACCCATCAGCTTGAGCATCTCGGTCAGCACGTCGCGCCCGCCCTCGATGGCGCTGCGCTCGGCGTCGCTGAGCTCCTCGAGCGGCTTGGCCGGGATGAAGGGCGCCGGCTCGCGCGGCTCGCGCGGCTCGCGCGGCGGCCGATCGGGCCGCTCTCCGCGCGGCTCGCGCGGCGGTCGCCCGTCCGACCGTGTCCGGCCACCGGCATCCCGCTCCCCGCGGCCCCGTCCGTTGCGCCCGCGGCCGCCGCGGGTGCGACGGTTGCGCTCGGCGCGCTCGAGGTCGGCCATCTGCTCGCCCGCCTCATCGTCGCCACCGATCGGGATCGCGGCAGGGGCTTCTGCCTCGCCTTCCGCCTCGTCAACCGCCGGCGCCTCCGGCACCCGGATCGTCTCGGCGGCGGCTACCGCCGACTTGGGCGCGGCCAGGATGCGGGCGTCCTCGCCACCCACCCCCAGGATGCCGCGGCTGCCCTGGGAGAGGATCTCGATATCCAGGTCGGAGAGGTCTGATTCGAACTCGCGCATCGCGGTCCGGATCGCCTCCTCGACGTTCTTGCCGGTGAATTCCTTGAACGTCATCGTCGTCGGCCCCTTCGTCGCCTGGACCCGGAGCGCGGCTGCTGGCGAGAGCTGCCAGGCGCGCTGCCCGGGCCGTTGGTCGCTTGCGGGCGGTCGTCCCGCCCAGTGGTCTTGTCCCGCGTACCTCGCTCGTCATCCGCCTTCAGGCGTTTCGGCGGCGGGGCGTCCGCGGGGGGTGGCGCCCACCTCGGCTGCCAGCCGAAGAGGGGGAACAGGTTGCCCCAACCCATGAGGATGAACTGCTGGACGATCAGGATCAGCGTGAGCACGCCGTAGTACAGGATCAGGCCACTGGGCAGGAATGAGCCCCACAGCACCATCATGACCGGGAAGATGTAGATCATGGTGGTGGCCGTGCTGGCCGTGGGATCGTCCGGGTTGGGGCGCGGGCTGGTCATCTTGGCCTGCACGAACTGGAAGATGCCGGTCAGGATCGCCAGCGCGCTGATGGTGATGCCGAAGACCGGCACCGAGAACACGTGGTCCACGAGCCCGAGGTTCAGGTTGAAGAGCCAGCTCACCGTGGTGTCCACGGACTGGTTCGCGGCGAACTTCAGCGGTTCGATGAGCTGGCAGTTCAGCGGCAGGAACGCGGTGAACTCCGGCGGCACGGTGCACGAGCCAGCCACCGCGATGTGGTAGTGGTTCGGTGTAATCGGATCCAGGGTGATCGCCGGGTTGCTCGCCAGGAAGTCCGCAAACTTCTGCTTGAGGTCGTCCGGCGCCGTGTAGGTCACGACGCTGCTGATCCGATTCAGCACCGAGTACAGCGCGATCAGGATGGGCATCTGCAGCACCAGCGGCAGGCAGCCGCCGAACTGGCTGACGCCGTGCTTCCGGTAGAGGGCCATCGTCTCCTCGGCGACCTTCTGTCGGTTGCCCTTGTGCTTGCGCTGGATCTCGCGGACCAGCGGCTGCATCCGCTGCATCTCCTTCTGTGACCGGATCTGCCGCACGAACAGGGGCCACAGGGCGAAGCGGACGATGATGGTGAAGACGATGATCGCCACCGCCAGGTCCGTGAAGAGGACGCGGTACAGCAGGACGAGCAGGTTGAAGAGCGGCAGGAAGAAGACGTCCCACGGCGGGGTGAAGTGCTGGATCCCCAGGAACCCGTCGGCGAAGGGCAGTGGCAAGGTCAGCTCGTCCTTCTAGCTCAGCCGCAGCTCAACGGACCGGGTCATAGCCGCCCGGATGCAGGGGATGGCAGCGGCTGATGCGCTTCATCCCCATCCACGAGCCGCGGAGCAGCCCGTAGCGCTCGATGGCCTGGTAGGTGTACTCCGAGCAGGACGGGTAGTACCGGCAGCTGGGCGGCAGCCAGGCGAACAGCCACTGGTAGCCGCGGACCATGCCCAGGCCGATCTTCCTCATCTCCCGATCCCGGACCGCTCGAGGAGCGATCCCAGTGCCGCGCGCAGCTCCGCGTGGCTGGCGAGGGCCGCCTCCGGTCGCGCGATCAGCAGCAGGTCCCAGCCCGTGCCGATCTCGCCATGGCGCTCGCGTACCAGCTCGCGCAGCCGGCGTCGTACCCGATTGCGCTGAACCGCCCCGCCGAGCGCCCGGGGCGTGCTCAACCCGACCCTGGTCTCGGCCCGGTCGGTGCGCAGCGTTCGCAGCACCAGCAACCGGTTCGAGCGGGCCGTTCCGTTTCGCGCCAGCGCATCGAAGTCCGCCTTGTGCCGAAGCATCGGGAAGGCAGCCACCTGCGAGCGCCTCGCGTCACGCGGTGAGCCGCTTGCGTCCCTTCGCGCGTCGTCGGGCCAGCACGCGTCGACCGCCCTTCGAAGCCATGCGGGCGCGGAAGCCGTGTTCCCGCTTCCGGGCGCGCTTCTTGGGCTGATAGGTCCTCTTCATCGCTGCGTGCCAGTCCTCTTCGTTCAGCGGCGAGCGAGCTGCGACATCCATCAAACACACGAACGGCTGGCTTGCGCCAGCCTCTTCCGATCGCCGTTTCCGGCTCGTCTCGCTCTGCGTCGCGGATGATACCGGCGGGTCGGAGCCCGGTCAAACTTCCGACACTGGCCAACCATTGCTCGCCGCGAAAGGCCGCTGCTACACTGGCCCGACCCCCGAGGCCGGGCGCCAACAATCCGCGGTCCCGCGCCGTCCGGAGGGAGTAGGATTCCCGCCCCGACGACCCCCTCCGTGCACCCAATGGGAGACGGCGATTGATGGATGCGAAGCAGGTGTGGCGTGCCGTCCTGGGAGAGCTGCAGGTCTCTCTCTCGCCCGCCAACTTCGAGACCTGGCTGAAGGACACCACCCTCGCCGAGATCGACGAGAGCCGCTTTCGCATCGCCGCCCCCAACGGATTCGCGCGTGACTGGCTGGACAACCGCTACCGGACCCTGGTGAGCCAGACCCTGGCCCGGGTGGTGGGCGGATCGGTCCAGGTCGAATTCGTCGTCGCCGATGCGCCCGGCCCCGTGCCCACCCAGGCGGACGAGGACGGCCTGCCACCGCCACCGGCCTCCGCCGGCGGCAACACCATCAACCTCAACGGCCGTTACACGTTCGCCAACTTCATCGTCGGCTCGGCCAACCGCCTGGCCCACGCCGCTGCCCTGTCCGTTGCCGAGCGGCCGGGCCACGCCTACAACCCGCTGTTCCTGTACGGCGGGGTGGGGCTGGGCAAGACGCACCTCATGCACGCCATCGGCAACGCGGTAGCCGCCAAGTTCCCGCGCAAGCGGATCCTGTACGCGACATCCGAGAAGTTCACCAATGACTTCATCAACTCCATCCGCGAGCAGAAGATGGAGGACTTCCGAAACCGATACCGCCGCATCGACGTGCTGCTCATCGACGACATCCAGTTCATCGCCGAGCGCGAGCGGACCCAGGAGGAGTTCTTCCACACCTTCAACGCCATTCACGAGGCAGGCAAGCAGATCGTCCTGAGCTCGGACCGGCCGCCGAAGGCCATCACCACCCTGGAGGAGCGGCTCCGCTCCCGGTTCGAGTGGGGCCTGATCGCCGACCTCACGCCGCCGGACCTCGAGACCCGGATCGCCATCCTGCGCTCCAAGGCGGAGGACCAGCTGAACCTGATCCCGGCCGAGGTCATCGAGTTCATTGCCCGCAAGGTGGTCAGCAACGTCCGCGAGCTGGAGGGCGCGCTGAACCGGGTCATCGCCTATGCCTCGATGTCCGGCATGCCCATCAACAACGAGCTCGCCTCGGCAGTGCTCTCCAACGTCATGTACAACCCGAAGAAGCGGTCGATCACCCCGCAGCGCATCGTGCGCGCGGTGGCCGACTACTACGGGGTCAACCTGGACCAGCTGCGCAGCAGCAAGCGCGACCGGGCGATCGTGGTCCCGCGCCAGATCGCCATGTTCCTGATCCGGGAGGAGACCGACATCTCGCTGCTGCGCATCGGCGCCGAGCTCGGCGGTCGCGATCACTCGACCGTGCTGCATGCCTGCGACAAGATCGCGCGGGAGCTGGCCGAGAACGACGAGATGCGGCGCGAGATCAGCGCGGTGCGGGAGATGATCTACTCCGAGTGAGGCCACGCGCCGCGGGTGGAAAAGCCGTCCCGGGGTGGTGGATATCGGCGGCTGGCGGTGGACTGACGCGACACCCGGAGCGCACGCGCCATCGGTTCCACCAGCATCAATCCCGTGCCTGTGCACCGCGGAAGGACCGTTGGGGCCCGATGTCTCCACCGTCGCAGGCTCGATACCAACACCTGCGCCGGCCTCCGCTGAGCACGCCCGGCCCCTCCCGTCCACAACGTCCACAGGCCTACGAGGGGAGACGGCGGAATAGGTATTCTTCTCTCTGGTTTCGTAACGGATGGAGTGGCGCTTCACGGTGCGCAGCGAGACGCCCGTCAAGCCCAGTGAGGGTGAGGGCTCGATGAACATCTCGGTCATGCAGGAGAACCTGGCGCGCGGCCTGGGCGTGGTGAGCCGCGCGGTCAGCAGCCGGGCCACGCTGCCGGTTCTCGCCAACGTGCTGCTGAAGACGGAGGACGCCGGCCTGAAATTGACGGCGACCAACCTGGAGATCGGCATCAACTGCTGGGTGCCGGGTAAGGTGGAGGCCGAGGGCGAGATCACGGTGCCGGCCAAGCTGCTGACCGACCTGGTCATGTCGCTGCCGAACCAGCGCATCGACCTGCAGCTGTCCGCCAAGGACCGGACCCTCAAGGTGTCCTCTGGCAACAGCCGCTCGAGCATCAAGGGCATCGACGCCGACGAATTCCCGGTGGTGGCGGCCATCGGCGACGCGCCGGCCACCAGCGTCGCGGCGCGGGAGCTGCGCGACGCGCTGGGCGAGGTCGTGTTCGCGGCCGCCAGCGACGAGAGCCGGCCGATCCTGACCGGCGTCCTCACCAAGCTCGACGGGCAGGCGATGACCCTGGCCGCGGCCGACAACTACCGGATCGCGGTTCGGACCGTGGCCACCACCAAGCCGGTGGCGCCGGAGCTGACGATCGTGGTGCCGGCGCGCTCATACGCCGAGCTGATGCGGATCCTGCCCGACTCGGACGACCCCATCGACATCACGGTGACCCCGAACAAGAGCCAGGTCCTGTTCCACGTGGAGGGCATCGACCTGGTGTCGCGCCTGATCGAGGGCCAGTTCCCGAACTACGAGCCCGTCATTCCGACCAGCCACACCAGCCGGGCGGTGATCGACCGCGAGTCGTTCCTGGCGGGCGCACGGCGCGCGAGCATCTTCGCCCGCGACAGCGCCAACATCGTGAAGGTGGAGCTGGCCGGCGTCGATGGCGAGGGCCTGTCGATCACCGCGCATGCCGCGGACGTCGGCGACAACGCGGACACCCTGGATGCCACCCTGGACGGGCAGGCAACCACGATCGCGTTCAACGCGCGCTACCTGATCGACGTGCTTGCCAACCTGCGCGCCGACGAGGCGGCGCTGGAGCTCTCCGGGCCGCTGGCGCCCGGCGTGATCCGCGGCGTGGGCAAGGACGACTACGTCCACGTCATCATGCCGGTCCGCACCGCCTCCTGACCCGCCCGGATCCGAGCCGGAGGCCGGCATCATGCGTCTGACCCATCTCAGCCTCACCGACTTCCGGAGCTACGCCAGCGCGGAGCTGATGCCGGATGGCGGCCTGACGATCGTGGCCGGGCCCAACGGCGCGGGCAAGACGAACCTGCTGGAGGCGGTGCACGTGGCGATCACCGGCCGCTCGCACCGCGCCGCCGCGGACGTCGAGCTGGTCCGCCACCGACAGCCGTTCGCGCGGGTCCGCCTGGACCTGGCCTCGGACGAAGCCGATGGCGCCGCCTCGCGGATCGAGCTGCTGCTGCCGGGCGAGACGGCCACGCCCGAGATCCGCAAGCGGCTGCTGGTGAACGGCGTGCCGCGCCGCGCGGCGAGCGTGGGCGAGGTCGCCCGCTCGGTGCTCTTCCGCCCGGAGGAGATGCTGCTGCTCATCGGGGCGCCGGCGGAGCGCCGCCGCTTCCTGGACGCGATCCTGGCGCAGCGGGACCGCGCCGCGGCGCGCGACCTGGGCGAGCTGGCGCGGGTGCTGGCCCAGCGCAACGCCCTGCTGCGCGCCATCCGCCGTGAGGAGGCCGGCGAGGAGGGGCTGGGATTCTGGGACGAGCAGCTGGCGGCCGTCGGCGCCCGGGTCATGGCGGCCCGGCTCGAGCTGGTGCGGGAGATGGACGCCCTGCTGCCCGAGCTGCACGACGCCGTCGCGCCCCGCGAGGAGCGGGACGACCGCGTCCGGCTCACCTACCTGGACACGCTCAAGGACGCCTGGCCGGAACGGCCCGCTGCCGCGGACCCGGAGGCGCTGGTCGGCGCGTTCCGGCGGCGCATCGCTGACGCGCGCCAGAAGGAGCTGTGGAACGGCGTCTCCCTGGTCGGCCCGCACCGCGACGACCTGCGAGTGGAGCTTGCCGGACGGGACGTGGCGGCCCATGCCAGCCGCGGCCAGCAGCGCACGATCATCCTGGCCATGAAGCTTGCCGAGCGCGAGCTCCTCGCCGGCGAGGGGGCGCCGGAGCCGATCGTGCTGCTGGACGACGTCTTCAGCGAGCTCGACCCGGAGCGCGCCGAACGGACGCTGGGCCTGCTGCTCGAGCGCGGGCAGGTGCTGGTGACCACCGCCGACCTCGGCCTGCTGCCCGCCCGCCGGCGCCGCGGCGTATCGGTCTGGAACGTGGGCGGCGGCGAGCTGCATCGCGCGCCGAAGGTGGCCTGAGCGGTGAGCCAGCGAGCCGAGGAGGCCGCCGTGGCAGTGCAGCGCGCCCTGCTGGCCTGCATGGGCCCGGCCGCCGCCGAGCAGCTGGCCAGCGCCCAGCTGCGCCTGGCGTGGCAGGAGACGGTCGACGCGGCCGGCCTCAACCGGGGCGGCCTCAGCAGCCGGCTGGTGCGCCACCTCAACGGCGTCGGCCATGTGGAAGCGTCCGAGGCGATCCTGGCCCAGGAGCTCACCCTGCGCGCCGAGGCCCTGGTCCACGCCGTCAACCGCCGGCTGCAGGGCCGGCCGGGGGCGACCATTGAGCTTCGGCGACTGGCCATATCGGTGGGTCACGGAGCCGGCCGGCGCTCCCTATAATCGGCCGAGATGCGGCGTCCGTTTGAGGCGTCGCCGCGCGTCGCTGGGTAGCCCATGACCAACCGCCTGGCCACCCGACTCGGGTTGCCGGCGCCGGAGGACCGGCTCCCCGGCGCCCTGGACCTGGTGCGCTTCCACGAGCCCGCGACCGGCTCCCTGGCACGCACCAAGGGCAGCCTCTTCCTCCTCGCCCAGCTCACCGGCGACGATGGCCACGTCGCGCGCGCCGCGGCTGACGCGCTCGAGCAGCTGGAGCACGACTACTACTACGACCTCTCGGCCGGGTCGCTGGGCGCGCTGGGCAAGGCGCTGGCCAACGCCAATCGGCGGCTCTACCACCAGCGTGGCCGGCTGGGAATCCCGCGCCGGGCCGGGGTGAGCATCATCGCCATGGCCATCCGCGGTCGCGAGGCGCACGTCGCCAAGCTGGGCCCGGCGGCCGCGGTCATCCTGCGTGAGGGACGGATGTACGAGCTGCCGCCCCCGCCGGCGGTTCACGAGGAGGATCCGCGCGTCCGCGAGCGCCGCGTGGCCGCCACGCTGGGCGAGGCGCTGGAAATCACGCCCTACACCTGGCACGGCGAGCTGGCGCCCGGCGACCGGCTTGCGCTGGTCAGCCGCAACCTGGCCACCGTGGTCGGCGTGGAGGAGCTGAAGGACGCGCTGCTCGGCCTGCGTCCAGCGGCGGCGGTGGAGCACGTCGAGCGGCTGTTCCAGATCCGCGGCGGGAAGGGCTCAGACGGGATCCTGGCCATCGAGATCACCGAGCTGCCGCTCACCGCCACCACGCGCCAGCTCGAGCCGGTCCGGCCTGCCGAGCCGCTGGCCGGCCTGCCCGACACCAGCCCGGTGCCGATGGCCGACGCCATCGGCCGCTTCCTGCACCGCATGGGCGACGCGATCGACGGCCTGCAGTCACTGCTGGGCCGTGCCGTCCTGTATGGCTTCAACGTCCTGCTGGCCTTCGTCCCGCGCCGCCGGCCGCAGTACCCGCGCCAGATCCTGCGCACGGCCGCGGTGGAGGAGGGGCGCCGCCGGCGGCTGGGCCTGGTCGGCATGGCCGGCGTGGCCGGTATCCTCGCCCTGGGCACCAGCGTGGCCAGCCTGCCGTCCGTGGCGCCGGCGGAGGCGATTCCGCGAGCCCTGGTGGCGCGGCAGGCGATCGAGGACGCCCACCAGCTCATGGCGCAGGTGGCCGAGCAGGTCGACGGGCACGACCTCATTGACCGCGCGCCACAGACCGCCACCGGACTGCTCAATGACGCCTACGCCGCGCTGCAGCGTGCCGCCGGGGCCGGCGTCTCGCAGGCGGCCCTGGCTGGGATCGAGGTCCGCGTCGACCGCGGCCTGGACCGGATCTACGACGTCACCCGGCTGGGCGACGCGGCCGTCGTCACCGACCTGCGCAGCGCGTTCGAAGGCATTCGGCCGGCGGACATGGTGGCCGCCGCGGACGGGTCGCTGTGGGTCATGGACCGCGGACGTGGACGGGTGGTGCACGTGACCGCGCGCGGCACAGCGACCGTCGTCTACCGGTCCGGCCAGCTCATCGGCGCTCTCACCGCCGGCGAGCCGTGGATGATGGCCACCGCCGCGACCGACGTGGTCGTCATCGATCGCCAGCGCCAGGCGTGGCGATTCGACCTGCGGGAGCTGCAACCGCGTCCGCTGCGGCTGCCGGGCCTGGAGGACATCGGCGCCAGGAGCAGCCTGCTGGCCGCGCTGCAGCATCGGCCCCCGCTCGAGATCTTCAACCTCTACGTGGTCGACAGCGCGCACAACGACGTGCGCAAGTGGGCGCCGGGCGACGTGGTGCCTGTGGTCTACCCGCAGCGTCCGGAGCGGTTCCTGGTCGGCAAGCCTGACCTCAAGCCGTCTGACGCGCGCGATATCTTCGTGGACGTCAACCTGTGGCTGCTGCACCGTGCCACGGTCACGCGCGTGAACTTCGGCGTGCCGCTCGCACAGGAGGACTACTCGCTCGACCCGCCGCCGGACGGCGAGGTGCGGCGGCCGCTCGACTATCGGCTGCTGGACGGCGCCACCGTCGGCGACCGCGAGCTGTTCTACGTCTATGACGCGGCCAACGCCAGGATCATCGCCTTCCAGCGCGCCGACGGCGCCTTCGTGCGCCAGTGGCTGGCGCCGCGCTCCGGCGAGTGGGCCGGGCTGCTCGACGACGTGGTCGCCATGAACGTCGGATCGGTGCCCGACGGTCCGCCGGTGGCCACTCTGCTGACCTCGGACCGCATCGTCCGGGTCGTTCTCGAGTAAGGCCGTCTAGAATCGATCCCATGCGCGACCAGCCATTCGGCCGGGTTCGGCTGATCGAGATGGTGGTCGAGAGCGTGCGCGTCCACATGCTCTCCAGCCAGCACGTGGTCATCCTCAAGGAGTCCGAACGGGACCGATACCTCCCCATCTGGATCGGTCCAGCGGAGGCCAACGCCATCGCGATGCGCCTGCAGGGGCTCACCGCCGAGCGGCCGCTGACCCACGACCTGCTGGTGTCGATCTTGGGCGCCCTCAACTCGAGCCTCAGCCGGGTGGTGGTGACCCACGTGACCGACGGGACCTTCCACGCCCGCCTCTACCTCGAACTGGCCGATGGCAGCGAGGCGGAGATCGACTCCCGAACGTCCGATGCGATCGCGGTTGCCGTCCGGACCGGCTCCACCATCTACGTCGACGAGCGGGTGCTGGACGAGGCCGGGGTGGAGCCGGAGCTGGAGGACGGGGAGACCGACGAGAAGCTCGCCGTCTTCCGCGAGTTCGTGAACTCGCTGGACGTGGACCTGGAGTCCGGGGAGAGCCCGCCGCCGGAGGAGAGCAGCTAGCCGCGCAGGACCTGGTTGCGGCGCGTCCAGAGCGCCCAGCGCAGCACCGCCAGGTCCCGGAAGGTGCGCACGATCTTGGTGAACGAGGCCCCCGTGTTCGTGCCCGCCGCGCGCGGGTAGTGGTTGACGCCCACCTGCGCCATGCGCACGCCCCGCGCGCGGAGCTTGATGAGCAGCTCGGCCGACAGGAAGGGGCCGTCCGAGTCCAGGCGCAGCCGGTCCAAGACCGGGCGCCGGAACAGCTTCATGGCGCAGTCGATGTCGCGCACCCGCAGGCCAAAGGCGACCGACACGATGGCGTTGTAGGTCTTGGCGATGAAGATGCGGTGGAACGGGTCGCGCCGCTTGATCCGGTAGCCGATCACCGCGTCGACCGGCTTGCCCGCGTCGGCCAGGCGGTCGAGCAGGCGCGCCATCTCGCGCAGGTCGAACTGCAGGTCGCCGTCGCTGAATCCGATGAGCTCGCCACGCGCGTTGGCGAAGCCGGCCTTCAGCGCGCCGCCGTAGCCGCGGTTCGGCTGGTGGTGGACGCGGACCCGGGGATCACCGGCGGCCAGGGCATCGGCCAGCTCGGGCGTGCGGTCGGACGAACCGTCGTCGACGATCAGCACCTCCAGCGAGCCCTCGACCAGCGGACCGATCTCGGACAGGGCCAGCTCCACGGTGCGCTCCACGTTCTCCTCCTCGTTGAAGGCGGGGAAGAAGAAGGTGAGTCGCGGCCGCTCGGGCGCGGCGGGCGCGGGTGGCGCGGCGGTCATCGGCGACCCTCGATGCGGAGCAGTTCGGTATAGCCGGGGTAGGTCGGCAGCGTCTGCGTCTGCCATGTGGCCAGGATCTGGTCGAGCTCCCAGAACGGCGGCACCACGTAGACCGGGCGGTAGGGCAGGAAGCGGTCGATGGCGCCGTCGATCGTACCGTAGCCATCATCCAGGATGTTCCGCTCGTCGATGATGGTCACATCGGGTCGGTCGCCCAGGACCCAGCGGTGGTACCACAACGGGGTGCTGTAGCTCCACCAGCTGACGATCACCGCATCGGTCGGCAGCTGGTTGTAGACCGATGCGACCCACAGGTCGGCATCTCGGTTGGTTGCCTGCTCGGCGCGCTCGGGGTACAGCGACAGCAGGCCGCCCAGCGGCAACAGGGCACCGGCCAGCAGGACGGCGACGCCCGTCGCCACCGCTGCGCGCCGCCGGCCGGCGAAGGCGAGCGCCCGCCGGCTTGCCTCGGCCACGGCCCGCGCCGCCGCGGCGGCGATCGCGCTCAGCGCGATCCCGATGCAGACCGCCGCCAGCAGCACGGTGAGCATGTAGTAGCGGGCGATGTCGCCGTCGGGGTAGTTCATGGAATAGCCCACGTTGGCGAGCACCAGCAGCCCCAGGAAGGCAAAGGCCTTCGCGTCGCGCGCCGCGAGCACCGAGCCGCCGATGGCCGCCATCAGCCAGCCGGGGCCGATGAACTGGCGCTCGAGCAGCGCCTCCGCATCGGCCCACTTGAGGCCAAGGTTGTAGAACGGGCTGGTGAGCGGGTCGAACAGGTCGTGGAACTGCTCGGCGAAGACGAGGTAGCGGAACCGCTCGAAGGTGTTCGGGTGGGCATAGAACAGCGGGGGCTCGGGCGGGATGATGGCGCGCAGGTAGATGTAGGCGTAGGTACTGATGCCCAGCGCGATCAGCGCCGCGCAGGCAATCACCAGGCGCCAGTTGCGCCAGATGTGGCGGTCCACCAGCAGCACCCAGGCCGCGATGCCGAAGGCGGTCAGGCCGATGAGCGGGTGGTTGGCCAGCCCCAGCCCGAAGGTCAGGGCAGCGGCCGCCAGCCAGGTGCCAGGGCGCGCTGAGCCGCCGTCGACCGCGGCGCGCCAGCAGAGCAGCAGCCAGACCAGCAGGGCGGCCAGGAGGATGTGGAGCGCATGGACGTCGGCGCGAACGGCGTTGCGCCACGGCTCCGAGGCGAAGGCGAAGGCGAGCCCGCCGATGCCGGCTGCGACCGCCACCGTCCCGCGGTGCCGCTCGGCCGCCAGCCGCCCGACGATCAGCACCACCAGCCCCGCGGCCAGCGCGAGGCACACGCCGGACAGCAGGTTCATGCGCCAGGCCACGCCTCCGATCGGCACCAGCTGGGTCCACGCCCAGCCGACCAGCGTGTAGAGCGGGAAGCCGGTGGGGTGGAAGATCGACAGGGTGTAGGGCACGGTCTGCGCCTCACCGGTGTCCCAGAAGCCGGTGGCCGGCAGCATGGTCCGCCCGTACATGGCCAGCGCCACGAGGCCCACGGCGGCCGCGGTCCAGGCGAGCGACGGCGAGGCGTAGGGAATGACCGCTGGGGGCGGCGCGACCCTCGCGACGGAGGCAACCCCGGCGGGCCCGGGAGCGTCCGGACCCCGATGTATACTCACCGCCACCTTGGCGTGGACGACCATCCGGCGCCCGTGACGGGGCCGGAAACGATGACCCGCGACTCCGTGAGGCGGCGGGGCGCGGGACTCTCGGGTCTCCCCCTGACGCGCGACGCCGTCGCGACCCTCATCGTCATCATCATCGGCGGGCTGCTCCTGCGCGTCCTCGTGGGCGGCTTCCTGCTCCCGCTGTCCGGCTTCCGCACCGACGTCGGCGACTTCACCGTCTGGGCACAGCGCATGGCGGCCGGCGGACCGGGCGCATTCTACTCACCGGGCTATTTCGCCGACTATCCGCCCGGCTATCTCTACGTCCTGTGGGTGCTCGGCACCATCGGCCGAACGTTCCAGGCCGTCATGGGCGTGAACATCACCTTCGGCCTGGTCAAGATCCCCGGCATCCTGGCCGATGGGGGCGTGGCGGTCATGCTCTTCCTCTACTGCCGGCGCTTCCTGGATGGCAAGTTCGGGACCTGGAGCGGAGAAGGGGTCGGCCTGCTCGCGGCGGCCGTCTACCTGCTGAACCCCGGCACGATCTTCAACTCGGCGGTCTGGGGGCAGATCGACTCGGTGGGCACGCTGGTGGTGCTGGTGTCGCTCTACTGGCTGGCCCGTGGCTGGACCGAGCTTGCTGCAGTGGGTGCCGTGGTGGCGTTCCTGGTGAAGTTCCAGTTCGCCTTCGTCATCCCCATCGTGCTGGTGGTCGGACTGAAGCGCCACCTCGTCGGCCGATCCGCGGATCCGGATCATGACGAGGGCCGCGACCCCCTGCGCGTCCTCACCTCGCTGGCGGTCGGCCTCGGCTCACTGGTGGCCCTGATCTGGCCGTTCGGCCTGACCCTCCATGCGCCGGGCGATGTCACCCACGGGCTGATCCAGAAGTTCGAGGACGCCTCGCGGACCTACGCCGGCCTCTCCATCAACGCCATCAACCTGTGGCGCAACGGCTGGAGCCACCTGTCGACCGGGCTGGCGTGGGGCTGCGACGCGCCATCCGTTCCGCCAAACGCCGATTGCGTCAACGGCGCGGGCGTGGCCTTCACTCTCGGCTCCACCGTCGTCAGCTGGCAGACGGTCGGCTTCGTCCTCTTCGGGGCGGTCGTGCTGGTCGCGCTGTGGCAGCTGGCACGGCGCGAGGACGCCGAGGGCCTGCTGCTGGGCGCGCTGCTGCTGGCAGTCGCCTTCTTCGTCCTGCCCACTCGGGTCCACGAGCGCTACATGTTCCCGGCCCTGGCGCTGGCGGCGCCGCTGATCCTGCGGCGCTGGCAGGTGCCGGCGAGCGGGCTGGGCGTGGCAACCGTGGCGGCCGCCGCGCTGGCACTGCTGCTGTACGTGGTGCCCTCCGCTGATGCGCAGGACGGGTCGGCCATCTGGCGGATTGCGACGCTGATGATCGCCGCGGTGCCCATCCTGCTGGCCACCTGGGGCGGTGGGGCGCTCTACGCGCTCCTGTCGCTGTCGTTCTTCGCCAACGTCTACTGGGTCTACACCGCCGACTGGTCGTACGTGCAGGGCCCCGTCATCAACCCCGGGCTGAACGGTCAGCCCATGGCGCGCGACGAGCTGCTGGGCGCCACCCTCCTGAGCGACGTGGGGGTGTGGACCGTGGCCGGCACCATCGTGGTCGTGCTCGGCATGCTGGCCTGGCGGGCGCTCGCGTATGCGCGCGCGGACGCCGACGACTGGCAGCCAGCCTCTGAGCCGATGCGTCCCGCACCTGCCCCCGTCACCGTGGCTGGCCGTGGGCTGCCCGTGGCCGCCACGGCATCCACATCCAAGGATGAGGACGAGTACGCCTGGGAACCAGGCTGGCGCGTCCCCTGGCTGGACCGCCTCCGGCGGTGGCTGCACCCCGATCGCGCGGATCCGTACCTCCGCGAGCGCGGCCGGCGTGTCGACCGCCTGGACCTGCTGCTGCTGGTCGGGCTGGTGCTGTTCGCCTTCGCATTCCGCCTCTGGCGGCTGGACACGCCGCGCTCCATGCACTTCGACGAGGTCTACCACGCCCGCTCCGCCACCGAGTGGCTGGCCGACTGGCAGGAGGGCTGGACGCGCGACACCTACGAATGGACGCACCCGATGCTGGCCAAGTACCTCATCGCGGCCGGGATCGTGGCGGCGGACCCCAACAAGATCGTCGATCAGGCGTCCGTGCCGGCGCCGTTCACCGCCCTGGCGGTGGCCTCGCAACGTGCCGAGGACGGGATCGCGGAATCCGTGGTCTTCGGGGCGTCGGGCCAGACGATCACCGCCATGACCGTGCTCGGCGGCGACATCGTGGCGAGCTGGCAGGCGCCGGCGGACGTGGCCAGCCTGGCGTTCGACCCTGACAACCACCGGCTCCTGGTCGGCCTGACCAGGAGCGGAGCGGTGCACACCTACGACACCCAGGCCTTCCTGGCGACGACGGGGGCTCGCGCGCCGCCGCCGGAGGGGCAGGGCATCGATACCGGCCTGCGTGGCGTCCTGCAGATCGACCTCCCGCCCGGGCAGCCGAACACGCTGTTCCGGGGTCCGAACGGGATCGTGGCCACCGAGCGTGCGACAGGGGTGGAGCTGGCGCGCACCAAGCTGGTGGCCGGCGGGGTCGGATACGTGCCGGCCATCAGCCAGAACGACGTCACCACCGGGCCGTTCGTGGTGGCCACCGACATGAAGGCCGGCACCCTGGCCGTCCTGGATCCTGCCTCACTCCGCCCGGTCGAGGCCGGGGTCGGCGGGAACCGCAACGAGCAGCTGCCATCGGCGCCCATCGGCCCCATCCAGGTCCGCGGCGCGGGGGACGACCTGCAGGTGTGGGTCCCGGTCGGGCCGCTCCGGGCCGACAGCGAGCACGGGCCGTCGCAGGGCGGCATCACCGTCTTCGACGAGAAGGTGAACGCCATCGACACCGCGCCGCTGCCCGGGCGGCCGGCGCTCATCGGCTGGAACAGCGTCGTGAACATGATCTACATCGCCGGCCACGACACGAGCAGCAATGGGCCCGCGGTCTGGACGGTTCAGCCCATTGGCAACGGCGGGGCGCAGAGCGCGGGGTTCGCCACCTTCGACACCACGCTGCTGGCCGGCGAGCCGCAGGCGCTTGCCTTCGATGTCAATGACCACGACCAGGACCTGGACCACGAGCGGCTGCTCGTCGCGACCGAGGCCGGCACCACGGGCTCGCTCATCCAGATCGACGCCGGCAGCAACGCCTTTGCCTGGCGGATCTCGGGCGTGGTGTTCGGCTCGCTGCTGGTCGCGCTGGTCTACCTGCTGGCCCTGGCCATGTTCAGCCGCCGGCGAATCGCGGTGCTGGCGGCGATCTTCGTGGCCGTCGACGGGATGAGCTACGTGATGAGCCGGATCAGCATGAACGACATCTTCGTGGCGTTCTTCATCACCGCCGCGTACCTCGTCTTCTGGCAGATCTGGTCAGGCCGATGGGCGCGCAGCGCCTGGTGGGCGCTCCCCCTCGTTGGCGTGCTCATCGGCCTGGCGGCGGCCAGCAAGTGGGTCGGCATCTACGCGCTGGCCGGGATCTGGATCCTGGTGCTGGCCCGATCCGCCCTCGGGCGGTTCCTGCTGGTCGCCCTCATCGGCCTGGTGGCGGTGGTGGCGGGCATCGATGCCCCGTGGCCGTTCACCGTCCTCGTCCTCGGCACGCTGGCCCTGGCGCTGCTGATCGTCTGGGTGCGGCCCATCCAGCTGGAGCTGGGCGATCTCATCGGCCTGGCGGCAACCGTGGCCGTCCTGTCGGGGATCGGCCTGGCCTTCGCCATGGCCTACAACCAGGTGCCCGACGCGCGCAACCCCAACGGCGCCGTGGAGCTGGTGTTCGGGGTGCTGGCGCGCGGGGCGCAGGTCGCGTGGCCCGCCTGGATCATGCTCGGCGTCGCCGCCGTCCTGATCCTGCTGCGCGCCGCGTGGTCGCTCCGCAATCCTGAGAGCGACGCCCGCTGGATGCAGCCGGGCGAGATGGCCGGCTTCTCGTGGCCGTGGATCTGGGCCTGTCTGGCGGTCGTCCCGCTGCTCATCTACTTCGTCGCCTACATCCCGTACCTCGAGCTGGGCCACGCCATTGCCGGCGCCAAGTCGGGGCCGGGCTATGGTTGGACGCTGGACGAGCTCCACGCCCAGATGTTCGGGTACCACTTCGGCCTGCAGGCCGGTCACCCGTCGAGCTCGCCGTGGTGGAGCTGGCCGCTGGACCTGAAGCCGGTCTGGTTCTACGGCCACGACTTCGATGGGCGCCGCACCGGGGTCATCTACAACGGCGGCAACCCGATCCTGTTCTGGGCCGGGGTGCCGGCCATGATCTGGTGCGGCTTCCAGGCGTGGCGCCGCCGCTCACCGGCGCTGGTGCTGCTGGTGGTGGCCTTCGCCTTCCAGTTCCTGCCGTGGACCCGGATCGAGCGCGCGACGTTCGCCTACCACTACCTCACCGCGCTGATCTTCGCCATGGTGGCGGTGGCCTACGTGGTCGACGAGGCGCTCCGCTCGTGGAGCTGGCGGCCCTACGCCATTGCCTACCTGGTGCTGGCCGCGGCCGCCGGGTTCCTGGTCTACCCGCTGGGGTCGGCGATGGCCATGCCCGACTGGTACATCAACGCGGCGCGTTCCTACCCCCCGTGGAACTACGCCTTCCAGTTCCCGAACCCGCCGCAGGGCCCGCGCGCCGAGCTGCTGAGCACGAACGCGCTGAAGCTGGCCGCCGGAACGCTGGTGGCGATCAGCGCGGCCGCGTTCGCGCTGTTCGGTCGACCGCTACTCGGCCCGCGGCCG
>DATBJR010000071.1:0-24629 GCA_036556325.1 Candidatus Limnocylindria bacterium | reverse complement strand
GGCGCCGTCTTCGAGGGCCCCGGCCGGCTGGACGCGCTGCTGCGCCTGATCGACCGAACCGAGGTCAACGCCATGGTCATCGACGTCAAGGAGACCGGCGGCTGGCTGTACTACACCACCGACCTGCCGGAGGCCAAGGCGTCCGGGGCGGATCGGCATCCCATCTTCGACCTGGCCAAGCTCCTGCCCAAGCTGAAGGCGCGGGGCATCTACACCATCGCGCGCATGGTGGTCATGAAGGACAACACCGTCGGCGCGTCGCGTCCCGAGCTGGCGGTGCGCAACGCCGCCACCGGCCAGCCGTGGAAGGACTATGGGGGCGGCATCTGGCTGGACCCGTTCAACCCGGGCGTGGCCGAGTACATCGCTGCCATCGCGGGTGACCTCGCGGACAAGGGCTTCGACGAGGTGCAGCTCGACTACGTCCGGTTCTTCAGCGACGGCGACTACGCCGTGGCCGACACGAACCTGCCGAACACCCAGTCGTTCCGCCTGCCGGCCATCCGCCGGCTGTTCCGCGTGGTCAGCACCCGCCTGGCGACGACGCACACCTTCTTCAGCGCCGACTGCTTCCCGATCAGCTTCATTGCGCCGGATGACCAGGGGATCGGCCAGCGGCCGGAAGTGATCATGCCGTACGTCGACTACTTCAGCCCCATGGTCTACCCGAGCCACTACGGCCCGTACACCTTCGGCTACGCGAACCCGAACGAGCACCCTTACGCGATCATCAACGACACGCTGAAGATGGTGAACAAGGAGGCCGCCGGGCTGCCCATGCGGGTCCGGCCCTGGATCCAGGACTTTGGCTATGGACCGTTCCGCGCCTACACGGCGGCGGACATCCGCGAAGAGATGCGGGCGCTGCGCGACAACCACACCGTGGGGTGGATGATCTGGAACGCACAGGCCATCTTCACCGAGGCGGCCCTGGGACCGCCGCGCGACGGCGAGGACGCCGGAATCACTCGCGTCGGTCCCTAGGTGCGGCTCCTCGTCCAGCGCGTGGGGCGGGCGGCGGTTCGGGTGGATGCCGAACTGGTGGGCGAAATCGGCTCCGGGGCACTGGTCCTGATCGGGGTGGCCGAAGGGGACACGCCGGACCTGGCCGATCGCATGGCCGAAAAGCTCGCCGCGTTGCGCTATTTCCGGGATGCGGACGGCCGCACCAATCTGGCGATTGCCGATGCCGGCGGTGCGTTCCTGGTCGTGAGCCAGTTCACGCTGTATGCCGATGTACGCCGCGGCCGGCGCCCGGGCTTCACCGATGCTGCCCTGCCGGACGTGGCCGAACAGCTCGTCGAGCGGTTCGTGAGGCGCCTGCGCGAGGCTGGCTACCGAGTCGAGACGGGGCGCTTCGGGGCCGAGATGGCGGTGGAGCTGGTCAACGACGGACCGTTCACGCTGCTGCTGGATTCGGCGCGTGACCTGGGCCCGGGAGGCTAGGCCGGGGGATCAGACCTTTTCGGCGGTCCGTCGGCAGCGCGAGCAGGCCTTGATCCGCACGAGGCGTCCATCGCGGTTGACGACCATCGGCTGCAGGTTCGGCACCCAGCGGCGCAGGGCCCGCTTGCGGTTCATCCCGACCGATTGCGGGTTCCAGCCGGTGATCGGCTTCTTGCCGCAGATCTCGCACTCACGTGCCATTCGAGGGAAGCTCCATTCATGAAGGAACCGGCGCATCGCCGTCTCGGCGCCGCCGGATTGGGCCGATCCTAGCACGCTACGATCGGGCCATGCAATCGAGCGCGACTGTCCGGCGACCGTTCGCGCCCGAGGACCTGGAGCGCCCGCTGCGGGTCGTGATGCCGGAGCTGGGGCGCGGTGTCGCCGCGCTGGCGCGGCTGGGCATCGATACGGCGCGCGCGGCGCTCTTCAACCTGCCGTTCCGCTACGACGACTTCAGCGAGCTTCGGCCGCTTGGCGATCTGATTCCGGACGAGAAGCAATCCGCCCGCGTCCGCGTCACCGACGTGAAGATCGAGAAGGGCTTCGGCCGGCGGCCGCAGCGGGTGGTTGCCCAGCTGGCCGACGACAGCGGCAGCGCGGAGGCCGTCTGGTTCGGTCGCCGCTTCGTGGAGAACCGGCTGCGCGCCGGCGACGACCTGCTGGTCAGCGGCAAGGTCCAGATGCGCGGCTGGCGGCCGCAATTCGTCTCACCGGAGTTCTCCGCCGCCGGACGGGAATCGATCCACACCGGGCGGGTGGTGCCCGTCTACCGGCTCACCGCGGGCGTCACCCAGAAGCGGATCCGCGAGCTGCTGGCCCGGATCCTCGAGCGAGCGCTGCCCGCCGTCGACGACCCGCTGCAGCCCGGCGAGCGCGGTGAGCTGCCGCCGCTGGCCGAGGCCCTGTACGTCGCCCACTTTCCGGAGGAAGCGGCCGATGTGCCGGCGGCCCTGGACCGGCTGGCGTTCGACGAGCTGCTGGCGCTGCAGCTGAACCTGGCCCAGGCCCGGCATGAGCGCGAGGAGCTTCGGGCGGCGCGCGTCAGGGTGGAGGCCGAGGAGCGCGACCGCCTGGTCGCCGCGCTGCCGTTCGCGCTGACCGGCGATCAACGCCGGGCGGTGGACGAGGTCATGGCCGACCTCGCCTCGGAGCGGCCGATGCGGCGGCTGCTGCAGGGCGACGTCGGCAGCGGCAAGACGGCGGTCGCGGCGGTCGCGCTTGCCGGCGTGGTGCGGGCCGGCTGGCAGGCGGCGCTGATGGCGCCGACCGAGATCCTGGCGCGGCAGCACCACGCCGGCCTGCAGCCGCTGCTGGCGGCGCTCGGCGTGCGCGCCGAGTTCCTCTCCGGTTCGCTGCGCAGCGCCGAGAAGCGCCAGATCCACGATGCCATCGCGGTCGGGGAAGCTGAGGTGGTGATCGGCACCCACGCCGTCATCAGCGCGGCGGTCGAGTTCCAGCGGCTGGGCCTGGCGGTGGTCGACGAGCAGCACCGCTTCGGGGTCAGCCAGCGGGCGGCGCTGCAGGCGAAGGGCGCCGACCTGGAGCCGCACCTGCTGGCGCTGACGGCCACGCCGATCCCGCGGACCCTGGCGCTGACCTTCTACGGCGACCTGGCCATCTCGACCTTGCGTGAGCTGCCACCGGGCCGCCAGCCGATCCGGACCGAGCTGCGCAGCCGTGCGGCCCTGCCGCGAATCCAGGCGTTCATCGCCGCTGAGGCGGCAGCAGGGCGCCAGTCGTTCGTCGTCGTCCCGCTGGTGGCGGAGAGCGAGGCGCTCACCGTCGCCAGCGCCGAGGCGGAGGTGGAACGACTGCGGGCGGCGCTGCCCGCCCTGCGGTTCGGCCTCGTCCACGGCCAGCAGCGCGCCGACGACCGCGACGCCACCATGCAGCGCTTCGCCCTCGGCGAGCTCGACGTGCTGGTGGCCACCACGGTCATCGAGGTCGGGATTGACGTGCCGAACGCGAGCGTCATGCTCATCGAGGACGCCGAGCGGTTCGGCCTCGCCCAGCTGCACCAGCTGCGCGGCCGAGTCGGGCGCGGGCCGCATCGGTCGTTCTGCATCCTTCTCTCGGACGCCGGCGATGAGCGGTCGCAGGAGCGCCTGGCGGTGGTCCGTGGCTCATCGGACGGCTTCCAGATCGCGGAGGAGGACCTCCGGCTGCGCGGTGCGGGGAACCTGCTCGGCACGCGCCAGTCGGGGCTGCCGCCGCTGCGGGTGGCGTCGCTGTTCGAGCCCCGGCACCTGGCGCTCGCCGAGCGGGCACGTGAGCTGGCCACCGGGCTGATTGCCGCCGACGTCGAGCTCGAGCGGCGCCCCGGGCTGCGGCGCCTGCGTGACGAGTTCACCTCGGCCGAGGCGGACGGGGATGCGGCGTGACGGGCCGATGCGGGTGATCGCCGGGGTCGCCCGCGGCGTGCCCCTCACGGCGCCGCGGGACCGAGGCGTGCGGCCGATCACCGATCGCGTCAAGGAGACGCTGTTCGGCATCCTGGGCGAGCGCGTCGTCGATGCACGGGTCCTCGATCTGTATGCCGGCAGCGGTGCCATCGGGATCGAGGCGCTGTCACGGGGGGCCGCCCACGCGACCTTCGTCGACCACGCCCGTCCGGCCGTGGCCGCGATCCGCGACAACCTCGCCAGGACCCGGCTGGGCGCGTCCGCCGAGGTCCAGGCCGGCGACGTGATGCGCTGGTTGGCATCGGCTCCAGGCACCGTGCGCTACGACCTGGCGTTCCTCGATCCACCGTACGAGGAGCGTGCTATCCTCGCGCCGCTCGAGCGCCTCGTGCCCCTGTTGGCACCCCGCGCGACGGTGGTGGTCAAGCACTTCTGGCGCACCGAGGTGCCGCCGGTCGAGGCGCTCCGTCCCTGGCGGCAGCGGCGCTTCGGCGAAACCGCGCTGACCTTCATGGAGGTGCCATGAGCCGCGTCGCGATCTTCCCGGGATCCTTCGACCCCATGACCATGGCGCACCTCGACGTGGCTCGCCGCGCGGCGGCGCTGTTCGATCGGCTGATCATCGGCGTCCTGAACAATCCGAAGAAGGCTCCGCAGTTCGGCGTCGAGCAGCGGGTCGAGATGATTCGTGCCTCGGTGGCCGAGTTCGGCGGCAACGTCGAGGTCCAGGCCTTCGACGGGCTCACCGTCGAGTTCGCGGAGCGCAACGGCGCGGGGTTCATCGTGCGCGGCCTGCGCGCCGTCAGCGACTTCGAGGCGGAGCTGCAGATGGCGCATACCAATCGGCGCCTGGAGCGCAGCGTCGACACGGTGTTCCTGATGACTGCGCTCGAGTTCGGCTACCTGTCGAGCACGCTGGCCAAGGAGGTGGCCCTGTTCGGCGGCGACGTGACCGGGATGGTGCCCGCGCCGGTGGCCGAGGCCCTGGCCGCGCTCGCCACACCGGGCGACTGATGCCCTAGCACTCCACGGCCCGCTGGGACGGCAGATCAGCGCGAAACGCACCCGTCCCGCGCCCATGTGCCTGCCGTCCGGCGCCAACGGATCGGGCGTGACGTTCACGGGAAGCGTGCGAGGCGGGTCTATAATCGCGCCGATTCAGCGGAGGGCAGGGCCACGGACATCATCTTCCTTGTCGAACGCCTCGAGAGCCTCGTGGCGGCCGGCAAGAAGCTGCCCCTCACGAACAACATCGTGCTCGATCAGGCGGCCGTGCTCGAGCTGATCGACCAGCTGCGCGCGGCGGTGCCCGAGGAGGTCCGCCAGGCCAAGCGCATCACCGAGGAGGCGGGGCGCATCACGGACCGCGCCCGCGAGGAAGGGGACGCAATCATCGGGCGCGCCCAGGAGCAGGCAGCGCAGATGCTCGAGGAGCGCGAGCTGGTGCGGATGGCGCAGCAGCGCGCCGGCGAGATCATCGACACGGCCAACGCCGAGGCGGCCGAGGTGCGGCGCGGCGCCGACGAATACGCCGCCGGCGTGCTGATCCGGCTCGAGGGCGAATGCATCAAGGCCCTGACCAGCATCAAGCGCGGCATCGACATGCTCGACGAGCGCCACCGACTCCCGCGGCCGTCGACCGACGGCACCGGCACCGGCCCGCTGACCGTGGAACCGGAGGCGACCGAAGCCGCATCCCGGCCGTGACCGTCTACAACGTGGCGGGCCTGCTCCGGGAGCCGTCCGGGACAACGCGCGAGCACCGGCTGCGCGACCACTACCTCGCGCTCGGCCCTGACGTCGAGCTCGCCGGTCCGCTCAACGGCACCCTTCGCTTCGGGCGCACCAACCGCGGCATCCTGGTCAACGGCGAGCTCGAGGCGCCGGTGCGGCGCACCTGCGCCCGCTGCCTGGAGGCGTTCGTGGAGCCGGCCCGCATCCACATCTCCGAGGAGTACGTGCCGAGCATCGACCCGGAGACGGGGGCGAGCGTCGAACGCGACGAGGCGGACGACGCCGTGCAACCCATCAACGAGCACCACGAGATCGACCTGGGCCCCGTGCTCCGCGAGGAGTTCGCGCTCACGGAGCCGATGCATCCGCTCTGCCGCCCCGACTGCCCCGGGCTGTGCGCCGAGTGCGGCGCGCGGCTGGACGAGCGGCACGCCGCCCACGAGACCGACGAGATCGACCCACGCCTGGCGGGCCTGGCCCGCTTCCTCGACCGCGACAACTGAGCGGCGAGTTCGCCTCGGTCGGGCTGGGCGGCTATACTGCGGTCCCCCGATCCGAGAGCAGCACCAGGAGTCACGCGTGGGCGTCCCCAAGCGAAAGGTATCCAAGGCGCGCCAGGGCGAGCGGCGCGCGCACCTGGCCATCAGCGCGCCGCCGCTGGTCGAGTGCACCCACTGCCACGAGCTGAAGCGCGCCCATCATGTCTGCCCGACCTGTGGCTACTACGACGGCCGCGAGGTGGTGCCGGTGGAGGCCAAGGCACCGGCCGAGGGCGGCGCAGCCTGACCCGGCGCTGATGCGGGGGCGCTGATGCGCATCGCGGTCGATGCGATGGGCGGTGACTTCGCCCCCCGCGAGATCGTGCGGGGTGCCATCAACTACGCCGCCGCCAACGCCGACGAGGTCATCCTGGTCGGCGACGTGCCCCGCCTCGAGCGCGAGATCGCGGACTACGGCCACGGCCGGCCCGCCAGCCTCACCTTCGCCGATGCACCGGACGTCATCGGCATGGGTGACTCGCCGGCCAGCGCCATCCGTACCAAGCGCACCTCGTCCATTCGCGTCTCCACCGACCTCGTGCGCGATGGGCTGGCCGATGCGGTCGTCTCGGCCGGCTCGACCGGGGCCACCATGGCCGCCGCCGTGTTCCGGCTGGGCCGCGTCGAGGGCATCGAACGGCCGGCGCTGGGCGCCCACCTGGTGACGGCCACCGGCCCGATCATGCTGCTGGACGTGGGCGCCAACGTCGACTCCGACGCGACCAACCTCGTTCACTTCGCGGTGATGGGCTCGATCTACGCGCAGCACGTCCTGAAGGTTCCGCGGCCGCGGGTCGGCCTGCTGAACATCGGCGAGGAGGACGAGAAGGGCGACGCCCTGTCGCGCGAGGCGAACGCGCTGATGCGCGGCCTCGACCTGAACTTCGTGGGCAACGTGGAGGGCAACGACCTGATCAGCCACGTGGCCGATGTGGTCGTCTGCGACGGCTTCGTCGGCAACGTGGTGATCAAGTTCTTCGAGGGGCTCTCCAGCTACATCTTCCGCTCGATCCGCACCGACCTGCAGCAGGGCCCGGTGGCGCCGCTGGCGCTCCTCGCCCTCAAGCCGGGCTTCGATCGGCTCAAGCACCGTTTCGACTACGAGCGGTACGGCGGAGCTCCGCTGCTCGGCGTGCGCGGCGTCAGCATCGTGACCCACGGACGCGCCAAGGCCCGCATGATCGAGCACGCCATGCGCGTCGCCTCCGAAGCGGCGGAGGAGCGAATCCCTGACCTGATCGCGGAGTGGACCGCGCGCCACCCGGCCCTGCGGACCGGGGTGCTGGACGAGGCGACCGACGTCGTGGTGGCCGATACCCAGCGGCTGGCCACCGGCCCGGGAGCGGAGGCCTGACCCGCCTGGCCCTGCGCCGCCATCCCGCCACCAGCCCGGGAATGCTGGCGCGCCGCCTGGCGATGCTGGCGCTGTTCGAGGGCGAGTTCCGCCCATCCCAGGCCGCGACGGCGCTCGAGCGCCTGGCGGCCGACAAGAATGCCACCCCGACGGTCCGCGAGCATGCCCGACGGATCGTCGCCGGCGTGGGCGAGCACCGTCCCCAGCTCGACGCGGAGATCGCCCGGCTGGCGCCCCTGATCCCCGTCAGCGAGCTCGGTCGCGTGGAACGGACGATCCTGCGGAGTGCGCTATTTGAGGTGCTATACTCCGCCGCGACCCCGAGCGGGGAGACGATCCACGATGCCGTTTCTCTCGCCCGGACTTACGCCGGAGACGCAGCCCGCCGCCTCGTGAACGGCGTTCTGGGCAGTGTCGGTCGGCCATCGGGGAGCGAGCATCGGGAAGAGGAGCCATAGACGGGTGACCGACGGAACCACCTTCGAACGCCTCAAGAAGATCATCGTCGAGCAGCTCGGCGTTGACGAGGAAGAGGTCACGCCCCAGGCGTCGTTCGTGGAAGACCTCAACGCGGACTCGCTGGACCTGGTCGAGCTCATCATGAGCCTCGAGGAGGAGTTCGGGATGGAGATCTCGGACGAGGACGCCGAGAAGATCCAGAAGGTCTCCGACGCCGTCGAGTTCATCGAGGAGCACCAGCAGTAAGCCTCGGCTCCTGATGGATGTCCCGAGCCTCGACGATCTGCCCGAGCGACTCGGGATCCACCTGCGCAACCCGGACGCCATACGCCAGGCGTTCGTGCACAGCTCGTTCTTCAACGAGAACCCCCACGCCGTCGACGGCCACAACGAACGCCTGGAGTTCCTGGGCGACGCCGTCATCGGCCTCGTCGTCAGCCGCCTGCTGTACGAGCGCTACCCCGACCAAGATGAGGGCTTCCTGACTGCCCGACGGGCCTCGCTCGTCAATCGCGACGCATTGGCGCAGCTGGCGCTGGAGGTCGGGCTGGACCGATACCTCCTGCTCGGTCGCGGCGAGGCCGAGGCCGGTGGCGCCAGCCGGCCGTCCCTGCTGGCTGCCGCGTTCGAGGCGGTCGCCGGTGCCATCTTCCTGGCGGAGGGGCTGGATACCACCCGTGGCTGGCTGCGTAACCTCTTCGCTGCCCGGCTGGCCGGTGCCGAGGAGACCGAGCCGCCGAAGTCGGCAAAGAGCCGATTGCAGGAATGGGCCCAGCGGGCGCATCGCCTCAAGCCACACTATGAGCTGGTGAGCACCATCGGCCCCGCCCACGAGCAGACCTTCACCGTGGCCGCCGTCCTCCAGGGACGGCACCTGGCGGTGGGCAGCGGCAGCAGCCGCCAGCGGGCCGAGGAGCAGGCCGCGGCCGCCGCGCTGGACACGGTGCTCGACGCGGGGACCGAGGTGTGAGCCGGCTGCGCGAGCTGCGGCTGCACGGCTTCAAGACGTTCGCCGACCCCACCCGCTTCGTGTTCGAGCCCGGTGTGAACGCAGTTATCGGCCCGAACGGCTCAGGCAAGAGCAACATGGCCGACGCGGTCCGCTGGGTGCTCGGCGAGCAGTCGAATCGTTCGCTGCGGACCCGCCGCGCTGACGACGTCATCTTTGCCGGCTCGCAGGCGCGCAAGCCGCAGGGCATGGCGGAAGCGGTCCTCACCCTGGACAACGCCGACGGCTGGCTGCCGATCGAGTTCGAGGAGGTCTCGATCGGGCGACGGGCCTATCGCTCCGGCGAGAGCGAGTACCTGCTGAACGGGGCGCGGGTAAGGCTGCGCGACGTGGTGGAGCTGCTGGGCGAGGGACGGCTGGGCGCCAACGAGCTGGTGGTGGTGGGGCAGGGAACGGTTGACGCCGCCCTGTCGCTCAGGCCCGAGGAACGTCGCCAGCTGTTCGAGGAGGCGGCTGGCGTCAAGAACCTGCAGGTCCGCAAGAACGAGGCGCTGGGCCGGCTCGGAAGGGCCCGCGACAACCTGTCGCGGGTTACGGACCTGATCAGCGAACTGAAGCCGCAGGTCCGCCGGCTGGCGGTCCAGGCGCAGCATTCCCAGGAGCACGACTCGTTGCGCCGGCGAGCGCAGGCGCTCATTGCCGAAGACCATCACCGCCGCGAGATCACGGCGCGTGATGCGCTGGGCGACGCCCGCCGCCGCGCCGCCGCTGCCGAGGCTGCGCTCGAGGAGCGACGGGCTGCGGACGCCGCCGGGCGGGAAGAGCTGCGCCGTGCAGAGGAGCGCTACTGGCAGGCGGACGCCGCGGCCCGGTCCGCCGCGGAAGCCCGGGAACGGGGACGCGAGGCGCTCATCCGCCTCGAAGGCCGGCTGGAGGCGCTGACGCGCCGCACGACAGAGGCGGATGCGGCGCTCGCGGCGGCGGCGGCCGAGCTTGCCGCGCTGGAGCAGCCGGCGGCGGACGACCCGGCCGGTGACGATCCGCGTTTGACCGGACTGGTGAGCGCGGCAGCCGCAGCGGAGGCCCGCTGGCAGGCGACGACCGATGCGCTGGAGGCGCTGGACGGCGAGCTGGTGGCAGCCGAGGAGGCGCTCGCCGAGGAGCGGCGTCGGAGCGGCGCGCTGATCGCCGAGCGGGCTCGCGCCGGAGAGCAGGCGGCGCGCAGCGGCGCGCGCCGTGCCGAGCTGACACGCGAGCTCGATGATTTGGGGCGGGACGCGGAGGATTTCGGCAGCGGGCTCGAGCCGGCGCGGGCGGCGGCGCGCGCCGCGACCGAGGCTGCAGCTGCGGCTCGCGACGAGCACGAGGCGGCGCTGGCCGCCATCGTGGAGGCGCAGCCGCGCGCCGACGCCGCGCGCCGGCGAGCCTCTGAGCTGGCCGAGCGCGCCGGCGCCATGCGGGGCGAGCTGGAAGGGCTGCAGGCGCGCGCGCAGGGCGGCGGACGGCTGGGATCCGTGCTGGCAGCGGCCGGCTGGCGGGGACTGCTGGACGGCCTGCAGGCTCCCGAGGAGGCGTGGCCGGCCATCGAGGCGGTCGTCGGCGGGGAGCTGGAGCAGGCGCTGCTGTGGCGGGACGCGGACCTGGCGGCTCGCCTGGGCGACGCCGGCGGATCGGCCCGGCTGATTGCCCACCGACCACGCGGCGAAGGCATGCCCAGCGCCGCGAGCACGCAGGCCGCGCTGGCGGCCGTCGGCGGCCAGCGCACGCTGGCGCAGTGGCTCGGCGGCAACGGCGCGCCGGCCCTCTTCGCCTGGACTGCCGTGGCGCCCGATGTCGAGCAGCTGCTGGCGGGCTGGGGCCAGCTGCCGGACGGCTGGCTGGCGGTCACCGCCGATGGCGACCTGGCGGACGGTCGGGGGCTGCTCGTCATCCGCGGCCGCGCCGAGCGCGGCGTCTCCGAAGCGGCCCGTCGCCATGCCCGGCGCCTCGAGCTCGGCGAGCAGCTGGAGCGGCTCGAGGCAGAGCAGCAGCAGGCTGCCGCCGAGGCGGGACGCGCCATGGCGGAGGTGACGGCCGCCGGCCGGCGGCTGGAGGGCGCGCGCGGCCGCCGGCAAGCCGCCGAGGCCGCCGAGCGCGAGACGGCGGAGGCGCTGGCGGCGATCGAGCTACGCACCAAACGGCTCGCGAGCCGGCAGGCCGCCATCGCGGCAGAGCTGGCCGAGCTCCCTGAGCCGGATACGGTGGCGGCAACGGAAGAGGTGGCGACCACCGCCCTCTCGGCGCTGCAGGCGCGGGCGAAAGCCCTCCGCGGCCGCCGCGCCAGCGCAAGCGTGGAACGTGACGAGGCGCGCGATGCCTGGCGGGCGGCGCAGGCGGCGGCCCGAGAGGTGGAGGAGGGTCTGCTGGGCGCGCAGCGCAGCCAGGCGCTGCGGGAAGCGCGTCGCATCCAGCTTGCATCGGCGCAGGTCCAGCAGCAGCAGCTGATGGCGCGGCTGGCCGAGGAGCGGGCGACCCTCCAGCCGGAGCTCGACGTCGCCGCGGCAGACGACCGCCGAGCCATGGAGGCGCGCTCGTCCGCCGAGCAGGAGCGCGACGCCGCGCGTGCCGCGCTGGTGGCGCTCGAGCGCGAATCCGCCGGCGGTGGAGCGGCTCTGGCCGAGCTCGAGCGCCAGATGCAGGCCGCGGCCATCGAGGCCTCCCGTCACGAGGACGCGCTGGCGGCGCTGGCCCGGGAGCGGCAGATCGCGCTCGACACGTTGGCCGACACGGAGCCGGAGGCCGACGCCGTGCCACTCGAGATCGAGGCCGACCTCCGCGACGAGGTTGCCGCGCTCGGGCCGGAGGCCCTCGAGCAGGAACTGCGCCGCGTTCGCCGCACCCTCTCCCAGATCGGCTCCGTCAACCCGTTCGCGGTCCAGGAGCACCGGGAGCTAGCGGCGCGGCTGGACGAGCTGACGGGCCAGGACAGCGACCTGTCGGGGGCCATCGGCTCCACCGAGGAGCTGATTGCGAAGCTGGACGCGGACATTGCCGAGCGCTTCAACGCGGCCTTTGCCGCGATCGCTGAACGCTTCGACGAGTTCTGCCGGCTGCTGTTCGCCGGCGGTTCCGCCTCCCTCAGCCTGGGCGACGGGTCGGATGGCGAGGCACCCGGAGGCATCGAGATCGTGGTGCGGCCACCGGGCAAGCGGCTCCAGCGGCTGGCGATGCTCTCCGGCGGCGAGCGGGCATTGACCGGCGTGGCGCTGCTGTTCGCCATGCTGAGCGTCAACCCGGTGCCGTTCTGCATCCTCGACGAGGTGGACGCCGCCCTGGACGAGGCGAACATCGGCCGCTTCGCCGACGCGCTGCGACGGCTGGCGGCGGAGATCGACTTCGTGGTCATCACCCATAACCGGGCGACGATCGAGGTGGCGGACACGATCTACGGCGTGACCATGAGCGATGCCGCGGTGTCGGCCGTCGTCTCGCTGCGGCTGGCAGATCTGCCCCGGGACGCAGTGGGCATCGCCGAGCCGATCGAGGTGGCGCCCGCATGATGCCGCGCCCGGCGCGCAGCGCCGGCGGGCTGGGACTGCGCCCTGCGTCCGGTGGCCTCGGCTCGCGCCTGCGTGCCCTGCTCGGCGCGGGGCGCGCCACGGAAGCGACCTGGGAGGAGGTCGAGGAGGCGCTGATCGCCGCCGACTTCGGGCCGCAGGCCACGCTGGAGATGGTCGATGCCGCCCGCGCAGCGGCCGGTCGTAACCAGGTCGATGCTCGTGCGCTGCTGGCGGCCGAGGTCCGGCGGCGACTAGAAGGGATAGGCGCCGGGCGCTTCGAGCTCGGCCCGCCGCCGGCCGTCATCCTGGTGGTGGGCGTCAACGGCACCGGCAAGACCACGACCATCGCCAAGCTTGCGTACCGCCTGCAGCGCGAGGGAAAGCAGATCGTCCTGGCGGCGGGCGACACCTTCCGTGCTGCCGCGATCGAGCAGCTGCGAATCTGGGGCGATGAGCTCGGCCTGCCGGTCGTGGCGCAGCGTGCCGGCGCAGATCCCGGCGCGGTGGCCTTCGACGCCGTCGCGGCGGCGGAGAGCCGCGGTGCCGACGCGGTGATCATCGACACGGCCGGCCGGCTGCAGAACAAGACGCAGCTCATGGCGGAGCTGACGAAGATCCGCAACGTGATTGCCCGCCGGCTGCCGGACCAGCCCCGCCACGTCCTGCTGGTGCTCGACGCTGCGACCGGACAGAACGGCCTGGCCCAGGCGGAGGCCTTCAGCCGCGAGGCGGGGGTGACCGGGATCGTCCTCACCAAGCTGGACGGCACCGCCAAGGGCGGTGTGGCCGTCGCGGCGGCCGATCGGCTGGGCGTTCCAATCCTGTTCGCCGGCATCGGTGAGGAGATCGACCAGCTCGCGCCGTTCGACCCGGCCGCCTACGTCGACTGGCTGTTCGCGGGCTGATGATGGCTGGCCGGCGTTGCCCGGCCGGTGCGCCGCGCCTATGATGGGCAGCCGCTCTCCGGGCCAGCCGCCCGATCGATTGAGCGCGCCAACCACGCCATTGGTCCGTCCAGCCTGATGTTCGAATCCCTGTCCGCGCGTCTGCAGGCAGTCACCGACCGCCTGCGGGGCAAGGCCAAGATCACCGAGGCCGACCTCGACGTCGCCCTTCGCGAGATCCGCCTCGCTCTGCTCGAGGCCGACGTGAACTTCAAGGTCGTGAAGGAGTTCGTCGCCCGTGTGCGCGAACGCGCCCTGGGAGCCGACGTGCTCAATGGCGTCCAGCCCGGGCAGCAGATCGTCAAGATCGTCCATGACGGCCTGGTCGAGGTGCTCGGCGGCGAGCGTCACCGGCTGAGCCTTGGAGGCCGGCCGGCGGTGATCATGCTCGTCGGCCTGCAGGGATCGGGCAAGACGACCACGGCCGCGAAGCTGGCGGTCCGGCTCCGCAAGGACGGGCGCAAGCCGCTGCTGGTGGCGGCCGACGTCTACCGCCCGGCGGCCGTCGACCAGCTGGTCCAGCTGGGCGACCAGGTGGGCATCGAGGTCCATACCCGGTCGGTCGGCACGCCGGCGCTCGAGGTCGCCCGTTCCGGCCTGGAGGCGGCGCGGCAGCGCGGCAAGGACGTCGTCCTGCTCGACACCGCCGGGCGGCTGCACGTGGACGAGCCGATGATGGACGAGCTGGTGCGCATCGCCGGCGCCGTCACGCCGGCGGAGACGCTGCTGGTCGTCGACGCCATGACCGGCCAGGAGTCGGTGAGGGTCGCAGAGGCATTCCATCAGCGGCTGCCGGTGAGCGGCCTCGTCCTGACGAAAATGGACGGCGACGCGCGCGGCGGCGCGGCCCTGTCGATCCGCAGCGTGACCGGCCTGCCGATCAGCTTCATCGGAACGGGGGAGCGGACCGACGGTCTCGAGCCATTCCACCCGGATCGCCTCGCCCAGCGCATCCTGGGCATGGGCGACATCCTGAGCCTTGTCGAGCGCGCCCAGGAGACGATCGACCAGGCGGAGGCCGAGCGGGTGGCGCAGCGGATGATGGAGGCCCGATTCACCCTCGAGGACTTCCGCAGCCAGCTGGCGCAGGTCAAGAAGATGGGGCCCATCGGCCAGGTGCTGCAGATGATTCCCGGCGCAGGCCAGATGGCCGGCGCCGCGCAGCAGGCCGTCGATGACGGGCAGCTGAAGCGGATCGAAGCCATCATCGACTCCATGACCCCGGCTGAGCGCCGTCAGCCGGAGATCATCAAGGCCAGCCGCCGCCGCCGGATCGCGCTCGGCAGCGGGACGACCACGGCCGAGGTCAATCGGGTGCTGAAGCAGTTCGCCGAGATGCAGCGCCTGGTCAAGCAGCTCAGCGGCGGCCGGCTGCCGAACCTCCCCGGCCTGCGCGGCCTCATGGGCCGCTAGCGGGTGCTGCGCCGCCTCGTCATCGCGCTCACCACGCTCCTGAGCCTCACCGGCGTGGTGGTGGTGGCCGGCTACCTCCTCATCTTCGCCGTTGGCACGGATCGGGCGGCGGCCGCGGTCCCGGCCGATGCGGACGCATACGCCACCGTCTACCTCCAGCCGACCACCGGGCAGCAGCTGAACCTGGCCGCCATGCTCGGGCAGGTCCCAGGGTTCGAGGACGCGGCCGGCCTGGAGCAGAAGCTCCACGAGATCAGTGCCCGCTTCCTGGGGCTGGCGGGCATCGACTACGAGGCCGACGTGCGGCCGTGGCTCGGCAATCAGCTGTCGCTGGCCGGCTTCGGTGGCGCCACGCTGAACGACTCCCCGCGTTTCCTGCTGGTCGTGGCCGTGAAGGATCGCGCCCTGGCAAGTGCCTCCCTGGACCACCTGGCGGCGGCCCGCGGCCTCTCGCCGGTGACGGCGACCTACGCGGGGACGCCCATCAGCCTCGATCCGACCGCGGCCTGGGCGCTGCTGGACGACGAGCTGCTGGTCGCCGGGGACCGCACCACCCTGGAGGCGGCGCTGGACGCGGCGGCCGACCGACGACCCTCCCTGGCCGATGATGCAGCCTTCAACGCCGCCATGCGCCGGCTGCCACCGGACCATCTCGCGGCCGCGTACCTCAACCTCGGTTCGGCCTCGGCAGCCGCGGTCACCGCGTCGGCGACCTCCGGCTACTCGACCTTCGCCGTCGCGGCCATCGCCGAGCCCGCGGGCCTGCGCCTCGTCGGCGGTGCGCCCTTCAACCGTGACGCGGCCTCGGAGGCGGCGCGGCAGGGATTCGATCTCGGGTCGCAGGTCGCGACGGTCACCGACTGGATGCCGGGCGACGCGCAGGCCGCGGGCGTCGTGTTCGGGCTGCACGGCATCCTGGCCGAGGCGGAGCGCAGCCTGCAGAGCCAGCCCGCGGCGGCGGACATCGTCTCGGCGCTGAACCAGCTGCGGGCGCTCGCCGGCTTCGGACTCGGCATCAACCTCGATGCGGACGTCCTGCCGCTGCTCGACGGGGAGTCGGGCCTCAGCATCAGCGGCCTCTCGGACGGGGCCCCGCACGGCCAGCTCATCGTGCGACCAGCCGACCCGGCAGCCGCCAGCGGCACGTTGGGCCGGATCCGAGACGGGCTCGGGCGCATCGGCGCGTCCGTCAGCGAGCGGCCGGCAGGATCGGTGAACGTCGTGAGCGTCACGGTGCCGCAGGTCGGGTCCGCCGCGTGGGCGCTGTCCGACGGCACGATCATCATCGGCCTGAGCTATGACGACGTGGCGGCCGCCATCAACGCCCATGCCGGGGGACAGTCGCTGGCCGACGATCCCAGCTACCCATCTGTCTGGGAGCTCGCCGGCGATCGCGGCGGCAACGAGCTCTTCGTCGACATTGGCTCGATCGTCGACGGTTCGCCCGACGCACTGGGCACGACCGGCGACGCACGCGATATCCTGCTGTCCATCAACGCGCTGGGGGTCACCCTGCCGGCGCGTGACGACACCAGCCAGCTACGGGCGGCGCTCACGGTGCGCTGACGCATCGGCGCCGCGTCGAGTCCATCCACGACAGGAAGAAGGGAACACTTGGCAGTACGGATCCGGCTCACCCGCGTGGGAGCCACGAAGCGACCCAGCTACCGCGTGGTCGCCATTGACAGTCGCAAGTCTCGCGACGGGCGATCGCTGGAGATCCTCGGCTACTACGACCCGCTGACGGAGCCGGCGACGGTCCAGATCGACGGCGATCGGCTGAACGCCTGGATCGCCAAGGGCGCACAGCCGTCCGACACCGTCGGCCGGCTCATGCGTCAGGCCGGCCTCGGAGCCGATGCGGCCGCCGCGCCGAAGCCCGCCGCCCCCAGCAAGCCCGCGGCGAAGACGACCCGCACCCGAAAGGCGCCCGCCAAGGCGGCTGCGACGGCCGAGGAGTGAAGGAGTTCCTGGAGTACGTCGCTCGCTCCCTGGTCGACAACCCGGACGAGGTCCGCGTCGAGATGGAGGAGGACGGCGACGAGGTCTCGCTGCTGCTCCACGTCGAGCAGGCGGACATGGGCCGCGTCATCGGCCGCGACGGCCGGATCGCGAACGCCATCCGCAGCCTGCTGCGGGTGATGGGCACCCGTGACGGACGACACGTCGAGCTGGAGATCGAGACCGACGAGTGAGCGCCTGGCGGTGGCCCGCGTCCTGGGGGCGAAGGGCCTCGCCGGGGGGCTGCGGCTGGAGGTGCTCACCGATCGCGCAGACCGGCTGACTCCGGGCTCGGCCCTGTTCGTCGATGGCGAGGACCGGCCCCGGCGCGTGCTCGAGCTCGAGCAGGGGGGCCGCGTCCCGGTGGTGCGGGTCGAGGGCGTCGCGTCGCGTGACGAGGCGGCCGCGCTGGCGGGCCGCTACCTGGAGGTCACCGCCGAGCCGCTGCCGGAGGGCCACCTCTACTGGCACCAGGTTGTCGGCTTGGCCGTGCGCGACGAGGACGGCCATTCCCTGGGCACGGTGGTCGAGGTCTTTCGCGCCGGCGAGAACGAGGTGTACCGCGTCGAGGCGCCGGGCCAACCCGACTTGCTGCTTCCCGCGCTGCGCGACGTGGTCCGCGACATCGATCTGCAGCGGGGCACCATGACCGTCCACTACGAGGCGGAGGAGGTGGGCTGAGCCGATGCGGATCGACGTGGTGACGCTCTTCCCCGAGCTGTTCGATCTGCCGCTGCGGACGTCGGTCATCGGCCGCGCCGTCGAGCGCGGCCTGCTCGACTTCGCCGCCCACGACCTGCGCGAGCACGGGCTGGGACCCCACCGCTCGGTCGACGACTACCCATACGGCGGGGGAGCGGGGATGGTGCTGCGCCCCGAGCCGCTGGCGGCTGCGATCGCGCCGTTCCGCGACGCGGGGGCACACGTGATCCTGCTCGACCCGGCGGGGGAGCGGCTGACCGATATCCTGGCCCGTGAGCTGGCGGCCCTGCCGCATCTCGCGCTGGTGTGTGGCCGCTACGAGGGCATCGACGAGCGGGGCCGAGCACTGGCGGATCGCGAGCTGAGCATCGGCGACTACGTGCTGACCGGCGGCGAGCTGCCGGCGCTGGTGCTGATCGACGTCGTCGCCCGCCTGCTGCCCGGCGTCATCGACGACGAGTCGAGCGCCGGCGACTCGTTCGCGGTTGGCCTGCTCGAGCATCCGCAGTACACCCGCCCGGAGGTATTCGCGGGCGAGGCGGTGCCCAGCGTCCTGCGCTCGGGAAACCACGGTGAGGTGGAACGCTGGCGCCGTCGCGAGTCGTTGCGCCGGACGTTGGCGCGCCGCCCGGACCTGCTCAAGACGGCGCCGTTGAGCGATGCCGACCGGCGCATCCTGGATGAGTTGCGAAGCGAGACGGCCGGCGAGGGTTGAAGGGCGGCGGCGCGCCGCCTATACTCCGCCGGTCGCGGCCGAGCCATCGGTCGCGTTCTTCACGCCCGCCGGTTCACCGGCACACGCCTGCCCGATAAGCCGCGGCAAAGCCCGCGATAATGAGGTCGCCTCATCATGGACGCCATCAAGGAGCTCGAGCGCGAGCAGCTCCGCACCGACGTTCCCGAGATCGCCGTCGGCGACACGGTTCGCGTGTCGGTGAAGGTGGTCGAGGGCAACCGCGAGCGGGTCCAGGTCTTCGAGGGCACCGTCATGCGCATGCGTGGCGGCGGCCTGAACCGACAGATCACGGTGCGCCGCATCGCCAGCGGCGTCGGCGTGGAGCGGACCTTCATGGTCCACGCCCCGCGCGTCGAGAAGATCGAGGTGGTTCGTCACGGCGTCGCGCGTCGCGCCCAGCTCTACTTCCTGCGCGGTCGCGTGGGCAAGTCCGCCACCCTGCGCGAGCGCCGCTGAGCGCATGGCCGGTCTCTTCCAGGGATCGGTCGTCCGGCGGTCGACTCGCCGCCGCAAGCCCCGCAAGCCGCGCGACGCCCATATGCGCCACGAGCGCGAGCTGCGCCTGGCGGGGTTCCAGCGCATCGCCGGGATCGACGAGGTCGGCCGCGGCTCGCTGGCCGGCCCGGTGGTGGCCGCCGCGGTGGTCCTGCCGGAGCGGCATCGGATCAAGGGCCTGCGCGACAGCAAGGTGCTGGCCCGCTCGCGCCGCGAAGCGCTCTACCAGCAGATCCTGGATCGCGCCGAGTCGGTGGGGGTCGGCTGCGTGGAGGTCGAGGTCATCGACCGCATCAACATCCTGCAGGCCACCAAGCTGGCCATGGCTGAAGCCCTGCGCCGCATGCCGCAGCAGCCGGATCATCTGGTCATCGACGCCCTCAGCCTGCGCGATGTCGATTTGCCCCAGCGCCCGATCATCGATGGCGACGCCATCAGCGCCTCCATCGCCGCGGCGAGCATCGTGGCCAAGGTCACGCGTGACCGCATCTGCGCCGAATTCGATGCGCGCTACCCGGCGTACGGGTTTGCTCGGAACAAGGGCTACGGAACGCGCTTCCATGTCGAGGCGCTGCTCAACGAGGGCCCTTGCGAATGGCATCGTCGCTCGTTCGCCCCGCTGAAGATGCTGCTGGCGGGCGAACAGCTCAGCCTCGACCTGCTGCTCGACGAAGCACTGCTGACCGAGGAGGACCTCGACCCGTCCGAGGACGAGGAGGCGCTGGCCCTCCTGGATTGACCGATGCGCCCGCGCCGGCGGGCGTTCCGCGCGCTGCTCGCCTCCAGGGGGGCGCCCCGCATGACCGATCCGCGGCACGAGCTCGGCCGTCGCGCCGAGGAGGCCACCGCCCGCTGGCTCGCCGATGCCGGCTGGCAGATCCTGGAACGGCGCTGGCGGACACCCCATGGCGAGCTGGACCTGGTCGGCACCGACCCTGCCGGCGTCCTCGTCGCGATCGAGGTCAAGGGGCGGCGGAGCGCACGAGCGGGGAGCGCCATCGACGCCGTCGACGTCCGGCGGCTGCATCGGCTGCGAATGGCCCTCGCCGCGTACGCGCGGACATCGGCCCGGGCGTGGCCCGACCTGCGGATCGACCTCGTCACCGTGGAGCAGGTTGATGGCAGCTGGCGCCTGACACGCCTGCCCGTCATCGACGCATGGTGAGCCGCCCTAGCGGCGGAACATCTGCTCGAGGATGAGAATCGAGTCGATGTAGGGCCGGGACACCGGGTACACGCCGTAGCGGTCAGTGCCGGCCTGGCCCTGGTAGTAGGCCGCCAGCGCCAGGGTCCGGCTGCCGTCGTAGCGATGCAGGTAGTGCCGCAGCAGCGCCACGCCGGCGCGGACGTTGCTGGTCGTGCTCCACAGGTTGACCGGCTCGCCGAGCATGGTTGCGCTCACCCAGTCGGCGGTCGCCGGCAACAGCTGCATGACGCCGATGGCGCCCGCCGAGGACACGATCCGCGGCTGCCAGCCGGACTCCTGCCAGGCGACCGCCTTGGCCAGGGCCGGCGGCACGCCCTGGCGTCGCGCCTCGTGCCGGATGGCGCGGCCGACCGCCGATCGCTGACGGACCAGCGCTGCCATCTCAGAGGGCATCCGCCAGGTGGGCGCGGCCCGGTGCGCGGCGTGGCGCCGGTGCTGATGCGCGTGCCCCTGGCGCCGGTGGTGGGCGCGATGCTTGGATGGGACCCGCAGCTGCTGCCCGACGCGGATGAGCGAGGGATTGGTGATGCCGTTGGCCGCCACGATTGCGCCGACGCTGACCCGGTAGTGCAGCGCGATCCCGCTCAGCGTCTCGGCGAAGCGGACGATGTGGGTCACGAACGACGCATGGCCGGCGGCATGCTGTGGCGCGCGGCGCCGGTGGACCGGCACGGCGCGAATCCGCAGCAGCTGCCCAACGTAGATGCGGGAGGCATCGGCCAGGTGGTTGCGCCGCACCAGCTGATCGACGCGCAGGTGGTACCGCAGCGCGATGCCGCTCACCGTCTCACCGTACGTCACGCGATGCCCGATGACGCGACGCTCCACCGGCGGGTGCGCGGACCGCCGGTGCGCCGCCGGGCGGAGCCGCAGCCGCTGCCCGGCGTAGATGCGGTTCGGATCGGCGAGGTGGTTGAGGCGCATCAGCCGCTCGACCGTGGTCCCGTGGGCGGCCGCGATCCCGCTCAGGGTCTGGCCTGCACGCACGACCGTGAAGCGGTCGTCGGCGGCGACCCCGGGGACGCCAAGAGCGCTGGTGGCGAGCACCACCACGAGCAGCGTGGCAGTGACGACCAGCTTCGGGCGCATCGGCATGCAGTTCCTCCGGTCAGGCGGGCCGATGCTAGGTGCAGGGCGTGAGCGGTCAAGGTACCTGCGGGTGGGCCTGGGGTACTTCGGTACCGTTGCCCGCTCGACAAGCCGCCGCGGCGGCCGGTGTGAACGGCCGTGCTATACTTTCGGTGCTCCCGGACCGGTCGTGGCCGCGTCCCAGGGAGGTGTCTTCTCATTTCACACGCTCGCAGATCCACGGTCCACGGTGCCCCGCGCAGGCGGGGTGGACACGGGAGCCGACGCGGGCGGAGGAACGAACCGGAGGTTTTCCACTTGTCCGCCACATCCATGAAGCAGCTGCTCGAGGCTGGGGTCCACTTCGGCCATCAGACCCGGCGCTGGAATCCCAAGATGCGCCCGTTCATCTTCGCGGAGCGCAACGGGATCCACATCATCGATCTCGCCCAGACCGTGACGCGGCTGGACGCCGCCCTGGCGTTCGTTGCCGACACGATCCGGCGTGGTGACAGCGTCCTGTTCGTCGGCACCAAGAAGCAGGCGCAGGAAGCGATCGCTGCCGAGGCCGAGCGCAGCGGCCAGCACTACGTCAACAACCGCTGGCTTGGCGGCATGCTCACCAACTTCACGACCATCAAGCGCCGGATCCAGCGCCTCGAGGCGCTCGAAGCCCGACGCGACGCCGGCGAGTTCGAGCGCCTCACCAAGAAGGAGGCGAGCAAGCTCGGTGAGGAGATCGACAAGCTGAACCACGCGCTGGGCGGCATCCGGCGCATGCGCCGCCTGCCGGGCGCCCTGTTCGTGGTCGATCCCCATCGGGAGTCGATCGCCGTGGCCGAGGCCCGACGGCTCGAGATCCCGATCGTGGCGATGACCGACACCAACTGCGACCCCGACCTTATCGACTGGGTGATCCCGGCCAACGACGACGCGATCCGCTCCGTCCGGCTCATCTGCGCGCAGGTGGCCGATGCCGTGCTGGGCGCACAGCAGGAACGCCAGGCCCAGCTGGACGTGGAGTTCGAGCAGGCCGAGGCCATGCCGCCCGTCGACGAGTCCCAGCTCGGCAGCGAGGCCGATTACTCCGCGGTCCTGGCCGCCGGCGAGGCGCTCGTGTTCGAGCCGGAGCCGGAAGAGGACGAGGAAGAGGAGCGCCGCTCGCGCGCTCGACGCGCGGCCGAGGCGGCCGAGGACGAGACTGACACCGAAAGCGACGCGGAATAGCCCAGCGGCCCGCGATCTGAGGAAGGCAAGACCACGCACATGACCCAGACCACCAGCATCAAGCCCCAGGACGTCAAGGAGCTGCGCGAGCAGACCGGCGCGGGGATCATGGACTGCAAGCGCGCCCTCGAGGAGTCCGGCGGCGACGTCGAGAAGGCAGTCGCCTGGCTCCGCGCGAAGGGCCTCTCGACCGCGGCCAAGAAGGCCGGTCGCGAGGCGCGCGAGGGGATCGTGACCAGCTACATCCACCACGGCGCGCGCCTCGGCGTGCTCCTGGAGCTCAACTGCGAGACCGATTTCGTCGCCCGCACCGATGACTTCCAGCAGCTCGGCCGCGAGCTGGCGATGCAGGTCGCCGGCCTCGGCCCGCTGTACGTCAGCCGCGACGACGTGCCGGCCGCCGTGCTCGACGCCAAGCGGCGTGCGTTCGGGGCGGAGGCGGAGGCGGAAGGCCGCCCGGCCGATCGGATCGCCACCATCGTCGACGGCAAACTGAACAAGTGGCTCGAGTCGGTCGTGCTGCTCGAGCAGCCCTACCGGGACACGGACCAGAAGGTCGGCGATCTCATCACCGAGAAGATCGCGCTGCTCGGCGAGAACATCCGGGTGGCGCGCTTCGCGCGGATGGCGGTGGGGGAGACGGCCGAGGAGCAATCCGGGGACGAGGAGGCCGCCTAGGTGACTGGCGCCGCGCCGTCACCGCGCTACGCACGGGTCCTGCTCAAGCTGTCGGGCGAAGCCCTGATGGGCGAGCGGCAGTACGGCATCGACCCGGAGGTCGCGCGAAACATCGCTGGCCAGGTGGCCGAGGCGCGGTCCGAGGTCCCCGAAATCGCCATCGTGGTCGGGGGCGGCAACATCTTCCGCGGCCTCTCCGCCGCGGCCACCGGGATGGACCGCTCCACGGCGGACTACATGGGCATGCTCGCCACCGTCATGAACGGTCTCGCGATCCAGGACGCGCTGGAGCAGGCGGGCTGCCCGACGCGCGTGCTGTCGGCCATCGCCATGCCGGAGATCTGTGAGCCCTACATCCGGCGCCGCGCCGTCCGCCACCTCGAGAAGGGGCGCACGGTCGTCCTGGTGGCCGGTACCGGCAACCCGTACTTCACCACCGACACCGCCGCCACCCTGCGCGCGGTCGAGATCGGCGCCGAGGTCATCCTGAAGGCCACCCGGGTTGACGGCGTGTACGATGCCGATCCGGAGAAGGATCCTTCGGCCAGCCGCTACAGCCGCATCAGCTACACGGATCTGATCTCGAACCGCCTTGAGGCGCTCGATGCGACCGCGGTCAGCCTGGCCATGGACAACGAGATGCCGATCGTCGTGTTCGACATGACGCAGGCCGGCAACATCGCGCGCGCCGTCCGCGGCGAGCCGATCGGGACCCTCATCACCGGGGAGGTGACGTCATGACCCACGAGGCGCTGTCCGCCGCCGAGCCGAAGATGGCACGCGCCCTGGAAGCCATGGAGCGCGACTTCGCCGGCATCCGCACCGGCCGCGCCTCGACCGCGCTGGTCGAGCGGATCATGGTCGACTACTACGGCACGCCGACCCCGCTGCAGCAGATCGCCGGCATCAGCACGCCAGATCCGCACCTGATCGTCATCCAGCCCTGGGACCGATCCGTCCTGTCGGCGATCGACAAGGCGATCACCCGCAGCGACATCGGCCTGATGCCCAACGTCGATGGCACCGTCGTCCGCCTCAACGTGCCGCCGCTCACCGAGGAGCGGCGCAAGGAGATGGTCAAGCAGGTCCGGCGACGGGCCGAGGAGGCGCGGGTGGAGATCCGCAACCACCGCCGCGAGGCGGCCGATCAGCTGAAGAAGGCGCTGCGCGACGGTGACCTGTCCGAGGACGAGGAGCGGCGCGAGCTCGACAACCTGCAGCGGCTGACCGATCGCCACGTCGAGGCGGTCGACACCCGGGCCGAGCGCAAAGAAGCGGAAGTGATGGAGGTCTGAGGCGCCCCTTGCGCGAGCGCCCGCGACACGTCGCGATCATCATGGATGGCAACCGCCGATGGGCGGCTGCCCGCGGGCTCCCGAGCATCGCCGGTCACGTCCAGGGTGTCGAGGCCATCCGGCCCATCGTCAAGGCCGCCCCCGACCGCGGCATCGAGGTCCTGTCGCTGTACGTCTTCAGCCAGGAGAACTGGCGCCGCACTGACGAGGAGGTGGCTGGCCTGTTCGGGCTGATCGACGGGGCCGTGCGCCAGTACACCGACGAGCTGGTGGCCGAGGGCGTGCGAGTGCGGGTCATCGGGCGGTTGCACGAGGCCCCGACGGACATCCAGCGCTCGATCCGGGCTGCCGAGGAGAAGACGCGCGGCGGGACGCGAATGGCGCTCAACATGGCCTTCAACTACTCGGGACGCAGCGAGATCGTGGATGCCATCCGCG
>DATBJR010000070.1:0-3040 GCA_036556325.1 Candidatus Limnocylindria bacterium | reverse complement strand
GGCGCAGATAAGCGGCGGGGTAGCGCATCGGTCAGCCCTCGGTAGTTCAGTGCTGACAGTATACTACCCGTTCCAAGTGCCGAACGGCTACTGCCCCATCCACGCCACGGGCGTGAAGCTGAGCGGACCGATCGTCCAGATGGAGCAGGTCTAGCGTCAGGGACCCTGGCAGTTGACGTGGGCGTCCTGCGTCTCGGCGAAATAGCCCATCGTCTCCGCCTTGCCGGTCGGGCTGGTGGCCGCGCCGAAGGCGAAGAAGCCGGCGCACACCGGTCCAAAGAAGGACCGGACGCTGAGGTCGGCGCGCTTCCCGGCCAGGAAGCGGTCACGCTGGTCGCGGATCCACTGCACCGCCGCCGGCTGATGCGGGGAGACCAGCCGGAACCAGGCGCGCTCGGCGCGCATCTCGTCGTCCGTGCGCGCGACCGAGAAACGGATGCTCGTCTCGAGCAGGTGCCGGGATGGATCGGCCGGGTCGATGGTGAACTCCAGGCCCAGCGGGAGGCGATAGTCCGCGGTGTACCGCCGCTTCGTCTCGGTGAGGTCATTCTCCGTCAAGGTCGTATCGAACGCCGTTTCCAGCGCGGCTCGGTCGAAGGTGCCGAGCGCGGCGGGGACGGTCGAACCGGTGGGCGCACCGCTGCCGCCGCTCTCGCCTCCACCCGGCGTGGCGCAGGCCGCCAGCCCGACAGCCACCAGCGCGGCCATGACCAGCCACCTGGTGGCGCCTCGGGTCTTCATCGTGCTGCGGACCTCATTTGGCTGAAGGTCGCGAGCGTAGCAGGCGCCACGTCGTCTTCGACGTTGACCCATTTGACGTCGCCATAGCCACTCGTTGGCACCCCGTTGTCCTGGCCGGCCGACCCTCGGGGCATGCCGAACACCAGACCAGGCCACGAACCGCCGCCAGAGCGCCTCATGCCAGCGCCCGCCTGGCTGAGCGCCACCTTCGTCCTTGCACCGCTCGCGGCGTGGACGTCGGTGGTAGTGACCATCTGGCTGGTCATCGGGGTCACCGCGCTGTTCGCGGTGGGGGGAGGCTACCTGCTCCTCATCGGGCTGATGCTGGCCAGCCCCGCTGGACGGCGAGGACTGCGCGGCAGCCTGTCGACGCGGCTCGACGGGGAACACCGCCCGGCACGCGAGGGCGTGGCTTCCTGACATTCGACCGTCCCGAATCGGCCCGGTAGCATGGCCCGATGCTCGATTCGACCCTGTCCACCCTTGATCTCGAACAGATGCGCGGACGGCTGCGCGGAACCGTCATCGGCCCCGATGACGCCGGGTACGACGAGGCCCGGCGCGTGGCCGTGGGCGGCATCGACCGCCACCCGGCAGTGATCGTCCAGGTCGCCGATGCCCAGGATGTCGCAGCGGTCATCGGCCTCGCGCGCGAAACCGGCCTCGAGCTGGCCGTGCGGTCCGGCGGTCATTCCAGCGCCGGGCACAGCGTATCCGAGGGCGGAATCGTGCTCGACCTGCGCCGCATGAAGGACCTGCAGATCGATCGGCAGGCACGCACGGCGTGGGCGGAGACCGGGCTGACCGCGGCCGAGGTGACGAGCGCGGCGGCAGCACACGGCCTGGCCGTGGGCTTCGGCGATACCGGCACGGTCGGCATCGGTGGCCTCACTCTCGGAGGCGGGGTTGGGTACCTGGTGCGCAAGCACGGCCTGACCATCGACTCGCTGCTCGCCGCTGAGCTGGTAACCGCCGACGGGGACCTGATCACCGTGGATGCCGACCACCACCCCGATCTCTTCTGGGCGATCCGCGGCGGAGGCGGCAACTTCGGCGTGGCCACCCGGTTCCACTACCGCCTGCACGAGCTGGGCGGGTTCGTGGGCGGGTTCCTGTTCCTGCCGGCGACCGTCGACACCGTCACCGGCTTCATGGCCGCCGCGGAGGCGGCGCCGGAGGAGCTCTCCACGATCCTGAATGTGATGCCGCTGCCGCCGATGCCGATGATCCCCGAGGAGGTGCACGGCCGGCTCGCCATCATGGCCATGCTGGCGCACGTCGGTGACGAGGACGCGGGGCAGCGGGCACTGCAGCCATTCCGCGACCTGGCCGAGCCCTACGCCGACCTGCTGGGGCCGATGCCATATCCGGGCATGTACCCGCCAGCCGATGACTCCTACCACCCGCTGGCCGTGGCCCGGACCATGTTCCTGGACCGATTCGACCACCGCGTGGCCGAGACCGTCATGCGGCACCTGGAGGCGTCCGATGCGCCGATGCGCGCCGCGCAGCTCCGCGTCCTCGGCGGCGCGATGGCACGCGTGCCCGATGACGCCACCGCCTTCGCGCATCGGTCCAGCCCGATCATGGCCAACCTGGCCGCGTTCTACGAACCGTCGAATTTCGCCGAGCGCGAGGCCTGGGTCCTGGGCTTCATGCGCGACCTGCAGCAGAACGACTGGGGCGCCTACGTGAACTTCCTGGTCGACGAGCCCGAGCGGCTGCGGGATGCCTATCCCGGCACCACCTACGACCGGCTGGCGCAGGTCAAGGCCCGATACGACCCGCACAACCTGTTCCGGCTCAACCAGAACATCCCACCCGCCATCGGGACCTGAGGAGGAGTCGCCGCCGCGTCGGTCAACGCGGGCTGGGCACCCGTCGCCGACGGCTGCTGAGGCGGACGCGATCGAAGGCAGAGGGGAAGATGACGGCGTTCCAGCCGCCGTCGCGCGCCGCGCTGGGCACGATCAGCCCATCCACGCCCAGCCGCCTGGCGGCCGCCATTACGCGAAGCGTGGCGGCATTCGGCGCCGCCGGTGACCACGGCGCGGCGAGCGCCCGGAGGCTGGTGCGCAGCCCGCGCCGCGCCGCCGGGTCACGGAGGTCGAGAACCCGCAGGTCAACGTCGAGCACGCACACCCAGCGCGGGTCCTCTGCCGGCGGCACCCGGCCGTCGGTGGCATGGGCCCACTCCGCCCACATCGTGTCGCGATCAAGCGAGGCATACAGCGGCCACGGATCGCCCGGGCGGTGGTACCGGGCGGGATGCGGCGCCGGCTGCTGCGGCGGAAGGCAG
>DATBJR010000069.1:0-5526 GCA_036556325.1 Candidatus Limnocylindria bacterium | reverse complement strand
GCGCAGTTCAGGCAGAAGCGCGCCCCCTCCGGGTTGGCAGTGCCGCAGGACTGGCAGACGATGGACACGCGACTTGCGTCCTCGGGTGGCTCGAGCCTCGCCCAATTCTCGCCGCGAGGGCAAGCCGATCCAGTCCACCGGGCACGCCGGCGGATCGCTGGGCGGCGACTAACGGGGAGGAAGGGCCCGCTGGCTCCCCGATTGATGCCCTGGGCCGAGCGGCGCGGGGAACGAACGGCGCCGATTCGACCCAAGTTCCCCGTTGGTCGCCATGGAGCGAGCGAAGGCGGCGGGCCAGCTTCGGACGACGGGCCGTTGCGACCCCGATGCGCGGGACTTCCGGCAGATGCCCGCCCGGCCGGTGCGGCGGGACCATGGACGTGCCCTCGGCGGGCAGGTACGCGCGACGCGAGCTCGGCGGTCCGGACGAGGGCCTGGGAGACCGCAGATGAGAGTTCTCGTGACGGTTGCGTCCAAGCACGGAAGCACCGCGGAGATCGGTACCGCCATTGCCGGCATCCTGGCCGAGGCCGGTCACACGGTGATGGAGCAGCGTCCGGAGGACGCCGACGATCCTGCGAAGTACGACGCGGTGGTCATGGGGAGCGGCGTGTACGCCGGTCACTGGATCCGCGAGGCCAAGGCGTACGCCACCGAGCACGCCACGGCGCTGCGCGAGCGGCCGGTCTGGTTGTTCAGCTCCGGTCCGCTGGGCGAGCCGCCGCAGCCCGCCGGCGACCCGGTGGACGTCACGGACCTGGTCACGCTGCTCGAGCCGCGCGGCCACGAAGTGTTCGCCGGGGCGATGGACCGCTCGAACCTTGGCTTCGGGGAGCGGGCGATCGTGGGCATGGTGAAGGCGCCGTACGGCGACTTCCGCGACTGGACGGCCATCACCACCTGGGCCGGGCACATCGCGCAGGAGCTGGCTGCCGAGCCCGTGCCGGCGGCCTGATCGGCGCAGGAAAGGGTGAACCAAGCATGAAGAGCATCGTCCTGTTCGCCACCCGCCACGGGAACACGCGGAGGGTGGCCGAGACCATGGGCGTGGCGCTGGAGCGCTACGGCACCGTCCAAGTCATGGGGCTGGTCGACGCGGGCACGCCGCCCGAGGACGTTGACCTGCTGATCGTCGGCGGGCCGACGGAGGCGCACGGCCTGACGCCGGACGTCGATGCGTACTTCTCGCGGCTGCCGGCCGGCGGCCTGGAGAACGTGATGGCGGCCGCCTTCGACACCCGCCTGAACTGGCCGCACTTCGTGTCCGGCTCCGCCGCCGACGCGATTGCCCGCCGGCTCGAGATGGCCGGCGCCGAGGTGCTCCGGCCGCAGGGCAGCTTCCTGGTGACGATGAAGCCGGAGCTGCGACCCGGTGAACTGGCCCGCGCCTCCGACTGGGCCCTGGACATCGGCGAGCGCGCTGCCGCCACCGTCGCCCGACGGCATGCCGCGGCCGCGCCCGCCGCGCCCACGGCCGCGGGAGGTGCGTCATGAAACGCATCCTGGTTGCCTACGCCTCGAAGCACGGCTCCACCGCGGAGATCGCCGAGGCCATTGGGGAGGTGCTGCGCAGCCGCGGCGACGAGGTCGAGGTCCGGCCGGCCGCCGAGGTGCGCGAGCTGACCGGCGTGGAGGGCGTGGTCCTGGGCAGCGCGGTGTACATGGGCCGCTGGATGCGCGAGGGCGTCGATTTCCTGAAGCGCCACCAGCGCACCCTGCGCGACGTGCCGACCTGGCTCTTCTCGAGTGGTCCGACCGGTGGCTCCCCCGACGCCGATGCCAAGGTGCGCGAGCTGGGACCGGTGTCGGCCGCTCGCCCCGAGGGCCGGGTGGCGCGGCTGGCGGAGCGCATCTACTCGCTCGGCCACGTGACGTTCCCCGGGCGCGTCGTCCCGGAGATGGGCGGCATCTTCGAGCGCTGGGTGCCGCGCGGTGACTGGCGGGACTTCGCCGCCATCCGCGCCTGGGCGGCCGGCATCTTCCGCGACTCCGCCGCTGCCGAGGCGCCACAGGAGGTGAGCCATGAGGCGGCTTGAGCTGGTGGCCATCTCCGCATCGGTGGTGACCGCCGTCCTCTATGTGCTGGTCGGGTTCGAGGTGCTGTACGTGGGTGAGTCCACGTCGGGCACCGATCCCGGGCTGCTGGGCTTTGGCCTGTCGGCCGCGGCGGTGTTCTTTGCCAGCGCCGGCCTGCTGGCCATGGTCGAGCGGCGCTGGGCGTGGATCGCGGTGGCGCTGCTGAACGCGGTGGTCATCGTCGGCTACTTCGCGATGGCCGGCGTCCGCGAGCCACCGTTCGAGTGGCCCGGCCTGGCGATCAAGGCACTGCAGCTCATCACCCTGGTGGCCGTCGTGGCCCTGGCGCTGCCGGATCGGAGCGTCGCTCGACCGCGGATGGGGGCGCACCCTCGACCGATCGGCTGACGCTCGTCTCGCGCATTCCCCCGCCGGGAGGCAGCCACTCGCCTCCCGGCCTTTTCGCGCCTCCGCCTCGAGCGGCCACCTAGACTGGCCCGATGCTGGACGGTTCGGCGCCGCGCCTCGGGATCCTGGACGTGCTGCTGGTGCGCCATGCCGAGCCGGTGCCGGACGTGGTGGGCGCCAACCGACACGACGACGAGCGGCCGCTCACCGAGGCGGGCCGCGAAGCGGCCGAGCAGCTGGCCGAGGAGCTGGAGCCGTACGTCATCACCTCGGTCTATTCCAGCCCGTACCTGCGTGCCGTCGAGACCGTGACGCCCACGGCCCGACGACGTGACCTCGAGGTGCACATCCTTCCCGACCTCCGCGAGCGGCGGCTGACCCTGGGCCCGACCGCGGACTGGGAGGATCATCTGCGCCGAGCCTGGGCCGATCCGGACTACGCCCTCGAGGGCGCCGAGTCAGGCCGGCAGGCGCAGCGCCGCGCCATGTCCCTGCTCGACCTGTTGCGCGCCCGTCACGCCGATGGCGGGCGGCTGCTGGTCGGCAGCCACGGCAACCTGATCAGCCTGGTGCTGCAGGCCTTCGAGCCGGCGGTCGACCACGACTTCCACCTGGCCATGCCGATGCCCGCCATCTACCACCTGCAGCACGACGGCATCGGCTGGCGGGTGATGGGCGGGCACGGCTTCATCGAGCTCGGCGCTGCCAACTGAGGGGCCGGCGACTCCGGAGTCTCACTGGCGGGCAACCAACGGGGAACGAAGGGCGCGTGCGTCCCCGGGAGTCGCCCACTGGCGAGCCGCTCGGGGAGGGAGCGGCCGGCAGGAGTCCTTCCTGGGTCATCGGAGGCGGGCCAGGGTGAGGCCGTCGGCAATCGGCACCATGACCACGTCGACGCGCTCGTCGGCGGCGATCTTGGCGTTCAGGGCACGGATCACCTCGGTCGAGTCGTCGTGGTCCGCGGGATCCGCCACCCGACCCGACCACAGGACGTTGTCGATCGCAATCAGGCCGCCCGGACGAACGAGCCGCAGCGCCCGCTCGTAGTACGCGTCGTAACTCGGCTTGTCGGCGTCGATGAACGCCAGGTCGTAGCTCGCCGCCTCGTCCGCCGCCAGCAGTGCGTCCAGGGTCTCAATCGCCGGTCCGAGGTGCAACGAGACGCGGTCGGCGACGCCGGCATCGGCCCACGCGCGGCGGGCGACATCGGTGTACTCGGCCGAAACGTCGCAGCAGACGACACGACCGTCGGCCGGCTGGACCAGTGCCATGGCAGTCGAGGAGTAGCCGGTGAAGGTGCCGACCTCCAGGATGCGGCGCGCCGGCAGCAGCCGCACGAGCATGGCCAGCAGCGCGCCCTCCTCGGGCGCGATCTGCATGCTGGCATTCGGCATCTCCGCGGTGGTGCGGCGCAGCTCGGCCAGGACCGGGTGCTCACGCACGCCGGCATCCACCAGGTAGGCGTTGAGGGCTTCGTCCAGGCCGATGCTGCCGTTGCTCATCGGCTCACAGGATCGCGTCTTCGCGGTAGCCGGCCGGGATCTCGTGATCGCGCCAGCGCGTGAGGACCAGGTGCTCCGGGCTGCAGGCCCGGCGGGCGAGGTCGTCCGGCATGTCCAGCACCCAGCCCAGGTCCTGCCGCTGAGTGCGGTGGCAGGCCATGCTGGCGCGCTTCTGGTCGTACCACTGTGCCACGTCCAGCACCGTGGTGATCTTGTCGGCCGGGATGCCGAACTCCTCTTCCTCGACCGTGTCGGGCTCCTCGGTGCGCCCGGCCGCATCCTGGTCCCACGGCAGCTTGATGCCGCGCTCGGTCATGGCCGCCACCAGGTCGCCCCACGCGTCGCGGTTGAAGGCGACTTCGTACAGCTTTTCCACGGCGTGCGGCTCCCCGGCGTCCGGGTAGCGGGACGGGTCGGCCGCCGCCTCCCAGGCCGCGACGGCCACGCGGTGGGCATTGATGTGATCGGGATGGCCGTAGTTGCCGTTGCTGTCGTACGTCACCATGGCCCGCGGCCGCGTCTCGCGCACGATCCGGACGACCTTGCCGGTGGCCTCGTCCAGGTCCGCGTTCCAGAAGACGTCCGGCCGCGCGTTCGACTCGGTGCCCATCATCCCGGAATCGCGGTAGCCCAGCAGGTGCAGCTCCAGCGTGCCCGGCCCGTCGCCCTGCAGCGCCTCGACGGAGCACTGCAGCTCACCGCGTCGGATGGCCTTGAGGCGAGGCTTCGCCTCCTCCGGATCGAGATCCGGGTCGTGGATCTCGCCTTCCTCGCCGCCGGTGCAGGTCACCAGGTCGACGCGTCGGCCCTCGGCCACGGTGCGCGCGATCAGCCCGGCCGTCGCGAAGCATTCGTCGTCGGGATGGGCGTGGACCAGCAGCACGCCGTTCATCGTCAGCCTCCTCCCCCACTCGCCCGCGGGGGCTCCCCCGCCGCCGCGCGGTGCTCCTCGCACTGGCACAGGCCGCGCAGCTTGGCGTAGGTGAAGAGGCCGGTGTCATGCCCGTCGGCCCAGATCGGGGCCAGCGCGTAGCGCCCGATCCACTTCACCCGCTCCATCGTCGTCTGCTGTGGCGTGAACACGGTCTCCAGGGACACCACCCCCGGCAGGTTCCCCTCTCCGGCGCACAGCGCGCAGGGACATGCCCGCCGCAGCGTCAGCCAGCCCCATTCGCCCGGGTGGCCGTCGTCCCAGCGGATGCGCATGACCCGATCCGTCTCGTCCAGCTCCACGGCGATCGGGTTGACGATCTCCTGCATCGGCTAGGCCATCACTCTGCCGGCAGCCAGTTGCACATCACTCCGCGCCATTCGGCACCGAAGGCGGCACCGGTGCTGGTCAGCGGCAGCGGCTCGCCGCCGTCCTTGAGGTCCCAGACGTACAGGTCCTGGCGGACCCCGCCACCGGCCGACAGGACGCCGAGCGTGAACACGATCTCGTTGCTCGTCCCCGCCCAGCGGACGTGGCTGACCAGGCCGGTGACGGTGGTCGTGGCAATCGTGCCGGCATCGCGGTCCCGCAGGCGGATGGTCGTCTTGCTCCCGAACTCCTTGAGGCCGATGCGCTTGGTCCCGTCCGGCGACCACAGGTCCGGCTGCT
>DATBJR010000068.1:0-32049 GCA_036556325.1 Candidatus Limnocylindria bacterium | reverse complement strand
GGGGAGTACGACGCGGCGATCGTTCCCACCGCCCCCGGGGACTACACCTTCCACGTCACTGGGAAGATCCATGACAGGCCGATCGACGTGACCGTCACGTCAGGGGATGAGACCTTCAACGTCGTCGAGGGCACCGCCGATATCCAATTCCCGGCGAAGCTCCCGACCCTGACGGAGATCGTCACGCATCTTGACCAGGTGGATTCACGCATCTCGGATCTGCAGAATGCCAGCCCGTCGCGGGCAGCGCTCGATGCCGCAACGTCCGCGGCGGAGGACGCCCGCAAGGCGGCCGATCGCGCGCTGCTGATCGGCGGCGGAATTGGCCTGGCCGGCCTCATCGTTGGGATCGTGGCCGCCGCGATGGCGCTGCGAGCGACTCGACGCGCGCAGGCCTGACGGCCATGCACCGGATCACCATGGCGGCAGGCGCCTTGGCGATCCTGCTCGGGGGAGGACTGGCCCTCCCCCGAGCAGTCACGGCCCATTCGCTGCTGCAGTCCTCGAACCCGGCGGCCGGGAGCACCGTGGCGGCGGCCCCGCCTGCGGTGACGCTGGTGTTCGGTGAGGCCCCTGATCCGAGTCTGTCGACGGTCAAGGTCCTCGACACCAGCGGCCAGGATGTGGCGGCAGGTCCTGCCGTAGGCGTGGCGGGCCACCCGGAGCAGCTCCAGGTCCCGTTGGGGACGTTGCCAAGCGGCGTCTACACCGTTGCCTGGCGCACCGTTTCGAAGGTTGACGGCCACACTACCGCCGGTTCGTTCGCGTTCGGGGTCGGCGTTTCGCCGTCGACGGACACAACCCAAACCACCGGGGGCACCACGAGCCCCAACGGCTCGGTGGGGGACACCTTGTCCAGGTTCCTGATGTACCTCGGCCTGTTCGGCATGCTTGGCGCGGCGTTCGTGGGCTTCGCCGTCCATCCCCGACCGCCACGAGTGCTGATTCGGCTGGGCGCGGTCTCCTGGGCGCTGTTCGGAATCGGGACCGTCGGCGTCGTAGCCTTCCAGGTCGTCGATGCGGGGACCGGGCTGGGGAACATGCTCGGCAGCTCGTTGGGTATCGGCGTGGTAGCCCGGGGACTGTCCATCGCCGTGACGGGGGCCGCGGTGCTCGTCGCGGTTCGCCAACCCCTCCAGCGGCGGTGGATCTTCGCCACCATCGGCGCGGCCGCAGCCGCGTCAATGCTCGTCGACGTCCTCAACGGGCACGCTGCGGCCGGAGACCAACCGCTCGTGGATATCGGGCTGCAGTGGACGCACATAATGGCTTCCGGACTCTGGATGGGCGGCCTGGCCGCATTGCTGCTGAGCGTGACTGGAACGACGGACGCGGCCAAGGAGCATGCCGTGCGGCGTTTCTCGCGCTGGGCAGGGTTTGCGCTGGGGGCCACCGCGATCACCGGCTTCCTGCGTGCGCTCGGCGAGGTTCAAACCGTCGACGCCCTGCTTGGGACCGATTTCGGCCGCCTCGTGCTCGTCAAGAGTCTGGGGCTGCTTGGTCTTGCCGGCCTGGGCGCCTTCAACCATTTCGTCAGCGTGCCGGCGGCGGTCCGCACCCTTCGGCCTCTACGGCTCGTTGGACGCGTCGAGCTCTCGGCTGGCGCCATGGTCCTGCTGGCAACCGGCCTGCTTGTCAACCTGGCGCCGCCGTCCTCGCGTGCCGCGAGCGAGCCCCAGCCCAAGTCGACGTTGAGCGTGGTCGGAGCCGATTTCGGCACGACAATCCGGGCTTCGCTGACGGTCACGCCCGGAACGCCGGGCCTGAATCAGTTCGCCGTTGCGGTCACCGACTATGACACCGGAGACCCCGTCAGCGTGCGTGGCGTGACCCTCCGCTTCGATCCAGCCTCGGCCTCCGGGGTTGGCCGATCTCGCCTCGAACTCAAGGGCACCGGGCCGGGAGAGTTTTCGGCATCGGGCGGGAACCTCTCGCTCGATGACATCTGGAACATCACCGCCGTCATCTCTGAAACCAGTGGCGCGGTGGAGATCCCGCTGGCGATTGCGACCAGCTTGGCTGACCAGGTGGTGGACACGAATGCCATCCCCGGGGCGCCAACGATCTTCACTGCTCACCTGCCACGAGGTACGAGCCTGCAGGTGTATCTCGATCCAGGGCGAGCCGGCGCCAACGAGTTGCACGCCACCTTCTTCGACGCCTCCGCAAATGAGCTACCGGTGCAGACGGCGAACGTGCTGGTCACGGCGGCCGGTGTCGAAGGCGCGATCGAGGTGCCGCGCCAGCTCGAGCCGGGGCACTTCGTGCTCGATCTGCGGGTCAATGAAGGGCCCCTTGTGGCGGATGTCGCCGGCGCCGCGCCGGATGGCACCTTCCTGCACGGACATTTCGAAATCCCCCTGCAACCGTGAGGTGCTGATGACCCGATCTCGACTGCGACCCTTTTACGCCACGGCCCTCACGCTCATCCTGGCCGCCTGCGGGACAGCCTCCTCGTCGGGCGCCAGCGTCGCGCCGTCCCCCGCCGGGAGCCGGCCGGCGTCCCCGGCGAGGGTGTCAATCGTCCAACCCAGGGATGGCGCAACCATCAGCGGCGATTCGGTCCACGTCGTGCTCCGTCTGAACGGGGCCACGATCGTGTCGACCACCACCACCAACATCCGACCGGATCAGGGGCACGTGCACCTGTACGTCGACAACGTGCTGGTATCGATGAACTACGCGTTGGAGCAGGACATGCCGGTCCACGCGGGGACCTATGTGCTCAAGGCTGAATTCGTGGCCTCAGATCACGCGCCATTCAGCCCGCGTGTTTGGTCCAACCAGGTGCTCTTCACCGTCAAATGAAGCGGCGAGCCATCGTGGTGGTCAGCCTGTCACTCGGCCTCATCTGGTTTGCCCTGCGTCTGCACCCGGCCAGCCCGGCGCCCCTCTATGACGGCGTGGTGGTCCAGGAGCCCTATCGCTACCTGGATCCACAGCAGGGACAGGCCGGCTCCCCAGGCTCCGCCGAAGAGCGGTTCTCAGCTACGGGTTCTGGAGGAGACCCAGGAATTACAGCTGCGACGTCCGAATCACCACCCCAGGCCCAGCTCATCGCCGCTCCAGGCGCGTTCATTCGCGGTCCGACCGCGACCGTCACGGTGTCCATCAGGGCGATAACCCCCCCAGGCGCACCAGGGCCGAACAGCGTGATCGCCGGCAACGTGTACCGAATCTCGGTCACGACTTCGGATGGGAGGGAGGTGGCCATCGATCCGTCCGCTCCACCCACCTTGGTCCTGCGGGCACCCGACGGCGTTTCGAACTGCATGATCGTCCGATTCGACGAGGGCACCTGGAGCCCCCTGCCGACCCAACCCGTTAGCGGACAACTGTCAATGTTCCTGGCCAATCCGACCCGTCTGGGGGACTTTGCGCTGCTGGCGCCTGCGAGCAGGGGGCTCGACCCGGCAGCCGTGGTTCTCATCGGCATGACGCTGGCGATCTGGATTGGCCTGCTGGTCACCGGATATCGTCGCTGGGGGCCGGACCGAGGGGTCCGAAGATGAGTTCGCATCATCGTGTATTCCTCGCGCGGCCCGCGCCGAGGCAAGGAGGTGTCATGCGTAACCGCGCCATGGTCGGGGCCTTGCTGGTGATCCTGGCAGCCTGCGCGCCAGCGCCGAGGCCGGCTGGCGATCTCGTGGTCGGAGCCGTCTTCCCGCTTAGGGGGAATGCCGCCGGCCTTGCGCGGCAGGAGCTGGCTGGCGTGCAGGCAGCCGCGGATCTGGTCAATGCCAATGGCGGCATTGACGGACACCGGGTAACGCTCGAGGTGCGCGACCTGGAGAGCGCGGCGGACGCGCCCGCGATCATGCGTGACCTCCGGGCGCAGGGCATCGCGGTGGTGCTGGGTGCGTACTCTTCCGACCTGTCCATTGCCGCCAGCCAGGCTGCGCACGACGTCGGTCTCGTGTACTGGGAGGCGGGGGCCGTCGCGGACCGGCTGACCGGGCGCGGCCTGAGCGGGGTGTTCCGCGTTGGCGCCAGCGGTGCGAACCTCGGGGCCAACTCCGCGCACTTTGCGGTGCAGGAGCTGGCGCCGCGGCTCGGAAAGCCAGGACGTCAGCTGCGCATCGCGCTCGTGGCGGCACGCGACATCTACGCCGAGTCGGTTGCCGCGGCCGCCCGGGAAGTGACGGTGGCAGCGGGCAGCAAGATCGTCGCGAACCTCCGCTACGACCTCGTCGTTCCGCAATGGACGATGGTGATGGCGAAGCTTCGCGACGCAGCGCCCGACGTGATCATCCTGGCTTCGCACATTCCTGACGGCGTTGCCTTCCGGCGCGCGATGCTGGATTCGGATCTGCGCGTCGGAGCCCTGATCGGGTCGACCATGGCGGAATGCGATCCGGATTTTGCCGGCGATCTCGGTGCCGGGGCGGTCGGGATCTTCGCATCCGATCGGCCGACCGGCGGCTTCCGACCCACGGCGCTGAAACCAGAGGCACGCCGGCTCTACGATCGCCTGGCGGCATATTGGAACGCCCATGCGATCCCGTCGGCCGCGGCTGAGGGCAAAAGCGTGGACGACTACGGCACGGACGACTACGGCACGCACGGCTCGGAATACGCCATCACCGGTCCGGTCGAGGAAGGGAGCGCAGCGGCAGGCCCGACCGAAGAGGCAATCTCCGGCTATGCGGCAGCCTGGGCACTGTTCGGGGCGGTCATGCCGCAGGCCAGGTCCCTGGACGCCGAGGGCATCACTGACGCGGCATTCGCCATCGATCTACCCGAGGGAGCACTGCCGAACGGCGCCGGGCTCCGCTTCTCGCAGGATCCGGCCACCCTCGGGCAGAACGAGCGGGCCGCGGCGGTCATCTGGCAGTGGCAGGCAGTCCGCACCTACGCGTTCGTCTGGCCCTCGACCTACCAGACCGGCGACATCGCTTTCATCCCGCTGGAACGCTAGGTGCGGTTGCATCGCTATCGCGGGTCACGTCGGCGTCGCTTTCCGCCGCGCGGATCCCTCTGGCGGTCCCACGGAAGATCGAGTCTTGAGTCGCGAGCGACCATGACGCCGACGGCAATCACGGCGCCGAGCAGGATGGCATAGATCAGCCACTCAACAGGGTTGTGTGGCCCGGCGTGCAGGATGATGAGCGCGAGGTTCGTCATGGAGGATCAGCCGGTATCCGGTTCAACGTCATCGTACTCGTGGCTCAGTCGCGGTTCGGTTGTCCAGAGGTTGGGTCGCGTGCAGCAGCCGGCACCGTCGCGTCGTTATCGCGGGTGGCGCGAGACGACATGGAGGGCCGTGTGGGATTCGAACCCACGACACGAGGATTAAAAGTCCCCTGCTCTAACCACTGAGCTAACGGCCCGCGCGTCAGTCTATGCCGCGCGCCACCGTGCTAGATTCGGCGCCGATGCGCACGATCCTCCTCTGGATGGCCCGCAACCGGTTCCTGAAGACCTGGCTGCCGCGGCTGTGGTTCGCGAAGCGGGCGGTCCGCAAGTTCATGCCGGGCGAGACGATGGAGGACGCGCTCGAGGCCTCCGAGCAGTTCCGGCCGCTGGGCATCGGCCTCCTGATCACCCATCTCGGGGAGAACCTGACCAGCATGGACCAGGCCCAGGCGGTGGCCGACCACTACCACGAGCTGCTCCGCAAGATCATGGCGCGCGGCCTGGACGCCGAGATGAGCGTCAAGCCGACGCAGCTGGGCCTCGACCTGGACGCCGATGCCACCCTCGCGCACCTGCGCTCGCTGGCGAGGGCCGCGGCGGAGGCCAAGGGCGACCTGTGGCTGGACATGGAGGGATCGGCCTACACCGAGCGCACGCTGGACCTGTACCGCCAGCTGAAGGCGGACCATCCGAACGTCGGGATCTGTCTGCAGTCGTACCTGCGTCGCACGCCGGACGACATCGCCGCGCTGGCGCCCCTGCGGCCCGCCATCCGCCTGGTGAAGGGCGCCTACGACGAGCCGGCGACGATCGCCCTCCGCAAGAAGGCCGATGTCGACGCCGCCTTCGAGGAGCAGGCGAAGTCGATGCTGCCGGCCGCCGGCAGGGGCGAGCTGCGGCTGGGGCTTGGCACGCATGACACCCGGCTGGTGGAGCGGGTCGCGGCGGCGGCGACGGCGGCCGGCCTGGGCGTCGACACGTTCGAGGTGCAGATGCTGTACGGCATCCGCGTCGACGAGCAGCGCCGGCTGGCCGCGGCCGGCTACCGCGTGCGGGACCTCATCTCGTACGGGGACGCCTGGTATGCGTGGTACATGCGCCGCATGGCGGAACGTCCGGCGAACGTCTGGTTCGCCCTGCGCCAGGTCTTCGGCTGAATGGCCGTCGCCGCGGTTTCCGTGGTACGCTCGCTGCGACGCCACCGAATCCGTAGCGAACCGGGGCGCGGCACCCGAGATCCCGTTGCGCGGACGCGTGCCACCGTGAAGCCGCAGCCTGGAGATCTCCCATGCGCATCCTGTTGATCGGCGTCGGCACCGTGGGCGAGGCCATCGCCCGCGAGGCCGCCCAGCGCGACTGGTGCGAGCAGCTGGTGCTCGCCGACTACGATCCGTCCCGCCCCACGGCCATCCAGGCCGAGCTGGGCGACGCGAGCCGCTTCCCGGTAGAGCGGATCGACGCCCGGGACGCCGGCGCAGTGGCCGAACTTGCCCGACGCACCGGCTCCACCCTGGTGATGAACGCGGTCGACCCGCGCTTCGTGATGCCCATCTTCGACGGCGCACTGGCGGCCGGCGTCGACTACATGGACATGGCCAACAGCCTCTCGCTGCCGCATCCCACCGACCCGTTCGCGAAGCCGGGCGTCAAGCTCGCCGACGAGCAGCTGGCCCGGGCCGAGGAGTGGGAGGCGGCCGGCCGGCTGGCCCTGATCGGCATGGGCATGGACCCGGGCCTGACCGACGTCTTCGCGAAGTACGCCGCCGACAACCTGTTCGACCAGGTCGACGAGGTGCACATCCGCGACGGCGGCGACCTGCACATCCCCGGCTTCGCCTTCGCGCCGGTGTTCAGCATCTGGACGACCATCGAGGAGTGCCTGAACCCGCCGGTGATTTGGCAGGACGGGGACTGGCACACCACCGAGCCCTTCAGCGCGCCCGAGGAGTTTCCATTCCCCGAGGGCGTGGGTCCGGTCGAATGCGTGAACGTCGAGCACGAAGAGGTGCTGCTCGTCCCGCGCTGGCTGCCGCACGTCAAGCGCGTGACGTTCAAATACGCGCTCGGCGCCGACTTCATCGACAAGCTGAAGCTGCTGCACGACATTGGCCTCGACCGCACCGAGCCGGTCGACGTGCGCGGGACGAAGGTGTCGCCGCGGGACGTGGTGGCGGCCGTGGTGCCCGACCCGGTGACGATGGGGGACAAGATGGTCGGGCGGGCGATCGTGGGCACCTGGGTCATCGGCTCGAAGGACGGCAAGCCGCGCGAGGTCTTCCTTTACCAGATGGCCGATGCCGCCGAAACGCTGCGTCGCACCGGGTCGCAGGTCGTTGGCTGGCAGACCGGCTTCAACCCGGTGCTGGCCATGGAGCTGCTCGCCAATGGGACCTGGTCCGGCCGCGGGGTCCTTGGTCCCGAGGCGTTCGACGCCGCTCCGTACCTGGCGCTGATGGACCGCCACGGCATCCATCACGCCATGGTCGAGATGGAGCCGGGGGCGCATCGGCCCACATGAGGCAATCGGCCTAGACTGGTCCGCCTTCGATGGGACCGAAGCAGAGGTGGCAGTCATGAACGTGGCGGAGATGCTCGAGGGCGCGCGCGAGGCGATGACCGTGAAGCGGGTATACGGCGAGCCAATCGAGCGCGAGGGCCTGACCATCGTGCCGGCGGCCGACGTCCGCGGCGGCGGTGGTGGCGGCGGCGATGCCGAGCACAGCGGTGGTGTCGGCTTCGGGCTCACGGCGCGCCCGGTGGGTGTGTACGTGGTCAAGGACGGCAACGTCGACTGGGAGCCGGCCGTTGACGTGACGCGCATCTCGGTGCTGGGAGTGGTGGCCGGCATCGTGGCGCTGCTTGTCCTGCGCTCGGTCATCAAGTCGCTCTCCGGCCGCTGAGGCGTGCCCGAGACGCAGTTCGCGGAGACGCCCGACGGCGTCCGGCTCGCCTACGACCTGACCGGTGATGGCCCGCCGCTCGTGCTGCTGCACGCCGGCATCGTCGATCGCCGGATGTGGGACGACGTCGTCCCGTTCCTGGCCGACGCGTTTCGCGTCCTGCGCTACGACGCCCGCGGCTTCGGCGAGTCGTCCCATCCACCCGACGGCCCGTACGCCCGCTGGGAGGACCTCTTCACCGTGATGGACGTGGCCGGCGTGCAGCGAGCGCATCTGGTGGGCGTGTCGCAGGGAGCCGAGACCGCGTTGGACGCAGCGCTCGCTGCACCCGACCGCGTCGACCACCTGGTGCTGTGCGGGTCCGGCCTTCGTGGCTGGAGCTTCCGCGACGAGCTGGAGGTTCGCTGGCAGGCAGAGGTCGACGCCTGGGAGCGCGGTGACCTTGACGCGTGCGCCGAGGAGTCGATGCGGACCTGGTTCGACGGCCCGTCGCGCTCGCCCGACGAGGTGGAGCCCACGACCCGGCGGCGCGCGTGGGAGATGCAGCGCCTGGCGATCGACCTGGAGAACGACAACGCGGAGGCCCGGGCACCCGAGCCGCCTTCCGGGGAACGGCTGCGGGAGGTCGCCGCCCCGACCCTGGTCGCCGTCGGCGAGCTGGACCAGCCGGACATGGTGGCGATCGCGGAGAAGCTGGCGGCCGAGATTTCCGGCGCGCGGCACGAGGTGCTTCCCGGAGTCGCCCATCTGCCGCCGATGGAGCGGCCGGCCGAGTTCGCGCAGCTCGTCCGCGAGTTCATCGGCGCCTGAAAAGGCGAACGCCGCCTGGCGGGAGGCGGCGTTCGTATCTGGTGAGCGTGGTTGCGGGGGACGGATTCGAACCGACGACCTTCGGGTTATGAGCCCGACGAGCTACCACTGCTCCACCCCGCGGCCGCCTATGCTAGCCAGCCCCCGGGGTTCGGTCAAACCCCGAGCGGCTCCGCTACAATGCGGCGGAGGTCCGCTCCCGCGGACTGGCGAGCCCCGTTTGTCCGCAGGAGGGTTTGCGCGCGCCGATGGCTGTGAACCCCAAGAAGCTCCGGCCGTACGACGAGCCGCCGCGCGTCCGAGGACCGCTCATCCCGAGCCGGCCCGACAGCGCCGCGACGGCCTTCATGGTGCTCGGCGCCCTCTGGCTGGTGGTGGCCACCGGCCTTGGCGCGCTGTGGGTCCTGATGCTGATGTTCCCCGACCAGCTCCACTTCGCCATGGACTTCGACCTGCCGATCATTGGCAAGCTGGGCATCGACGTCACCGCGAACACGGTGAGCTCCGGCTTCATGAACGCGCTCGTCTTCGGGTGGTTGTCGAACGCCGCCTTCGCCGCGGTGCTGTTCATCACGCCCCGGCTGACCGGCGCCCGGCTGGTCGGCGAATCGATCACCTGGCTCGGGATGGCCGCCTGGAACCTGGGCGTCGCCTCCGGGCTGGCGGGCCTCTACATCCCGCAGATCGCCGGCAACGGCCCGCTGGCCGAGTTCCCGCTGCCGGCCGACGGCCTGATGCTGCTGGCGATGCTGATCGTCAATATCGCCTTCTGGCGCACCCTGCTCGTGTCCCGCCAGCGGATGCCGTACGTCAGCGTCTGGTTCTTCGCGCTCGCACTGCTGGCCAGCATGGGCGCCTACGCGCTCGGTGCTGCCGCGCAGGCCGGGGCGACCTTCATCAACCTGGATGCGACGACGGTGGCGCTCATCTACGCGTTCGTGGCGCGAGCCCTGTTCACCTACTGGATCCTGGGCGTCACGCTGGGCACGCTGTTCTACGTCGTCCCGCGGGCCACCCTCAACGCGCTGGCCTCGAGCGGCCTGGCCCTGGTGGCGTGGGCGCTGTGGGCCGGCCTCGCCGGGCTGTCGGCGGTCGGCGCCCTGGTCGACCCGTCGGTGCCGTTCGTCATCACCCAGCTCGGCAACGTCGGCACCATGCTGCTGGTCGCCCCGGTGTTCCTGGCGGTGGCCGACCTGGGGCTGACCATGCGCGGCCGCTGGTCGCTGATGCTCGGCACCGGCGCCGTGTCGCTGGCGGTCATTGGCATGGCGTTCCTGGTCGGGTCCACCGTCCTGGAGGCGATCGGCGCGCTGCGCAGCGTGCAGGGCTTCGTGCACGGCACCGAGTGGGCGGCCGGGGCGCTGCTGTTCGGCACGCTGGGCGCCGCCACGTTCGCCTTCTACGCCTTCGCCGAGCACGCGGCCCCGCGGATGTTCCGCCGCGACTGGGCCGGCACCCTCCTCACCGACGCGCAGCTGTGGGCGACGTTCGCCGGCACCGCCATGGCCGGGCTGGCGCTGATCGGCGCCGGCATCGCGCACGGAGCGCTGGTGGCGCAGGGCGCGCCGAGCGACCAGCTCAACGGGACACTGCTGTGGTTCCGGATGGTCGCCGCCGGCGGGCTTGGCCTGGCCTCGCTGGGCGGCATCTGCCTGGTCGGCACGTTGTTCCTGATGTACACCACCGCGCGCCGGGCCGAATACAGCCTGGCCGATGCCGTCCCGGCCGCGGGGCACTGAGCCGATGACCGTTCCCACGCCAATCGAGGTCCAGTCGCGGTCGGTTCCGGGCTGGGCCATCGGCCTCACTGTCCTGGTCTTCCTGGTCGGTGGCGTGTACCTGGCCGGCAACCTGTCGGGCGAGAACCCGCCGATCCTGGCCGCGCCATCCGCCTCGGGCTCCGGCGCGCCGAACGTGGCCCAGGCCGCGAAGGCGGTCATCAACAAGGCCCAGCCGCCGTGCACCGCCTGCCACGGGCCGAACCTGGAGGGCCAGGGGGCATTCCCGAACCTGCACGGCATCGCCGAGGGACCGGCCACCCCGGACCTCGCGCAGCTGGCCAAGGACCACCCGGACGACTGGATCAACCTGTGGATCGACGGCACCGGCGACGAGGTCAAGGGCATCGATCGCAAGGGCATGCCGCAGTTCGGCCAGCAGCTGACGCCCGACGAGATCGCCACCATCGTCGACTACCTCAAGACGCTGCAATGACCGATCCGGCCGCCCGGCCGGTACGTAGCGTGGCCGTCCTGATCGGTGGGTCGGAGATGGCCGAGATCGACGGAGCGGCGCAGGCCCTGGGCCTCTCGCAGGATGCGTTGATGGAGGCTGCCGGTGCGGCGGTGGCGGAGGTGGCGCTCACCGAGCTGGCGCGCCTGGCTGAGCCGCTGCGCGGGCCTGGCGGTCCGCTGGCCGAGTCGCCCCTCACCGTGGTGCTGTCCGGGCCCGGCAACAACGGCGGCGACGGCTTTGTGGTGGCGCGACGGTTGGCCGCCGCCGGACGGCGGGTGGTGGTCGTGCTTGCCGGCGACGCATCGAAGATCGGCGCGGCTGGGCACGCCGCGGGCCACAATTGGACGGTGCTGCAGGCGATGGCCGCGGCCGGCTCGCTGGAGCTGTACGTGGCGCCGACCCCGGAGCTGTTGGTCCAGCTTCGTGCGCGCCTCTCGCCGGCCACCCTGCTGGTCGACGCCTTGCTCGGGACCGGCTCCTCCGGGCCGTTGCGTGAACCGATCTCCACCGCCGTCGACCTGGCCAACGGCATCCGCACCCACGCCCGCGCCGCCGGGCGGCCCTGCAGCGTGCTGGCGGTCGACGCGCCGACCGGCGTGGACATCACCGATGGCAGCCATGCCACGCCGGTCGTGGAGGCGGACGTGACAGTCACCTTCCACCGCGCCAAGGCCGGTTTTGCCCTGGATCCCGAGGCGCGGCGCCTGGCCGGCCGCTACCTGGTAGCGCCCATCGGCATTCCGCTGGAGGCGGAGGAGGGCGTCGTGCCGCCGGACGGCGAGTTTCCGCCGGCCCGGATCACGCAGGTCACCTGGCAGGAGCCCGGGGAGCAGCAGGGCGGGTGACCGACGCCCTCCACGAACGGCGCCGCCGCTCGTTCGATGCGATCGCGGACCGCTACCTGGCCCATCGCCCGCCGTACCCGGTGGCGGTACTCGACCTCGTGGCGGAGAAGGTCCCGCCCCCCGCCGATGTGCTCGAGGTCGGTCCGGGGCCCGGCCTGGCGACGATCCCGCTGGCGGCCCGCGGCTACCGGATCGTGGCCGTCGAGCTCGGGGAGCGGCTGGCGGCGGAGGCGCGACGCCAGCTTGCCGGCTACGACAAGGTGCAGGTCGTCACCGCCGACTTCGAGCAGTGGCAGCCGCCGCGTCCGCACGCCTTCGACCTGGTCCTGGCGGCCAGCGCCTGGCACTGGATCGACCCCGCCGTTGGCCACAAGCGGGCGTGGCTGGCGCTCCGGGCCGGGGGCTGGCTGGCGCTGATGGCCAACCATCCGCGCCCAGGGAGGCTTGGCACTCGCTCGCGGCGCTTCTGGGCTGCGACCGATGCGATCTATCGGCGTCACGCCCCCGAGCTGGTGCGCCGGCGGGGCTGGAACCCGTCGCGCCTGCCGGACCAGGCGGCCGCCATCCGGCGCAGCGGCCGGTTCACGGCGGTCGAGCGGCACGTGGTCGCCTGGCGCCATGTCTTCGACCCGGACGACTACGTGGCCCTGCTCGACACCTACTCGGACCATCGCATCCTGCCCGCTCGCCGCCGAGAGCGGCTGTTCGACGACATCCGGCGGCTGGCCCGCGACGAGTTCGGGGGACAGGTGCCGCGCTACTACCGAACCGTTCTCTACCTGGCGCGGTCTGCCCCACAGGGCTAGCCGGCGCCCGGTTTCAGCTCGACCCGGGCTTCTGCAGCGGATCGCCGACGGCGCAGCGGGGACATTCGGCTGCCGGCCATGACTCAATCTCGATCCGGCCCAGCGCCACCAGCGGCACGCCCAGGTCCACCGGCCCGGTCGAGCGGTCGACGATGACCGCCGCCGCCAGTGGTTCGCCACCCGCCGCCCGAACCGCATCCACCGTCTCCGCCAGGGAGGCGCCGGTGGTGAGGATGTCGTCGACCAGCACGATCCGGTCGTCGCGGCTCACCGGCCAGCCGCGGCGCAGGGCGCGGCGGCCGCGTTCCACGGGCTCGGCGAACACGCCGCGCACCCCGTGACCGAGCAGCGGCTCGAGCTGTCGCGCGGTGTCGAAGGCGAGCAGGACGCCGCCGGTGGTCGGGCCGACGACGAGCGTGGGATCGTGCCACGCCAGCCCGGCCGCCAGCCGGCGGCCGATCTCGACGGCCACGCTCGGGTACTGGAGCACGGCGAACTTCTCCAGGTAGCGATCCGAATGGCGGCCGGACTTCAGCAGGAAGTGACCGTGGCGCAACGCGCCGGCCGCCTCGAACAGGCCCTCGATGCTCACCTCGCCCAGGTCGGCCCGCCTCAGTCCCGGCAATGCGATCGGCCCCGCGGAGCGCATCGGCCTACTCGTAGACCGCCGCGAAGTCGACGGCCGGGAATCTCTCGGAGAGCGCGTCGGTGACCCACTGCAGCACGTCGGCCGGGTCGTAGAAGTCGGCCACCACCCGCGCCTCCGTGACGGTCAGCCCGGCGCGCCGCGCCTCGACGTTCAGGGCGGCGCCGGCCGGCAGATCGGTCAGGTCCAGGCTCGTCTCGAAGCGACCGTCGGCGCGCAGCAGCAGGACGTCATCGGCCTCGTCGAGCAGCAGCAGGTCGCCGGTCTTGGCGAGCACGTCTTCGGCGTTGGCGGCGAACTCGCGCAGGACCTGCTTCTGCTGCTCGCCGATCTGGTGGCGGAACGTGTCGGCCAGCTGCCACAGGCGCTGGGCGGCGATCGTTTCCTGCTGGGTCGGCGGCAGGCCGGACTGCCAGTCTTCGTCCTCCGACTCCATCGGCTCCTCTTCCTCTGCCGCCAGCTCGTCCGCCGGCAGCAGGTGGTTGACCGGGTCGCGGGCGGCCTCGCCGAACCAGGCGAAGATATCGGCCGGGTTGTAGAGCTCCACGATCTCGGCGAACGACTCCAGGACCTGCTCCTCGTCGTACCACTCGCTGTCGGCCGGGTCCTGGTAGGTGAGCCGGGTGGTCCAGGTCTCGTCGACGGGGCTGAAGAGCAGGTAATCCTGGTCGTCGTCGACCAGCTTGACGGGGCCGATCTCGCGCAGCCGCTCGCGGTTGGCGTCGATGAACCGGCGCAGCTGCTCGGTGCTCTCGTAGAGGAAGTCACGCCGCTCGAGCTCGGCCTCCTGCGCCAGCTCGCGCAGCGCGGCGATGCGGGGCGCCGTCATGGCTTGTACACGAAGTCAGGGCCCATCCGCTCGCGCAGGAACATGGTGTGCTTGCGGTCGAATACCGATTCGGCCACGCGGTGGCCAAGGCCGCGCGCGCTCGGGTCGGCGTAGAGCCTGTCCAGCACCGCGTAGTTCGGCAGGTCCAGGATGATGAGGTTGTCCCACTCGGACCCCTCGGTCACGTTGAACCAGCCCAGGAAGCGGATGCCGTACTCCGCCTCGTAGCGGCGCGCGGTGCGCGGGAAGAAGTGCCGCATCCCACGCTTGAAGAGCGTGTCACGGCCCTTGCGCACGTTGAAGAAGGTGACCATCAGGGGCATCAGGTGCCCCACCCGGTGCGGTCGATGCCGATGCCGATGGCCAGGCCCAGCACCAGACCCAGGCCGATCCCGAGGCCGATGTTGTGCAGCGCCAGCCCCAGGGCCGTGCCGACCGCGATGCCGAGCGCCGTCCACACGCCGAGCATCGTGTTCTTCCGCGGCCGCCGCTCAGTCATGCGGCCTTTCCCCGGTCGGAGCGTCTTCGGTCCCGTCCGGCGCCCCGTCCGTGGTGCTGATGACGCGCGGCGGCCCCTTGGCGGCGCCCAGCGTCCGGCCGCGCGTCCCTCGACGTTCCGCGAAGAAGACCCGCAGCAGGAAGACGCTGGTCATGCTCAGGAAGAACAGCAGGATGAGGTCGATGATCAGCAGCGCGGCGAGCAGCCACACCGGCCAGTTGAAGGTGAAGAGGCCCACCGGGACGAGCAGCAGGATGATGGCGAACAGGATCGCCTGCCAGATGAAGCAGCCGAACCCGGGTCCCTCGTTCGGGTCCAGGTCCTCGTTGTAGCGAATCGTCATGCATCACTCAAGCCGCAGCGGGGTCGATGGCGGGCAGGATGGTCCCATATCCACGCGGGAGCCGCAGCCTCAGCCCAGCGGCGCGACCTCGTTGGCGTAGGTCACGCGGCCGCTCGCCACGGTGAGCCGAATCACACCGGGGAGCTCCAGGCCCAGCAACGGGGTGTTCGAGGAGGCCGATGCCAGCGCGTCCGGCGTGATGCGCCAGGTCCCGTGCGGGTCGAACAGGACCAGGTCGGCGGGCTCGCCATGGCGCAGGCTTCGTCCCTCGCCGATCAGGCCGGCGGGGCCCATGCTCAGCGCCTCCAGCAGGCGGGTGAGCTCCAGCTTGCCGGCCGCCACCGCCGCCAGGCCGATGGGCAGGGCCGTCTCCAGGCCGATCATCCCCGGGGCGGCGTTCGCGAACTCCACCGTCTTGCGCTCGGGCGGGTGCGGGGCATGGTCGGTGGCGATGGCGTCCACCGTCCCGTCGGCCACGCCGGCCAGCAGGGCCAGCGCGTCCGCCCGGCTGGGCAACGGCGGATTGACGCGGCAGCTGCCGTCGTAGGCGAGCTGCGGGTCGAGCGGGTCCGGCAGCTCGTCGTCCGCGTCCCAGGCGAAGCGGCGATCCCCGGCCACCCAGGCGGCGGTCAACGCCAGGTGGTGCGGCGTCACGTCGCAGGTGACCGGCAGGCCGCGCGCCTTGGCCCGACGCACGGCGTCCACCGCCGCCGCGGTGGACAGGTGGGTCAGGTGCAGTCGTGCGCCCGTCTCCGCGGCGAGGGCGATGTCCCGCTCGACCATCGTCAGCTCGGCGCTGGCCGGCCAGCCGGCGAGCCCCAGCCGGGTGGCGGTGGGGCCGCCGCGCATGGGTGCGCCCGCCGCGAGCTCCGGATCCTCCGCGTGCTCGATCAGCGGCACCCCGAGTGGCGCCAGGTAGCCCATCACGCTCCGCGCGACCCGCGCCGAGCCGATGCCGTTGCCGTCGTCGCTGACGCCAACCACGCCGATGTCGGCCAGCTCGCCCAGCGCGGTGAGCCGCTCGCCGGCGCGCCCAACCGTCGCCGCGGCAACCACCCGCACCCGGGCCGCGGCATCGGCCGCGCAGGACTGCACCCAGGCCACGCGCGCCGGCTCGTCCAGCGGTGGGTCGGTGTTCGGCATGGCGCAGACGGTGGCGTAGCCGCCGTGTGCGGCGGCACGTGTGCCCGACGCGATCGTCTCGGCGGCTTCGCCTCCGGGCTGGCGGAGGTGCGTGTGCAGGTCACAGAATGCCGGCGCCGCGACGAGCCCGCTGGCATCGATCCGCGGCGCGTCGGACGGCGCCGCGTCCACCGACGCCAGGCGCCCTTGCACCACGGCCAGGTCGCGAGGCGCATCGGCTCCGTCCACCGGGTCGATCACCCGGCAGCCCTCGAGCACGAAGGTCGCGCCGTCATCCGCGATGGAGCCGAAGCGGGCCATCGTCAGTGGGCCAGCAGGCTGAGGACGGCCATCCGCACGGCCACACCGTTGGTGACCTGCCGCCCGATGAGGCTCCGCGGGCCAGCGGCCAGCGTGGCGGTCAGCTCGACACCCTCGTTGGTGGGTCCGGGGTGGAGGATCGGCGCTCCCGGCCGGGCGCGAGCCATCCGCCCCTCGTCGAGGCCCCAGCGCGCCGTGTACTCCCGCAGGCTCGGTACCCCGCCGGCCGCGTTCCGCTCGAGCTGCACCCGCAGGGCCATCACGGCATCGGCGCCGTCGAGGGCGTCATCCAGGTCGAGGTGGACCTCGACGCCAGCGCGAGCGAAGCCCGCCGTCCAGGCTGGCGGTCCCGATAGGCGCACCGTGGCGCCCAGGCGCGTGAGCAGCAGCATGTCCGAGCGGGCAACGCGTGAATGGCCGATGTCGCCCACGATGACCACCACCGCCGCTTCCAACCCGCCCAGCGCGTCGCGCAGCGTCAGCGCGTCGAGGAGGGCCTGGGTCGGGTGGGCATGGGTGCCGTCGCCGGCGTTGAGGATCCGCAGCCCGGTTGTCCGCGCGGCGAGGTATGGCGCCCCGCTCGCGCCGTGGCGCAGGACGAGCGTGGTGATGCCGGTCCGCTGCAGCGTCAGCAGCGTGTCGACCAGCGACTCGCCCTTGGTGGAGCTGCTGGCGGCCATCGGCAGGTCGACGACCTGGGCGCCCAGGCTGGTGGCCGCGATCTCGAACGAAACCCGGGTGCGGGTCGAGGGCTCGGCGAACGCAAGGCCGACCAGCTCGCCCGAGAGGTGCTCGAGCCGTTCGCCCCGCTTGCGGACGTCGCGCATCTCCGCCGCAAGGTCCAGGCAGCGGACGATCTCGTCGCGATCGAGCTGGTCGACGTCCAGGAGATGCCGCGCGTGCCAGTGGAGGGGGGCATCGACGGACAGCGCGGCCTGGGCTGGGTGCAGCATGCGTCTCCTTGGCGGCCTCACCGGACCGCGTTAAAGGGTCGCCCGGCAGTATACGGCGGAGTCCGTGGCGGCATGGCATCCTGTGCAGGTGCCCCTACTGACCCTGCTCTTCACCGACGTGGAGCGCAGCACGCAGCTGGTCGAGCGCCACGGTGCAACAGGCACCGAGGCGCTCATCCGTCACCACGCCATCATTCGCGACGCTGCCGCGGCGCATGGCGGCCATCTCTTCGAGCGCATCGGCGATGCGGCCTACGCCGTGTTTTCCGATGCCGTGGCAGCGGTCACCGCCGCAGTGGCCATCCACCGCCAGCTGGCGACCGAGGACTGGGGACCCATCGGCTCCGTCCGCGTGCGCATGGCGATCGACACCTCCGAGCTCCAGGAGCGCGAAGGCCGCTACTTCGGCCGCGGGCTGCACCGCTGCGCCCGGATTCAGTCGCTGGCGCGCGGCGGCGAGACGCTCATCTCCGATGAAACCGCGCGACTGGTCACCGAGCATGTACCGGCCGATTACCGTCTCCGCGACCTCGGTACCCAGAAGTTGCGCGGCCTGGCCACACCGGTCCGAGTGTGGGGTGTGGTGCCGGCGCCGGCTGCCGAGCGGTCGCCCGAGGCGCCAACGGGCTCCGACAAGCCGCCGATCCGCGTGCTGCTGGTCGACGACTACGAGGTCGTCCGCCGCGGCCTGCGCGGCTTCCTGGAGCTGCTGCCGGAGATCGAGATCGTCGGCGAGGCGAGCAATGGCCGCGAGGCGGTGGATGCGGCGTATCGGCTCGGGCCGGATGTGGTCCTGATGGACCTGGTCATGCCCGAGATGGACGGCCCCGCCGCCATGCGTGCCATCCGCGAGCGCCAGCCGGAGATCGCGGTGGTGGCGCTCACCAGCTTCGCCGAGCCGGAGCGGATCGCGGCGGCCATGGCCGCCGGCGCCGCCGGGCACCTCACCAAGGACGCCGAAGCCGAACAGGTGGCCGATGCGGTCCGGGCGGCCTACGCGGGGAGGCTCGCCTCCGCCTGACGAGCGGCGTTCTGCTCGAGCACGACCTCGTCGGCCTGGTCTGTCTCGCTGAGCCGGACGTGCACCAGGTCATCTCTGGCGGTCGGCAGGTTCTTGCCCACGTGGTCGGGCCGGATCGGCAGCTCGCGGTGGCCGCGATCCACGACCACCGCCAGCCGCACCGCCTTCGGTCGGCCATGGTCGGTAAGCGCGTCCAGCGCGGCCCGCACGGTGCGACCGGTGAACAGCACGTCGTCCACCAGCACCACCGTCTGGCCGCCGATCTCGGGGATCGCCTCGGTGCGCTTGACGATGGGCGCATGGGCGAGCTGGGTGAGGTCGTCGCGGTAGAAGGTGATGTCCAGCGCGCCGACCGGCGGGCTGATGCCCTCGTGCTGCTCGATGCCCGCTGCCAGCCGCCGGGCCAGCGGTACGCCGCGACTCCGGACGCCCACCAGCACGAGGCCCTCGGCACCGCCGTTGCGCTCCACGATCTCGTGCGCGATGCGCGTCAGCGCGCGGCGCAGGCCATCGGCATCCAGGACGCGCGTCTCGCTCACGCCAGCGAGTGTAGCCCGCCGCTCAGTTCGGGTAGACGGCAGGCCCGTACCAGCCCGACTGCTCGCCCGTGAAGGTGCGGACGAGCTCGTCGGCGACGTCCCCCGTGTTGCGCTTGATGAGCAGCGTCTCACCCCGCGGCACAGCCAGGTCGCCAGGCGCGGGATAGGCGATGGTCACGGCCAGGTAGTCCCTGTCCAGCGGCGCGATGGCCACCGAGGCAACGTAGGCGCCATCGGGGACGTCGCCGGCGTCGAGCGCGTGCCCCGCAAGGATGTTTCGATCATCGGAGACGTGGCTGAAGTAGATCCGGTTCTCGTCGGGGTAGGGCGATTGGTCACCGCTTTGCGGAGGGCCAGACCACCTCGCGTCCCAGACCGCGTACGCGTCGCTCGTCCCGGCGCCCCAGGTGATCGCGGCGCTGGTGAAGGCATCCCTCCCGATCGTCACGTCGCTGAACAGCGGGGTCGCCTGGTTGAAGGCACGGGTCACGTTGCGGGTCGCGCCGCGGGCCAGATAGGGAGCACCGCCTTCGATGAACTCATAGCCGGCCTCGGCAGACGGGTTCATGGTGCCGCGCCAGAAGATGGCTGCGCTGCCGTCTGAGTTCCAGATCGGCTGGAAGACGCCGTCGATGCCCTGGGTCGCGCCACGATCGTCCGGGGGCGAGGTGGCGACATCTGGCAGCTCGAAGGAGTACGGATCAGCGCTCGCCACGCTGACCCATGGCAGGCTCTTCCCCTGCCCATATGGCCGCCAGCCGGCCGCCACCGCATCCCCACGCCGGGTGAGCTGTGCCACGCTGCGATCGGCAGTGTCGAAGATCCAGGCGTCGGTTTCGGTGCCCGACGGGTCGGCGAGGGTGAACGAGAGGTACCGGCTGTCAGTCGACCAGAAGAGCCCATTGGTGAACGGGCTGCCGATGGCGCTCGATTCGCCGAGGTCCGTCTCGCTGCCGTCCTCGCTGTTGACGACCCAGTATCGATTCGTTCCCTTCTGGCCGACCGGGGTGATGTACGCCAACCACCTTCCGTCCGGGGATAGCGCCGCTCGGATCGGCTGGCCCTGGGGAGTGGGCAGCTCTCGCTCGGTCGTGCCCTGGTCGCCGTCCCGGAGGGTGAGGGCAAGATTGTCGGATTCCCCCGCATACGCGAGGTAGTAGGGCGGGATCGCTTCTCGGGCGATGGCAGGCTCCGTCGGCGACGGTCGCGGCGTGGCAGGTGCCGATTCTGCTGGCGTCGGCTCAGCTGAGCTGGCAACCGACGCCGTGGCACTCGGCGAGCCGCTGCTCGCCACCTGGGGACCACGCAAGAGATTGCCGACCACCGCCACGGCCACCAGGGCAGCGGCTGCCGTGGCCAGCGTGGCGCCGACGCCGACCAGCAGGCCGGTGCGGCGCCACCAGGGAACGGCAAAGGCGCCGGATTCGATGCCCGCCCGGATCCGCGGAGCCAGATCGCGCGGGACGGGCGCCCCGCGCAGGCCCGCCACCAGCCGGCGCTGCTCGGCCCACGCCGCGATCGTCTGGCGGCAGCTGTCGCAGCCGGCGAGGTGCGCGTCGAGCCGGGCCTGCTCGTCATCGGTCAGGTCGCCGCTGATGGCGGCGCTGATCAGCTCATCGGGGTGCTCGCCGCGTCGGAGGGTCATCGCACCAGGCCCTCCGCGGCCAGGTGGCGACGCATCTCCCCACGGGCGCGGCAGAGGAGGGTGCGCACCGCGCCGTAGGAGAGGCCCATCACCTCGCCGATGTCATGGGCGCTCATGTCCTCGAGGTCGCTGAGGACGATGCACTGCCGGTGGTTTGGGCGGAGCGCCATCAGGGCGCGCTGGATTCGCTCGTCGAGCAGGCCGGCCATCACCTGCGCCTCGGGCCCCGGACCCTGGTCGGGCCGCTCCGGCTGGCCCTCGTCGTCGAGGCCCACCGGACTGACCCACCGCCGCCGACGCATGTCGTCGATGGCGGTGTTGGTCGCGATGCGGTAGAGCCAGGACTTGGTGGCGTGGGGATCGGTGAGGGAGTCAAGCTTGCGATAGGCCTTGATGAACGTGTCCTGCGTGATGTCGGCCGCGCGATCGGCGTCGCCCACCATGCGCAGGACATAGTTGTAGATGGGAGCCGAGAACTCCTCGAAGATGCGATCGAAGGTGGCGTGGGCCTGCTCGGTCACCGGGGCAGCCTCGGCCACGCCCCTGCCGCGCAGTCCGATGGCCAGCACGCATCCCTCCGATTCGGGTTCCCCTCGCTTCGCCTCCCCTGACGCACGTCCCTCCGTCCCCGTTACGTCGCGCGTTGCAGGTGCTCGCGCAGGACCTGCGCGGCATATTCGGGAGCGGCCGGGTTGACGGCCAGTGCGGTCGCGCGCTCCAGCCCGGCAATCACCCGCAGCCGAGGGTGGAGCTCCCAGTGCCAGTGGAATGTCTGGTCCAGCCGCTCCCCGGCGGGTGCGGTGTGCAGGAACAGGTTGTAGGGCGGATCGCCCAGGGCGGAGAGGGCGCCGAGCGTGCGCTGCAGCGTCGCGGCGGTGGCGGCCAGGTCATCGTCGTCCAGGGCGGTGAAGTCGGCGGCGTGCGCGCGAGGCACGATCATCAGCTCGAAGGCGCTCCGGCTGGCCGCGGGCGCGAAGACGACGAAGCGCTCCTCGGCGAGCACCAGGCGCTCGCCCGACTCCTCCTCCGTGCGGGCCAGGCCGCACCACACGCAGACGCGGTTCTTGATCTGGTACCGGGCGGCGCCACCGATCTCCTCCGCCAGCCGATGCGGCACCTGAGGGATGGCGTACAGCTCCAGGTTGAGGTGCTGGCTCCGCGAGCCGGCCTGGCGGCCGTAGCTCTGCAAGGCCTGCACCGATATCGGCTCATCAGGCGGCTTGGCGTCCGCGCCCAGCTCGCGCATGGCATCCCGCATGGCGCGCAACAGGTTCAGGGCCAGACGCGGCGAAGCATCCGCCAGCCGTTCGTGGTGCTCGCGCGGCCCGACCAGGATCTCCCACGAGCCGCCCGACGAGGCAACCTCCGACATCGACAGCTGCGACGCGGTGTCCTTGCTGGAGTCGATGCGGTGAAATGCATCGGCCCGCAGCACGACGCGGCGCACGGCGGCGTCATCGGCATCGGGCGCGGCCGGGTCATCGTCGCAATGCCGGCAGTGGGTGCCTTCGACCGGAGCCGCCTCGACGGCAAACGAGGCGTGCTCGAAGCTGCGATCCACCACGATCGCCGACCACCAGCCGGTGACGGGGTCGCGGCGCAGCTCGAACACCGGCGGATCGTAGCCGATGCCCTCAGCCGCGGAGCCCTTCCTGCAGGCGTTCCACCAGCGTGAACGGGTCGCCGCCGACCACGGCAGCGGCATAGAGCTCCATGGCGCCGATGTCGGAGCTGCGGCTGTCCGGATCGCCGCGATCCACCAGGCGGACGATGGGTGGGATCAGCTCCCAGCCGTCGCGCTCGGCCAGCGCCGGGTCGATGGGTGGGCGCTGCAGCGCCAGGTTAAAGGCCCGCACCCCGAGCGTATCGCGGTAGGCGACCACGGTCCGGGCCACCGCCCGCGCGAACGCGGGATCCCGCTCGTCCATGCCCGGCCGGCCGACGATCAGGATCTCCAGCTCTTTGACCGGGGCCAGGGCGGCCAGGATGGCGACGCCGTTGGCCTCGGCGATCGCCAGTCCGACGTCGCGATGGACGGCAATGATATCGTCGAGGAACGCGCCGCCGGTCGCGCTCCGGTAGCCGGCGGCGTCCCGCCGCAGCCGCTCGATCCGCGGGTAGTGGCTTCCTCGGCCCAAGAGCACCTGGGCATGGCCGTGCACGATCGACCCACCGGCCCGTGGTCCGCCGTTCCAGATCAGCAGGTAGGCCGATGCCTGCGGGTCCTCTGCGTGACCTCGTTCGGCCCACTCCCGCCCGACCTCGAGCATATCCACCACCGACTCCTCGTCGAAGGCCAGGGGATCGTGCTCGTCGAAGATCACCAGTCCGTGCCGCGCGTCGTAGCGGGCGGCGTTGGCGCCGGTGATCGTCCGGCGTCCGCGGACGCGTCCCCACGGGTCCGCCGGCGTTCCGGTCTCGGGATGGCAGAACGCGTCGCCGCGGGTCGCCTCCACCTGCCGGGCGAAGAGCTCGAGCCGGCCGCTGTCATGCGGACGGCTGCCACGCAGCGGCGAGAACAGCGCTCCCTCCAGCGACCAGCGATTGGTGACCCGCACGATCTGCTGGCGGCGCACCGCCTCCACCGAGCCGAACTGCTCGGTCAGCCAGCCCTCGAGCTCGGGCGGTACCACGCTCACCCCTTCCGCCAGGCTCACGTCGTAGAGGCGGCGGGCTCGTTGCCGGGTGGCCTCCGGAAGCTCCTCGATCAGCCGGGGCAGGTCGAGGATGCGGGTCATGCGGGCCGCTGCTCGGCGGCGGCGATCTCCCAGCTCTTCGGTCGCGCGAGGGCCAGCCATTCATCGCGCAGCATCGACATGCGCAGCACATCGGTGAACCGGCCGTCGGCGAAATGACCGTGCCGCAGCGTGCCCTCCACCTGGAAGCCCGCCTTCTCGTACGAGTGGCGGGCGGCGACGTTGTCCTGGTACACGTCCAGGTGGATGCGCTCCAACCGCAGCTGGCCGAAGCCGAAGTCGCAAATCGCGCGCAAGGCCTCCGTCCCGTACCCGTGGCCGCGCTCGGCCTTCTCGCCGATGGTGATGCCGAAGGCAGCGTGGCCATCCTCCAGGTTGATCTCGCGCAGGTCAGTCGTGCCGATCGGCCGTCCGTCCGGCACCAGGCAGATGACGAACATGTACTGGTCGCGGCCCTGCTTCTCGATGAGCTGCTCGAACCACTTCTCCTCCATCGCCAGGCTGAACGGGGCTCGCACCGCCAGGTTGCGAACCGTTTCCGCGTCGGAGAACCAGCGCACGAAGGTCGGCAGGTCGCTGCGCTCCGGCGGGCGCAGGTAGATGCGTTCCGAGCGGAGGATCGGCACGGGATGGACCGCGGGAAGGTCGTCGGTGGGCATCGGCTTTCTAGGCTAGGCTGGACGTCCCCCGAGGATACAAGGAGGACCCTGCTTCATGGCCGCCGTCCGTACCGCCACCGTCACCTGGAATGGCGATCTCACCAGCGGCGAGGGCACCGTCAGCGCCGGCACCAGCCAGCTGTTCAGCGACCTCCCGGTCAGCTGGGCCTCGCGCACCGAGGAGGCGGACGGGCGCACCTCCCCGGAGGAGCTGCTCGCCGCCGCCCACGCGTCGTGCTTCGCGATGGCGTTCTCGGCGCAGCTGGCGCGCAACGGCACGCCGCCACAGGAGCTGCACGTCGAGGCGGAGGTCACCTTCGACAAGGTCGGCGAGGCGTGGAGCGTCATCTCGTCGCGCCTGATCGTGGTCGGCCAGGTGGACGGCATCAGCGATGCCGACTTTGACGCCCTGGCGGATGCCGCCAAGGACGGCTGCCCGATCTCGCGCGCGCTGAACGAGAACGTGGAGATCAGCGTGGAGCCCACGCTGGAGCACTGAAACCTTCCCCGGGCCGCATGCCTCGACATGGGTGACGCAACCGCGATCCATGACTGAGGAGCCCAGATGCAGCCCCCTGACCGAGTACGAATCCTGCGTAGTCTCGCCACGGGACTGGGCTCCCTGCTGCTGTTGAGCGGGGCTGTGTTTGCGGGATCGGCGCACCGAGCCGATGACAGCCTGCGGGCCGCGCCGAGCGGCAGCCAGCGTGAGAAGGCCTCGAGCGAGCCGACCCGATCGCCCGGGATCGAGGGCTTCGGCGGCGGCGAGGTCGAGATTCGCGGCGAGTCGCCCGAGGCGTCTGGCGAAGAAGGGGCACTGCCTTCGGCAGCCGGTGATGAGGCCGAGGACCTGCCGTCCGCCGATCCATCGGCCGACGAGGACGAGGCTGGCGACGACAGCCGCGGTCCGGGCAGCCAGGACGACCACGACGGCCGAGGCGGAGACGACGAGGCCGGCCACCATGACCACGGCGGCGGCCACGATGATGACGGCGCCGGCCACGGCGGGGAAGACGACTGATCGCCAGTGAGCGCCTTGCATGGCACGATGGGGCCGTGGATGACAACGGCCTGGTGGCCGCTGTGCTCGGCGGCGACCGCGACGCGTTTCGCCAGGTCGTGGAGCGGGAGCAGGTGGCCGTCTATCGCGTCTGCCTGCGCATCCTGGGACGCCCGCACGACGCCGAGGACGTGGCCCAGGAGAGCTTCCTGATGGCCTATCGCGCCCTGGGGTCGTACCGCGGCGAGGGGCCGCTGGGCGGCTGGCTGATGCGGATCGCCATGCGGCAGGCCTACCGGCGCCTCGGCCAGCGGCGTGAGCTGCACGAGCTGACGCCGGAGCTGCCGCTCGGCAGCCCCGGCTCGGATCCGTTGGCGACCACCCTGGCCGGGGAGCGGCAGCGCGAGGTGCGGCTGGCGGTGGCGGCGCTCGGTGAGCCGTACCGCGAAGTGATCGCCCTGCGCTTCTTCGCCGAGCTCAGCCTGGAGGAGATCGCGGCGACGACCCGGCGGCCGGTGAACACGGTGAAGACGCACCTTCGCCGCGGCCTGGAGCGCCTGCGCCCAATCCTCGGTCATGAGGCGGTGGCATGACCCGCCGTCCGTTCGACCCCGGGGAGCTGGGCGATTTGGGCCCCGAGCTGGATGCCACGCTGGCAGATCTCGAGCGCTACGCGTCCGATACCGCCGAGTACCCGGGTCCGGCGTTCGCCGATCACGTGATGGCGGCCGTCGAGGACGAGCCGGCGCCGCGCCGCGGCCCCTTCGCCGCCCTCCTCGCCTCCCTCGCCGCGCCGGGCAGCGGCGGGCGCCTGGCCCTGCTGGCGGCGACGGCGGTCGTCGCAATCCTGGCCGTGGTGGCGCTCGGCCAGCTGGGCAACCTGCTGCCGCCCTCGAACCTCGCCAATTCCCCCGAGCCGAGCCGACTCGTGTCGCCCTCTCCGGAGCCGACGCCGTCGCTCAGGCCAACCCCCACCCCGCGCCAGACCAGGTCTCCGCGCGAGACAAGAGCGGCCTCGGAGTCGCCGGATGCATCCGATGGGCCCGATGTCGGCGACGGAGCCGAGCCGAGCGATGACCATGGCGGTTCCGGCGGTGGCGGGGAGGGCGAGGACCATTCAGGCCCCGGCGGCGCAGAGGATTTGAGCGGAGGCGACGGCTAGGCCGCAGGCACGGCCAGCGCCCACAGCTCCGCGCTCGGACCGTCGCCATTTCGGCCGCCGAACAGCAGGAGCCGATGACGCAGCGGGTCTGCGACGAGCTCCGCGCCGGCGCGCGCTGATGGTCCCGGTCCAGACGAGATGCGCCGGATTCGCCCGGCGTCGTCGATCCGCCAGGCATCGGCCAGCCAGCCACCGCCGCGGCTGCCGCCACCGAACACGACCGTCGCGGCGTTCCAGCGAGTGGCGGCAGGCAGCTGCCGTGGGCGCAGGGCGCCGGGCACGTCAGCAGCGGACCAGGCGTTCGTGCCCGGCCGCGGTCCCTGGCTGAGGAACCACAGGTTGCCGAGGGCGGGCACGCCGGTGGTCTGCCCGCCGTACAGCGCCAGACGGCCGTCGTCCGTCCACCAGCAGGCATGCAGGCAGCGCTTGACCGGCAGCTCGCCAGCCGGCGTCTCGTTCGTCCACGCGCGCGTTCCAAAGTCATAGGCGCGGGTATCGGCGAATCGCGTGCCTTCGCTGGTGAAGCCGTGGCTGATCCACAGCCGACCGTCGGGACCAAGCGCCGCACAGCTGCCGTAGCGCGGCACCGGCACGTCGCCGGCGCCCGGCAGCTTTCGCCAGCGGCTCGCCTTCGGGTCGAACGACCACAGGTCGTTGAAGAAGGTGGTGCCCTGCCCCGCGAAGACGACGAGTCCCACGCCCGGGACCCAGGCGGCGTTGTGCCCGAAGCGCGGGGCGGGGCCGTGGGTATCGATCCTTCGCCAGCCGGCGGTGGCGAGGTCGAGCTCCCAGAGGTCACCTAGCGGCGATCCGTCGGCCGTCTGGCCGCCGAACAGGTATGCCTTGCTGCCGGTGGCGTTGAGCGTGAACGTGTGATCCGACCTGGCGGCCGGACCGTCGGCGCTGGACAGGAGCGACCAGCCGATGACCGGCGCGGTTGACCCGCTGGCCGATGGCGTCGCGGCAGCGGACCGTGCGGCGCTCGGGGAGGCGAGCGGCGAACCGGTCGGGGAGGCCAGCGGCGATATGACGGGCCCGGCACAGCTGGCCAGGAGGAGCAGCAGCATGGGGATCGCGTGACGCCCGATCATGACCCGACGAGGATACCGGCCAGCACCGGAGGGTCGATGTTGCCGCCGGAGACGATGGCGGCCACGCGACCCGTCCCCGCCCGCCCGCTCAGGGCGGCGGCCACCGCCACGGCGCCAGCGCCCTCCGCCACCACTCGCCCACGGGCGACGAGCAGCCGCACGGCGCGGCGGACCTCGTCGGGGCTGACGACGATCGATCCAGCCAGGACGCTCGACACCAGCGGCCACATGGCGTCGGTCACGCGGCGGCTGCCGATCCCGTCGACGAACGAACGCTGCATCTCGATCGTCACCGGCCTGCCGGCCGCGAGCGCGGCGGCGAGTGGCGCGGCGCCCTCCACCTCGGCGGCGTAGACCGGTACGTCCGGCCGCAGGGCACGCACCGCACAGGCGATGCCGCTCGACAGGCCGCCACCCCCGAACGGGACCACCACCGCGTCGAGGGCCGGCCCATCCTCCACGAGCTCGAGGCCAATCGTCCCGTTCCCGGCGATCATCGGCGCCGCGGCGAACGCGTTGAGGAAGGTGCCGCCGATGGCGGGATGACGAGCCTCGGCCAGCCCCTGCCACCAGCGGTCGAAGGGCTCCGGGACGATCGTGGCGCCCAGCTGGCGCATCGGCTCCAGCTTGGCGGCCGGCGCATCGTCGGGGACGACGACGGTGCAGGGGATGCCCCGCTGGTGGGCCAGCCAAGCGACGGCGCGGCCCATGTTGCCGGCACTGACGGTGCCGACGCCCGCGGCCAGGCGGTCGGGGTCGATGACGGCCATCGAGTTTGCCGCGCCGCGCAGCTTGAAGCTGCCGATCGGCTGCAGGTTCTCGAGCTTCAGGAACACCTCGGCTGTGCTCGGCTCCTCCAGCCGCAGCAGCGGGGTGCGCAGCGCGATCCCTCGGATGCGCCCGGCGGCGGCCCGGATCTCGTCCAGCGGAACCGGCCGCAGAGGCTCCACCGGCGGGTCAGCCCAGCGGGATGGGCGTGCCGGTGCCAGTGGCCACCGCCTGCTGATGGATCCAGCGTGCCGCCGCCAGGTCCTCGATGGCCAGGCCCAGCGACTTGAACAGCGTGATCTCGTCCGGGGTGCGGCGGCCAGCGGCCAGGCCGGCGGCGATCTCGCCGAGCTCCGCCACGATGTGATCCTCGCCGATTGCGCCCTCGCGCAGCGGGATGAGGTAGTCGCCCGCCTCGTTGCGCGCCGACTCGCGGCGATCGACGAACAGGCGCGAGCGCGCGACCGCCTCGCTGTCCAGCTCGCGGCTGGTCGGTACCGACGAGCCAACGGCGTTCAGGTGCGCGCCGGGAGCCAGCCAGGCACCCTCGACCACCGGCGTGGCGGAGGCCGTCACGGTGCAGATGATGTCCGCGCCCTCCACGGTGTCCTGCGCGCTGTCCATGACCTCGACCGCCGTCCCGGCATCGGCCGCCTCATGGGCAAAGGCCTCCAGCCGCTCGCGATGCGGGCTCCAGGCGCGAACCCGGCGCAGCTGGCGCACGGCGCGCATCGCCGCCAGATGGGAGCGGGCCTGGGTGCCGGAGCCGAGGATGGCGAGGTCGCCGGCGTCGTCGCGCGCGAGCAGCCGCGTGGCGAGCCCGCTGACCGCCGCCGTGCGGATGGCGGTGATGGCGATCGCGTCGATGAGCGCCACCGGACTGCCGCGCTCGCCCTCGAACAGCAGCACGAAGCCCTGGTGGGACTCGATGCCCGAGCCATGGTTGCCTGGAAAGATCGAAATCACCTTCACGCCCATCGCCGGCGGGTTCGCCAGGACCGCCGGCATCGCGGCCAGCGCCGATGGGACCTCGGCCGGCACCGGCACCACGGTGCGCAGCGGGTTCGCCGCTTCGCCACGGGCCAGTCCGGCCAGCGCATCGGCCATGAGGTCGATGCAGCGGTCCATGGGCAGCAGGCTGCCCGCGGTCGCTCCGTCGATGGCCAGCATGCTGCGCGGCGCTTGCATGCTGCGCATCATGCCCGAACTCGCCCGCAGCGCGCCGCCCGGGACTCTTGCGCAGGCCGGTACGCTGCACCGCACAACACCCGGACGGAGGAGGTGACCCGATGGCTGCCCAGGGAGATGGAACCCGCGAATCGCCTTGGCGCCTGAAGACGGCGCCGGGCACCAGCGAGTACGAGATGTGGCGCGATGAGTCCGCCGATCCGCCGGCGCTGGTCTGCCAGGTCGGCACGACGCAGCTCAAGTACCACCTGCGGGCGATCAATGACCTGCACGCCTGGCTGAAGTCGCAGGGTGACTGGGTGCCGCTGGGCGCCGCCGACGAGCAGAAGGACGCCGCCCCGGACACGGTCGAGGCGTTCGGGCGGGCAGCGGACAACCCGGTCGGCGGCTGGTATGGCCTGCGCAAGGGCTACCGCGGCCGGTTCGGGATGTACCTGCCGCCGCTGCTCGAGGCGCTCGGCATGGTCGAGCTGGAGCACAACCCCCGCAACAACCGCGTCCGCGCCCGTTAGCTTCGCCCGCCCGGTGCGCCCGTGAGCGGCGCTCTAATGGATGATCGGGCGCCGGCCGGGGTCGCCCGGGAGCCCGGACGAGACTCCCTCGCGCTCGGCCTCGACCTCGTCCAGGACGGTATCGATCACGGCGTGCGCCTGGTCCAGGTGATCCAGGATCTGGCGCATGCGTGCCGAAGGGTCATCGGCGTTCTCCGCATCGGTTTCCGCCGACCAGAGCGTGCGGCGCGCAATCTCCACCAGCGTGTGCACTTCGTTGAGGTCGTTGCTCAGCTGGTTGAGCCGCTCTTCCTCGGTCATGCGCGTCGTCTCCGCTGTGGGGCGTGGTCCGAGCCGCCAGCATGCAACGGCGGGCACGCGGCTGCAATGGCGAAGGGGAGGGAGGTGGAGCGGGAGACGGGATTCGAACCCGCGACATTCTGCTTGGGAAGCAGACACTCTGCCAGCTGAGTTACTCCCGCAGCACCCCGGATTCTAGCGCCGGACAGCGATCCCGCAAGGATGGTCGCGGATGGCAGAATTGAGCCGATGCGTGTCTCCGCCAAGGCTGACTACGCGCTCCGCGCCGTCGCGGAGCTGGCCGCGGCGAGCGACGCGCCATTGAAGCGCGAGCGCATCGCCAGCGCGCAGGACATCCCCATGGACTACCTGGAGAACATCCTGCTCGAGCTCAAGCACGTCGGCATCGTGCAGAGCCAGCGGGGCGCGGGTGGCGGGTTCCGCCTGGCGCGCCCTCCGGAGTCGATCAGCCTGGCCGACGTCATCCGCGCCGTGGATGGCCCGATGGCCAACGTGCGCGGCTCGCGGCCGGAGGACGTCGAGTACCGCGGGCCGGCGGAGCACCTGCGCGACGTGTGGATCGCGGTGCGGGCCAGCCTGCGCGAGCTGCTGGAGGACACATCGGTCCAGGACCTCGTCGACGGCAGCCTGCCGAAGCGCCTGGAGGAGCTGACCAGGGCCCCCGAAGCCTGGGTGTCGCTCGGCCGCGTCCGCGGCACGGGGCGCGGCAGCTAGGGGCTGCTTTCCAGCAGCCCCCAGCGTCGGCGGATGGCCGTGTCCAGGCGGCCGAAGAAGAGGGCATCGACCACGATGCCGATGACCAGGATCACGACCATGGTCGCCAGCAGCCCGGGCGCGTCGTTGAGCTCTCGGGAGAGCTGCAGCCGCACGCCGAGGGCGGGCTGGGTGGCGATGATCACCAGCAGCTCGCCGGCCATCAAGGAGCGCCACGCAAACGCCCACGCCTGCTTCAGGCCGGCGATGAACGAGGGCAGGGCGGCCGGCAGGATCACGAAGCGGTAGGCATTCAGCCCCCGCGCGCCCAGCACCTGCCCGGCGCGCAGCAGCAGGCGCGGCACGTGGTCGACGCCGGTGATCAGCCCGTTGGCGACCGACGGCGCGGCGCCCAGCACCACCACGAACATCATCGCCTGCTCGGAGAGACCGAACAGCAGGATGGCCAGCGGGAACCAGGCGATGGACGGCATCGTCTGCAGCCCGGTGATCAGCGAGGCGATCGCCGTCCGCAGCACCCGCCAGCGCACGATGGCCAGGCCGATGAGGCCGCCGATCACCAGCGCCAGCGCAAAGCCCAGGCCGATGCGGCGCATGGTCGTGGCCACCGCCGGCAGGATCTGCCCGTCGGCGACGTCCTTGACGATGCGCTCGGCAACGGTCAGCGGGCCGGGCAGCACGTAGCTCGGCCGCCAGCCACTCATCACGACCAGCTGCCAGGCCCCGATGACCACCGCCAGCGCCGCGAGCAGCGGCCAGCTGGAGCTCCAGAAGCGCCGGGCCAGGCTCGGCTGCGGCGCCAGCGGCAGCTCCAGCGCGTCGAGCCCGGCGAGCTCCAGGTCCTCCGAGCGCGGCAGCTCAATCGTTCGCATGGCGGCGCACCTCCTGGCGCAGCCGAGCCGTGATCTCGGCAGTCAGCGCCGCGGCCTCCTGCTCGGTGGCCTGGCGTGGCCGCGGCAGGTCGACCTCGATCTCCTGCGCCACCCGGCCCGGTCGGCTGGTGAGCACCAGCACCCGGTCGCCAAGGCGCACGGCCTCGCGCACGTCGTGGGTGACGAAGAGCACCGTGAAGCCGTGCTCCCGCCACAGCCGTTCCAGCTCGTCGTGCAGCAGGTCACGCGTCATCGCGTCGAGCGAGCCGAAGGGCTCGTCCATGAGCAGGATGTCGGCACGCTGGGCGAACGCTCGGGCCAGCGCGACCCGCTGGCGCATCCCGCCGGACAGCTCGTGCGGCCGCTTGTCGGCGAAGCCCTCGAGGTGGACCAGGCGCAGCAGCCGATGGGCCTCGTCGCGTCGCTCGGCGCGCGAC
>DATBJR010000067.1:0-2384 GCA_036556325.1 Candidatus Limnocylindria bacterium | reverse complement strand
GCCCAGCTGCACGCTGGACAGCAGCATCACCGACAGTGCGTCACGCAGCGTCGTCTCGGGCTGCACGGTGGGGGCGCCCGGAGTCGCCGCGGCTGGGTCGATGCTGCCGTCGCCCGCCAGGTCGTGCTCGTCGATCCAGCCAAGCGGCCGTTCGTCCGCGTCCACCAGCAGCGCATGAGCCACGCGCGCCCCCGCCACTCGCTTCCGTGCCTCGCCGCGCGCCTCTCCCGCCCGGACCAGCACCGGCTGCTCGAGCGTCAGGTCGCGCACCCGCCCCAGCGACAGCTGCTTCAGGCCGCGATCCGCGCCCACGAAGCGCTCGACGAACTCGCTCGCCGGGTTTGCCAGGATCGCGTTCGGCGTGTCGTATTGGGCCAGCACGCCGCCGCGCTGCAGGATGGCGATGCGGTCGGCCATCTTGATGGCCTCGTCCACGTCATGGGTGACGAACACCACCGTCTTGCGCACCTGCTGCTGCAGGCGCAGGAACTCGTTCTGCAGCCGGTCGCGGGTGATGGGGTCGACCGCCCCGAAGGGCTCGTCCATGAGCATCACCGGCGGGTCGGCGGCCAATGCGCGGGCCACACCCACCCGCTGACGCTCACCGCCGGACAGGGCTGCCGGGTACCGGCCGGCGTACGTGCCCGCGTCCAGCCCCACCAGCTCGAGCAGCTCCTCCACGCGGGCGCGGATGCGCTGCGCCGGCCAGCGCAGCAGGCGAGGCACCACCGCCACGTTATCGGCGATGGTCATGTGCGGGAAGAGCCCCACCTGCTGGATGACATAGCCGATCCGCCGCCGCAGCTCGACCGCCGGCAGGCGCATCACGTCGGCGCCGGCGATCGTGATGCGGCCGGATGTCGGCTCGATCAGGCGGTTGATCATCTTCATCGTCGTCGTCTTGCCGCAGCCCGACGGCCCGACCAGCACGCAGATCTCGCCGGCGCCGATCGTCAGGCTCAGGTCGTCGACGGCCGGCGGAGCGTCACGGCCGTAGCGCTTGGTGACGTGCTCCAGCGCGACGACGGCGCCGGAGGCGCCATCGGCCAGGGGTGAGGCTGGCGCGCTGCTCATCGCGGAATGATACGGACGAGGTCGCGTTCTGCCTCAGCGGGGGCGTTACGACCTCAGCGCGCGGTGGCTGGCTCGTTCAGCCTCCAGATGCGCAGGGCGGGATTCTCGTACACCTTGGTGAGGATTGGGCCGTCAACGAACTCCGTCGGCGACTCGCACCCGTCCGGCCGTCCGGAATCGAGCAGGTAGCTCGCCCCGAGCTGGCGCATGACCTGTGCGGTGCGCTCCAGGCTGCCGGCGCAGTAGATCTCGCGCACCTGCTCCACCCGCCTGTCCGGATCGAAGCCCAGGTTGGCCACGTACGGGGGATAGGTGAGCAGGCGCACGCGGCCGGCGGCGTCGGTCGGCGAATGCAGCCAGCCATCGGTGGCGAACACCGCATCCTCCGGGGTGTTGGCCGCGATCCAACCAGCGGCCGCCATGCCGTTCGTATCCAGCACCTGCTGCCCGTCGCGGCTGAATGCCGTCCAGGCCGATACCAGCAGCGGCGATGGCACGCTCAGCAGCAGCACACCTGCGATCGCGACCAGCGGCCAGCGGCGGATCAGCCACGCGGCCAAGAGCGCCACCGCAACCCACATCGCCTGGAAGTACTTGTTCATGTCGAAGGCGATGTCGCTCACCTGCAGCACGTTGGGCAGCAGGAAAAGCCCCACCGCCCAGGCCGCCAGGAACCGCCGCCGCGCCGGAGCAGCGGCCACCACCGCCACGCCCAGCAGCAGCAGGCCGGCGACGCCGCGGGCCGTGTCACCGGTCGTCGCCAGGAGCAGCGCGCCCGCAGCGGCGAACGCGGCTGCGGAGAGGGCGCGCCATCGGGGCAGCGGTGCGATCACCGCCGCCGCGGCCAGCAGAAGCGGCACTCCCAGGTTGGTCACGTAGAAGAACACCACCGCAGGCAGCCCGTCCTGGCGGGGCGCCGACTCCCAGCCCAGCGCAAGCCTCAAGGCCCCCGATCCGGTGGCGTTGCCCAGTGCGGCCGCGGCGAACGGGACCGCAAGCACGTATGGCGCCAGCAGCAGTGCCGCGTTGCGCGGCGCGGCCTCGTCCAGCAGCCGCCGTCCGAGGACCACGTAGCCCAGCGCCAGCAGGCCGAATGCCGGGAAGAAGAAGAAGTGGAACGGCGCCAGTGCCGCGCCCAGGAAGCCGGCAGCCACGATCAGCTTCGGCCCGTCGCGCCAACCGGCAGCGCGGCGGGCGGCGGTCGGCAGCCCGCTGATCAGGAGCAGCACGGCGCCCAGCAGGATCGGCAGCCCGAAGGTGGTGGCGCGGTGGACCAGCAGGCCGGTGCCCATCACCGACGGGATGCGGAA
>DATBJR010000066.1:0-2596 GCA_036556325.1 Candidatus Limnocylindria bacterium | reverse complement strand
GCAGGCGCACGCCCTGCTGGCGGGTGGCAAACGCGGCGAACGCCTCGGCCAGCAGCAGCGGATCCTTCTGCCCCTCCAGCCGCCCGGCGAAGAGCAGGAGCGGCCCGGCGATGGGCTGCCCAAGGTCGGCCGCCACGCCCTGCCGCAGCTCGGCGCGGACGCCTTCCTCGACGGGATGGAAGATCGTCGGGTCCGCCCAGTTGGGCAGGAAGCGGATCCGTGCCGCGACCTCCGGGAAGCGGTGGCGGTAGTCGTCGGCGACCTGCTCGTTCACGACGTAGATCCGGTCCATCCGGCGGAACGCGCGTCGCTCCAGCCAGGCCAGCGGCCTGGACAGGCGCCGCCATCGGCTCTCGGAGCCCTCCGTGCGCAGGTCCTCGACCGCCAGGTGCACGACGCGCCACATCGGCATCCGGAGGTCGCGCATCGCGATCTCGGTGCCCGGCCGGTGGAAGGACGCGATCCAGCCGTCAAGCCGCAGGTCGTGCCGGTGCAGCGCCATCGAGCCGGCAAAGCGCAGGGCGACCGGGATCCGACTCCGGACCCCGGGTCGGCCGTGCGCGATGGGCAGGAAGCGCAGGTCGCGACCCTCGAACATGATCCAGCGCCAGCGCCAGAGGTCGGGGTCGGCGGTGACGCCGATGAAGGCCAGGTCGAAGTCGGACGGCGCGAACTTGACCAGGCCGCGCACGAACGCATTGATGCCGCCGATCCGCATCCGTTCGGGGTCGTTGGGCATGACGATCAGCAGCCGCACGGCAGCGCTCGACCCGGCGTCCGATCCCGGCGCGGCTGGTCCCCGGGAATCGACGCTCATGCGCTCCACGCCGACAGGTCGCGCCCGATGAGCTGGCCCAGGCGCCGGACGTCCGGCGCGAACTCGGCCTTGAGCCGGGCGCGGAGGGCGGGGTCCATGGGCGTGCGGGGCGCGGTCCGCGAATTCAGGGCCAGCGCCCGCCGGAAGAGGCGCTTCCGCTGACGGGCCGGCAGCACGGCCCCGGCGACGCGTCGCAGCCATCCCGGCGGGCTGGCGATGAGGCGGGTCAGCCAGCGGCTGCGCGGCTGCTTGCTGGGGTTCACGATCGCCATCTGCGGCACGAAGCTCTCGTCCACGCCCAGGAAGCGCAGCACCCGCCGATATTGGCCCAGCGTGTCGTCGCGGAAATCGTCGTACACCAGCACCAGGACGCGGTCGCGGCCGAGCGCGTCGAAGTAGCGCTGCACCTGCTCGGCGAACCGCGCGGAGTCGCGGTAGAGCAAGGCCGCCGGCTTGTTGGCACCCGGCGGGATGCGGCGTCCGGCGCGGCGGTCCGCTTCGGCGGCCAGCGCCTCGCCGAAGTCGGCGATGTCCTCCGCGCCGATGAACACCAGCTCCCCGTGCATGGCATGCATCATCTCCACCGGGTCGCGCAGCATGATGATCGCCTGGCCCAGTGGCGCGAACTCGGCGATCTCGGCCGCGGCGCTGCGGGAATGCAGGTAGCGCACCGAGGCCTCGCCAACGCGCTTCGCGTCCCCCGCCCCGGCGAAGTAGCCGAGGTACTCGTCCAGCGAGATGCGCGGCGTGCGACGCCGCTCGAGATCGGCCCCGAAGTAGTTCGGCTCCTTGGGATCGGCCATGAACACCTGTGGGTGCTGGCGCAGGTACTCGTAGAGGGCGGTGGTGCCGCTCTTCGGCGCACCCACGATGAAGAAGTCGGGGCGCCGCGGGGCAGGCGAGTTCGTGTCGATCGGCATCGGGAGCGCGAAGCATCGTAGCCGATGGCCACGGGCGCACGGCACAATGGCGCCCGATGCAAGCCACCCAGCTCGGTTAGATGCCGCGCGTCTCGGGCATCGAGGCGTTGGGCGCGGCCCACGCGGCCGGCTACGCCCTGCCCGCCATCAACGTCGCCAACCTGGAGACCGCCCAGGCCGTGCTGCGCGCGGCGGACGGTCGCGGCTCCCCGGTGATGCTGCAGGTCAGCCCCGGCGCGATCGCCTACGCCGGCTACGAGTCCATCCGCGACGTCGCCTTCGCCGAGGCCGATCGCGCCGGGGTGCCGGTGGTCGTCCACCTGGACCACTGCCGCGAGCCGGAGGTCGTGGCCCGCGCCCTGGCCGACGGCTTCGGCTCGGTCATGTTCGATGGCTCGCTGCTGCCGCTCGAGGAGAACGTGGAGATCACCCGCGGCATCGTGCTGCGCGCGGAGCCGGACGGCATCGCGGTCGAGGGCGAGTTGGGCGTCATCAGCGGCAGCGAGGCGATGACGCTGGAGGAGGCCCGCACCATGCTCACCGCCCCCGCCGACGGCGCCGCCTTCGTGGAGGCCACCGGCGTGCACGTCATGGCTGCCGCCATCGGCACGCTGCATCGCATGCCGGAGGACAGCGTGGAGCTCGATGTGGACGTGGTCCGGCGCATGGCGCAGGCCTGCCGTCGACCGCTGGCCCTCCACGGCGGCTCGGGGGTGACGCGCGGCCAGCTGCCGCAGCTGGTGGCGGCGGGCATCGGCAAGGTGAACATCTCGTCCCGGGTGAGCCGGGCCATGGCGGAGGGCATTCGCCTAGCATGGGCAACGGAGGGGGGCCAGGGCGACCTGCGCCGCTACCTCGG
>DATBJR010000065.1:0-9627 GCA_036556325.1 Candidatus Limnocylindria bacterium | reverse complement strand
ACACCGCGGTGTGGAGCGGCGGAAGCTTCATCTACGTGCCGAAGGGCGTGCATGTCGAGCTGCCGCTGCAGGCCTACTTCCGGATCAACACCGAGAACATGGGCCAGTTCGAGCGGACGCTGATCATCGCGGACGAAGGATCGAGCGTGCACTACGTCGAGGGCTGCACCGCGCCGACCTACTCGACCGCGAGCCTGCACAGCGCCGTGGTGGAGATCATCGTCAAGAAGGGGGCGCGCGTCCGCTACACCACCATCCAGAACTGGAGCCACAACGTCTACAACCTCGTCACCAAGCGGGCCGTCGCCTACGAGGACGCGGTGATGGAATGGGTCGACGGCAACCTTGGCTCGCACCTGACGATGAAGTACCCGTCCATCTACCTGCTCGGAGAGCGGGCGCACGGCGAGGTGCTCAGCATCGCGTTCGCCGGCGACGGGCAGCACCAGGATGCCGGCGGCAAGGTGATCCACGCCGCGCCGAACACGACGTCGCTCATCACCTCCAAGTCGATTTCGAAGGGGACCGGCCGCACGAGCTACCGCGGCCTGGTCAAGGTCTATCCCGGCTGCGAGAAGTCGAAGTCCACGGTGCGCTGCGACGCGCTGATCCTGGACGACGAGGCGCGGTCCGATACCTACCCGTACATGGAGATCGACGAGGAGGACGTCACCATCGGCCATGAGGCCACGGTCTCGAAGGTCGGCAGCGAGCAGCTGTTCTACCTGATGAGCCGCGGGCTGTCGGAGGCCGAGGCGTCCGCCATGATCGTCAACGGCTTCATCGAGCCGATCGTCAAGGAGCTGCCGATGGAGTACGCGGTCGAGATGAACCGCCTCATCCAGCTCCAGATGGAAGGGGCGGTCGGCTGAGCCGATGACCGTCGATTCGATCCGGCCGGCAACTGCGCCGGCCGGGCGGGAGGCCGACTGGCTGCGCGCACTGCGCGCCGAGTGGCACTCCCGGCTGGAGGCGACGCCCGCCCCCAGCGGGCAGGAAGAAGAGTGGCGCCGCACGTCGCTGGACGGGCTGCCCTGGGATGCCAGGCAGGCCGCGGTCCCGGCGGCGGGCACCTTCGACCTGCCATCTCACCTTGCCGATGCCGGCGTGGTCTTCGGTGACCTGGCGACCGTGGCCGCTGAGCGGCCGGAGCTGGTGCAGCGCTTTCTCGGCCGGCGCGAGACGCTGCCCGCGCAGGCGCACTTCTGGGCGCTGGCCCACAGCGCCTGGCAGTCGGGCACGTTCCTGTATGTGCCCCGGGGCGTGGAGGTCGCCGAGACGCTCGTCGCCCGCGTGAACCTGGGCGACGCCCCCGCCTCCTTCCCCGTGAGCCTGGTGGTCGCCGAGGAGGGCAGCAGCGTCACGCTGCTCGAGGAGGTGCGCAGTGACGACGGCGTCACGGCCTGGTTCGGCGGCATCTCGGACATCGTCGCGGGGCCGGGGGCGCGGGTGCGCTACGCCAGCCTGCAGCGCCTGGGCGACGCGGCCTGGAAGGTAGGCGCGCAACGCGTCGAGGTCGGCCAGGACGCCGACGTGATCACCCTGAATGCCGAGATCGGCTCCGCCACGACCAAGCTCGGCGTCGACGTGCGCATGACCGGCAAGGGCGGCACCTCCAAGCTGCTGGGCCTGCTGGCGGCGGGCGGGGCGCAGCACATCGACATCAATTCCATGCAGGACTTGATCGGCAGCCACACGACCTCGGACCTGCTCTACCTGTCGGCCCTGTACGACGAGGCGCGCGCCGCGTTCTACGGCGTCACCCGGGTGGAGCGCGAGGCCAAGGGGACCAGCAGCTACCAGGAATGCCGCAACCTGCTGCTGTCGCCGAAGGCGGGCGCTGAGCCGATTCCCGTGCTCGAGATCGAGACGAATGACATCCTGCGCTGCGGCCACGGGGCGACGGCGGGCGCCATCGACCCGGTGCAGCGCTTCTACGCCCAGTCGCGCGGCCTCTCCGCCGAGCAGGCGGAGCGGATGATCGTGCGCGGCTTCTTCGAGCAGGTGGTCTCGCAGCTGCCCTCGGATCGGATCAAGGCAGCTGTGCTCGGTGCGCTCAGCGGCCGCATCGGCTCGGACGCCGTGGCGGATGGCGGCGAGGTGGCGGCATGACCACCGCGCCCTCCGGCTTCGCCACCGGCCTGGCCGCCGCCGATGTCGCGCCCGGCACGGTGCGCGTGGTGCAGGTGGCCGGCCGCTCGCTCTGCGTGGGGCTGACCGAGGACGGCGAGTGGGGGGCGATCGACAACGTGTGCACCCACGACGGCGGCGTGCTGGGCGAGGGGGAGCTGGACGGCGAGGCCGTCGAGTGCCCGCGTCACGGCGGCCGCTTCGACCTGTTCAGCGGCCGCGTGCTGGCCCTGCCGCCGGTGCGGCCGGTGAACGCCTACGAGGTCCGCGTGCAGGACGGCGACGTGGTGGTGGACCTGCCATGAAGATCTCGACCCGCGCCGAGTACGGCATCCGCGTCCTGGTCGCCCTGGCGCGCGCGGAGGGCGGCGGGCCGGTCTCGCTGACCGCGGTGGCGCGCAGCGAGAAGCTGCCGCACGCCTACCTGGAGCAGCTGGTGGCGGACCTGCGGCGCGCGCAGCTGGTCACCTCGACCCGCGGCAAGGCCGGCGGCTACGCGCTGGCGCGACCCGCGGCGGAGATCAGCCTGGTCGATGCCATGCGCGCGCTGGAGGGCCCGATCCTGGAGATGCCATGCGCCGGCGCCGACGACCTGGAAGTCTGCGCCCGGCCCCAGGACTGCAGCGTGCACGACGTCTTCCAGCGTGTCCACGAGTCGCTGGAGGGCGCGTTGTCGAGCACGAACCTGGCCGAGGTGGCGCGCTCCGCCGGCGGTCCGCCCTACCCGCTGGCCGTGCGCCGCAAGCGCGTGGCCGAGCACGCCGCCCGGGTGGCAGCGGCGCGGGCTGCATCGGCCTCCAATCCAACCCGCTCAAGCCAGCCGGCGTCGTGACGCCGCGCTCGATTCGCACAGGAAGCCAAGGGAGTCCATGACCGACACGCTGCAGATCCGCGATCTCGAAGTGAGCATCGCGGGCAAGAAGATCCTCAAGGGCCTGAGCCTGGACGTAGCCCAGGGTGAGGTTCACGCCCTGATGGGGCCCAACGGCTCCGGCAAGACCAGCCTGGCCTACACGCTGATGGGCCATCCCGACTACAGGGTCGACGCGGGCAGCATCAGCTGGGGCGGGGTGGACCTGCTCAAAGGCCCGACGCCGCTGGGCCTGTCGCCGGACAAGCGCGCCCGGCTGGGGCTGTTCCTGGCCTTCCAGTACCCCAGCGCGATTCCCGGCGTCACCGTCGCCAGCTTCCTGCGCAACATCTACAACGCCGTCCACCATCCCAAGCCGGCCGACGAGTCGGGGCAGGAATCGGTCAAGTACACCGGCATCCCGCTGGCGAAGTTCCGCAAGCTGATGGAGGAGAAGATGGCGCTGCTGCACATCGATCCCGCCTTCGCCAGCCGCTACGTGAACGATGGCTTCTCCGGCGGGGAGAAGAAGCGGCTGGAGATGCTGCAGATGGCGATCCTGGCACCGCGGATGGCGATCCTGGACGAAACCGACTCGGGGCTGGACATCGATGCGCTGCGCAACGTGGCCGAGGGCATCAACGCGACCCTCTCCCCCGAGATGGGGGTGCTGATGATCACGCACTACCAGCGCATGCTGAACTACGTGAAGCCGCAGTTCGTGCACGTCATGCTGGACGGACGGATCGTGATGTCCGGCGGCGAGGAGCTGTCCGAGCAGCTCGAGGCCAACGGCTACGACTGGGTCCGGCAGCAGGTTGGCCTGCCGGCCGGCACGGGTGACGAGGCATCCGCCAGCGTGACCGAAGCGGCCGGGGCGGCCGCCGAGTCCGCCGAGCACGTGGCGGAGCACGTCTAAACTGGCACCGATGGCCGTCCAGCCCGCCGCTCGTTCCGTCCCCGGGGCGTTCTCCGGCAGCGCGCTGCGTGCCGACTTCCCGGTGTTCGAGCGGCCGACCGGGACGGGCAAGCGGCTGGTCTTCCTGGACGCGGCCGCCAGCGCGCCGAAGCCGCAGGTCGTCATCGACGCGGTGGCCGATACCTACGCGCATCACTACGCCAACGTCCATCGCGGCATCTACGAGCTGTCGGAGGACGCCACCGGGCGGTTCGAGGCCGCGCGCCGCAAGGTGGCCGGCTTCCTGAACGCGCCCTCTGAGCGCGAGATCGTCTTCGTCCGCAACGCCACCGAGGCCATCAACCTGGTGGCCTACAGCTGGGGCCGCAGCAACGTCGGCAAGGGCGACCGGATCGTCACCACCCAGCTCGAGCACCACGCCAACATCGTGCCCTGGCAGCAGCTGGCCGCCGAGACGGGCGCTGCCCTCGACTACGTGGCCATCACCGACGATGGCCGCCTGGACCTGGATGACCTGCGCGCCAAGCTGGCCGCTCGGCCGAAGCTGCTGGCGCTGGCCCATGTCAGCAACGCGCTTGGCACCATCAACCCGGTGGCCGACATCGCGGCCATGGCCCACGAGGCCGGCGCCCTGGTGCTGGTCGACGCGGCGCAGTCCGCTCCCCACATGCCGGTCGACATCCGGGCGCTGGGCTGCGACTTCCTGGCAATCAGCGGGCACAAGATGCTCGGTCCGTCGGGGATCGGCGCGCTGTGGGGCCGCCGCGATCTGCTCGACGCGATGCCGCCCTTCATGACCGGCGGCAGCATGATCCTGCGCGTCACGCTGGAGGGGGCGGAGTTCAACTCCGTGCCGGCCAAGTTCGAGGCCGGCACGCCGGCCATCGCCGAGGCCGTCGGACTGGGCGCCGCCATCGACTACCTCACCGCCCTGGGCATGGACAAGGTCCGCGAGCACGAGCGCTACCTGTTCGAGGCGGCGTGGCGCGCCCTGGGTGAGATCCCCGGCGTGCGACGGTACGGCCCCGACGACCCGGCGGCGCATGCCGGCGTCATCAGCTTCGTGCTGGACGAGGCGCATCCCCACGACGTGGCCACCATCTTCGACCACGAGGGCGTCGCGGTGCGTGCCGGCCACCACTGTGCCCAGCCGGTGATGTTGCGCTACGACATCCCGGCGACCACGCGAGCCAGCTTCTACGTCTACAACGACCTCGACGACGTCCAGGCGCTGGTGGGCGCGGTGAAAGCGACCCAGCAGATCTTCGGCGCGGGCGGCCAGGCCTGAGCCGATGGACAACCTCTACCGCGACTTCATCCTCGAGCACTATCGCAATCCGCACAACAAGGGCGTGCTCGATCCCCACGACCTCCATTTCGCCGACTCGAATCCGACCTGCGGCGACGAGATGAGCATGACCCTGCGCCTGGACGACGCGCGGAAGGCGATCGTCGACGTGGCCTTTGACGGCCGCGGCTGCGCCATCAGCCAGGCGTCGGCCTCCATCCTGACCGACGAGCTACGCGGGCAGACCCTGGACGAGGTGCGCGCCATCCATCCGCAGCACGTGCTGGACGAGCTGGGGGTGCCCATCGGCCCGGCCCGGTTGAAGTGCGCGTTGCTGTCATACAAGGTGCTGCAGGGCGCAATCGCCGGCAGCGAGGTTGCCTGGCCGGAGGAGGCCGAGGCGAGCCTGGCCTGAGCCGGGGCAGATGACCGTTCCCTCCGCCACCGCCCGCTCGGTCGATGCTGCCGAGGCAGTCCGCCTGGTGGCCGATGGCTACCGGGTCATCGACGTGCGGCAGCCGGCGGAATGGGACACGGGCCACATTCCTGGCGCCACCCTGCTGCCGCTGGGCGAGATCGCGGTGCGGGCGGGCGACGTGCTGCCGGACCCTGACGAGGCGCTGCTGGTCCACTGCGCGGTTGGCGCGCGCTCGGCCAGGGCATCGGCGTACCTGGTGGCGAATGGCTACCGACGCGTGGCGAACCTGTCGGCCTCGCTGGCCGATTGGCGCGCCGCCGGCGGCGGATGGGAAGTGCCGCGTGCCGCGCTGAGTGACGAGGAATCCCGCCGCTATGCCCGGCAGCTGCTGCTTCCGGAGGTCGGCGTCGAGGGACAGCGGCGGCTGCTCGCGGCGCGGGTCCTGGTCGTCGGTGCCGGCGGGCTCGGCTCGCCGGCGGCACTGTACCTGGCGGCGGCGGGAATCGGCACCATCGGACTGGTCGACGACGACGTGGTCGAGCTGTCGAACCTGCAGCGGCAGGTGCTGCACGCCACCGGACGCATCGGCCAGCCGAAGGTCGAGTCCGGACGGGTCGCGCTCGAGGCGCTCAATCCCGGCGTGCGCGTCGTCGCGCACGCGGAACGGCTGGATGCCTCGAACGCCGAGCGGCTGCTGGCCGGCTACGACGTGATCGTGGACGGCAGCGATCGCTTCGAGACCCGCTACCTGGTCAACGACGCGGCGGTCGCGCTGCGCAAGCCGGTGGTCCACGCGTCGGTGTACCGCTGGGAAGGCCAGGTCACGACGCTGCTGCCGTTCGCGGGTCCCTGCTACCGCTGCCTGCATCCGTCCCCGCCGCCCGAGGACCTCGCGCCGGCCTGCGACGTGGCCGGGGTGATGGGCACGCTGCCGGGGATCGCGGGCACGCTGCAGGCGAACGAGGTGATCAAGCTCGTCCTGGGGGTCGGGGAGCCGCTGGTGGGGCGGCTGCTGATGTTCGACGCTGCCAGCGTCGAGTTCCGCGAGATCGCGGTCCCGCGCGACCCGGACTGCCCGGCGTGCGGCGGCGAGCTGGCGTGACATCGGCCACGCCGGCGAGGGCGCTGCGCCTGTCCGCCGAACTGGCCCGCACGCTCGCGGCCCACGTCCGAAGCGAGCTGCCGAACGAGGCCTGCGGGCTGCTGTCCGGGGAGCTCGCCGCGGGTGGCGTGCGGAGCTTCCACCCGGCCCGCAACGAGCACGCCTCGCCATTGCGGTTCAGCCTCGATCCGCGGGACCTGGTGCGGATCAGCTACGCGATCGAGGGGGCGGGCGAGGAGCTGGTGGCGATCTTCCACTCCCACCCGAACGGTGCGGCCGAGCCGTCGCCGACCGACCTGCGCGAGGCGCGCTACCCGGCGGCGCTGCACCTCCTCGCGGGGCGGGACGGCGAGCTGCGGGCGTGGCGGATTCGCGCCGATGGGGCTGAGGAGGTCCCGCTGGAGGTCGCCGGAGACTAGACCGGGTGCTGGTCGAGCAGGGTCCGGCTGGGGGCGTCGATCAGCAGGTCAACTCCGGGCGAACCCTCCTCGCCACCCGACCGGTACGCGAGCAGGTACTGGCCGGCGGCCATCGGCATCCACTGGGCCGATGCGAAGCGCAGGCCCCGGATCGCGTCCGGCGCCACCTCGGTCGCGATCGCCTTCAGCTGGCCATCCAGCTGCCGCGGATAGCCGTGCAGGTCGGTGCTCTCGACGGTGACGGTGGCGCTGGCGCGATCCACGCCCAGGATGTACAGGTCGGCGCCGGCCGCGTCCGGCGGCGTGCCGGCGACTTCCAGCGAGCACGCGGCCGCCGCGCACGACCCGCCGATCACCAGCTCCGGCCACGGCTCGCCATCCCATGTCCACAGGGTGTTGGCAACTGCCGCGGCGATCTCGGCGGTCTGCAGCTCGGCGGGGACGCCGCCGGGCCGGCGCGAGTCGCGCATCGCCTGCAGCACGGCTGCCCCATCGTATGGCCGGGCGGGCAGCGGACCCGTGGGTGTGGGCACCGTCGTCGCCTGGCTGGCGCCGCCGGTGGCGGTTGGCGTAAAGGTCGGAACGGAGGCGGACGGCGTTGGGCTGGCACACGCCACCAGCGCCAGCGTCATCAGCGGCGCGATGAGGTGGCGCGGCGCCATCGGCCTGGTCAGGGCTGGTTCACCCCCGTCCCGTAGATCCAGTAGGCGGCCCACTTGCCACTGAGCGCGAAGTAGCGGCCGGTGCCGTTGATGATGGCCCAGGCCGTGAGCAACGTGGTCTGCGCGGACGCGATCGACGAGGCCTTCGACCCACGCACCCTGCCACTCTCGAAATAGCGGTAGCCGGTGCGTCGGCCGGACTCGACCTTGGCCGATGTCGCCTCCAGATCCGTCAGCTGCACGGCGCCGGGCAGGTGCGCCTGGCTGCCCTCCGTGACCCAGTAGCCGTCCAGCGCGCCACCGGAGACCCGCAGGCGGCGGATGCCATTGATCACCGCGCGCTGGCTGGCTCCGACCGTGGTCGTGGACGAGGCACGCCAGCGCCTGGATATCGTCATGGACGCGCCGCTGAAGCGTCGGCCGGTATGGCTGCCGGCGCGCAGCACCAGGTCCTGCCCGGCTGGCAGCGTCCTGGATCCGACCGCACCGACGATGCCCGCCGCGCTCGACTCCCGGACCCAGTACCCGGAGAGGCTGCCGCTGGCGATCTCGAGCCAGATGCCCGGCATGCCCGGCCGGGTGCCGCGTCCGCTGACGTTGACGCTGGCCCTGGACGAGAGGGCTACGGACTTCGAGCCCACCACCTGGCCGGTGCCGTTGAACTGGTAGCCATGGTGGGTCCCTGGGTCGAGCACCGCGCGGCGGTCCAGGGCCTCGAAGGCCGCGCTGACCGGGCTGCGCACGCGCAGGGTCCAGGAGGTGGCCTTCAGCCGGTTGCCGGCGCGGTCGGTGATGCCGCCGGACAGGTGGACCCGATACCAGCCGGCCCCCAGCGGAGACCTGGGTCGAAGCAGGGCGACGCGGGTCGTCGAGGAGTAGGTGACATCGGCGGCCACCTTGGCGCCGTTCGCCAGCCGCTCGAGGGTGAAGGTGCCGGCGGCGACGTTCTCGACCCCCTCGCTGAAGCTTGCGCGCACCGGCGAGCCGGGCACGACCCATGGCTCGCCCCCGGCCGGGGCGTGGCTCTCCAGCCGAGGCGGCTTGGCGTCGCGGACCTTTGCCCAGGCCAGTCCGTAGGTCTCGCTGCTGCCGTCGAAGCGCGTCTGCTGGATCTCGATCGTTGCGGTCCCGCCGGTTGGCATGGTGAGCTCGACGAACTCGTACGCGTTATCGATGGTGAAGGAGCCGGCATCCGCCCCATCGGGGGCGATGACTCGCAGGTCAAGGTCCGTTCGCAGCACGTCGGTCTTCGACAGGTTGCTCGCTCCGGCGGTATGGCTGTTCCACGCCAGGGCCACCCGCAGGCGATCCCCGGCGCGCACGCTGATGGTCTGCGTCACCCGGTCGCCGGCCTGCATCGCCCCGAGCCGATAGCCTCCGTAGGTGCCGTCGCCGGCATGCGCGATGAGATGCGTCCAGTAGGCGGAGGCCATGCCGACGCCCTCGTGGTCGACGTTGCGCGAGCCATCCGGCATCGGCACGCGGTGGACGGCACCGGCCATCAGGACGGCGCGCGCGCCCTCCGGCCAGGCGGCCAGGACGGGCTGGTTGGCGATCAGCTGGGCGGCGATGCCCGACACGATGGGCGTGGCCACGCTGGTGCCGCTGGCGGCCAGCCCGTTTGCCGTTCGCACGCTCACCGCCGGCGCCACCAGGTTCGGCTTGTTGTAGTCGCCGTGGGCGTTCCATGGATCCGACGGGCGGTCGAACCAGTTGCTGCCGTTCGAGCCCGGCGCGTACCAGATCCGATCGTCGGCGCGGCTCTTCGTGCCGCGGTCGTTGACGCCGCCGACGGTGAGGACGTTGTAGCCGGTCCCCGGTGACCCGATCTGCCAGCCG
>DATBJR010000064.1:0-9892 GCA_036556325.1 Candidatus Limnocylindria bacterium | reverse complement strand
CTCGGCTGGGCCACCGCGCTCTATTTCGGCCAGGTTCCCGGGAAGCAGGGTCGGGTGCTTGCTGTCAGCAGCCTCCTCGCCGCGGCGTGGGTCATCCTGCTGGCCGGCTTTGCCGTGCCGCTGCTGGTCGGCGCCGCGCTGGATGCGGCCGGCATCATCCCGCACAACTTCCAGGTCACGCCGCTGGTGGTCCTCGGAATCGCCGGAGGCCTGCTGCTGACACCACCGGTCATCGCCGCGCTGACGATCTGGGTCGAGTTCCAGGAGGAACGCAGCGTGGAGCAGTGGGTGCGTATGGTGCCCGTGTCCTACCCGGCCACTGCCTCACTTGGCATCGCGGTGCTGCAGATGGTGGTCCTGACGCCGTTCGTGCTGGTCGAGCGCATCCGCCACAAGCGCACGCTGGTGCAGGTCGCGCTGTCGATGAAGCCCGGCACCGACGACGAGGCGCTGACGGAGACCGTCGCCGGGGCACTGCGCACCATCGGCGTGAATGAGCTGCGCGTGCGCGAGGCACGGGGGATCGAAAGCTGGCCGATGCGGACGGTCGGCTTCGCGGTGCGCCACCTGCTGGGCGCGGTTGTCCGCGGCGACCCGATGTACCTCACAGCCGACGGGTTGCAGCTCTACGCCTACGCCACCAACGTGGCCGTGCTCGGCCCGATGCGCAAGGTCCACCTCGCCCGCGCCGCCCTCGAGCGCGAGGTGCCGTTCCGGGGAGCGCATCTCACCTGGAGCGAGGACAGCCAGCGGCTGGAGGACGCCATCCTGAATGCCGGAGCGCAGGGCGGTGGGCCGGATGCCCTGCGCCGCCGCCTGGATGACGTCCAGGCCCGGATCGATGCCGCCAGCCTGAACATCGACGAGTGGAACGTGCTCTACCGGCTGCGGCTGCAGGTCGAGGCGCGCGGGGCCGCTGCACCCGATGAGGCCCGACAGCACGCCCGGCGGGGCGTCAAGGTCAGTGCGTGAAGGTCAGGATCGCGATGCCGACGACCATGATGAAGCCCACCACCACGATGACGATCCGCGCACCCCAGTTCGCCCGCCGCGTCGGGTAGGGCTGGTACGGGCGGCCGCGGCGCCTGCGCGTCATCGGCCCCACTCGCGCCGGAGCAGGAAGGGCGTCAGCAGCGCCTCGCGGTTCGACACGCTGCGCAGCTGCTTGCGGACCCGCTTCAGCAGTTTGCCGTGGTACGAGCCGTCGCCGTAGGGCTCGTGCAGGCGGGCGACGTCCCAGTCGTGGGTGCCGGCAATGGCGCTGGGCGGGAGGTATCGGTCCAGGATGGCCTTCGCCTCGTCGACCGCCACGAAGCGCCGTGCGCGGGCGGAGTTGTCGAGCAGCGTGAGGAGGTCGCCGAAGCTGGCATCGAGGTCGGTGACCAGTGTCGAGATGCGCTCCATGGTGCCGGGCATGCGCTCCGGCTTGAAGAGGCCGCCCAGCAGGACCTTGCGGTCCGCATCGGGCAGGGGAGCCAAGGCGTCGCGCAGCTTGGGCACGCCCGCCGACGCATCGGCGATCGGCACCGTGTAGTCGTAGAGATGCACCATCATGGCCGGCCCAGCGTAGCGTGACCGGGCATCGGGCTACAATTCGGCGCCCGCATCGGTCCATCCCGCAAAGGAGCGCCCGCCGTTGTTGCTTGACGGAAAGAAGCTGCTGATCACCGGCATCCTGACCGACGACTCCATGGCCTTCGCGGTGGCGAAGGTCGCCCAGGAAGCCGGCGCGGAGGTGCTGCTGACCAGCGTCGGCCGCGCGGTCAGCATCACGCAGCGGGTGGCGAAGAAGCTCGATCCGGTGCCGGACGTGCTGGACATGGACGTCAACAGCGACGAGCGGATCGCCGCCGTGGCGGACGAGGTGACCCGGCGCTGGGGGCGGCTGGACGGCACGCTCCATTCGATCGGGTTCATGCCGCAGGACGCCCTGGGCGGCAACTTCCTGAACACGCCCTGGGAGAGCGTGGCCACCGGCTTCCAGACATCGGCCTATTCGCTGAAGGCGCTGGCGGTGGGCATGCTGGAGCCGATGAAGGCCGCCGGCCGTTCGAGCGTGGTGAGCCTCACTTTCGACGGCCGCTTCGCCTGGCCGATCTACGACTGGATGGGCGTGGCCAAGGCCGGCCTGGAGGCGACCACCCGCTACCTCGCCCGTGACCTCGGCCCGCACGGCATCCGGGTCAACACGGTGTCGGCCGGCCCCATCCGCACCATGGCCGGCAAGAACATTCCCGGCTTCGACCAGATCTCGGGCGGCTGGCAGAAGCGCGCCCCGCTGGGCTGGTCGACGAGCGATGCCACGCCGGTGGGCCAGATGGTCTGCTTCCTGTTCAGCGACTGGTCGGCCATGACCTCCGGCGAGATGATCCATGTCGACGGCGGCTATCACGCGATGGGGACCGATATCAGCTGGTGAGCCAGGGGATCGCGCCGCGCACAGTCGGCGAGCACTTCGACGAGTGGGCGTCGCGCTACGACGCCGAGATCCGCCAGCAGGTGCCGCGCTACGACGAAATCCAGGACACGGTGGTCAGCCTGCTGTCGCTGCGCCCGCCGCACCGCGTCCTGGACCTGGGCGTGGGCACCGGCGTCACCGCGCTAAGGATCCTGGAGGCGCTGCCTGCCGCGCGGATCGTGGGCCTGGACGTCTCCCGCGAGATGCTCGGCCGGGCACGGCAGCGGCTGCGCGCGCATCGCGACCGTATCGAGCTGCGCGAGGCCGACATCGCCAACCCGCAGCTGGACGGGCTGTACGAGGCCATCGTCAGCGTGCTGGCCGTCCACCACCTGTGGGCCGACGAGAAGCGCCACCTCTTCTCCCGCCTCTGGGAGCACCTCACCCCGGGCGGGATCATGGTCGTGGCCGACGCCTTCCGCCATGCCTCGGACCGGCTGCTGGAGCTGTATGACGCCCCGCGGCCAGCCGATCCCCATGAACGCGAGCACGACCACCTGGACACCGCCGCCGACCAGCTCGGCTGGCTGACCGCTGCCGGCTTCGCGGCCGTGGACGTGGCCTGGAAGTACGAGGACGTTGGCGTGCTGGTGGCCTGGAAGGCGGACCGCCGCTAGCGCTTCTGGACGGCGGCCCGCCTCAGCAGTGCGCGGAGCCGATCGTCAGCCGCCGGGTTGCCCCGCGACCCACCCGGATCTGATCGCAGACCCCGTTGGGCCAGACCACCCGCACCCAGGCATACGAAGCGCTGCCCAGGCTGACGTGCACCACCGCCGAGCTCTGGCTCAGCCCGGACACGCCGTCGTTGAGCTCCGTCCAGCGCGACCGTGAGCCGGTGGTGACGCGCACCCGCGCACCGAAGCCCAGCGGATTCCAGCGCGTGCCACGCAGGTAGACGCTCGCCCCGCCGCCACCGTGGACCCGGTTGGTGAGGAGGTGCTGGCGGCCCAGCCAGTGCTGGCGGCCATTGCTCACCAGCACGTCGGTGCGATGGTCGCCGTTCACGTCACCCGCGGCGACACTCTGGCCGGCGCCCGCCCAGCCGGCGGTCTCGGAAAGCACCGCCTTCGTGAAGTGGCCCGGCCGGTACTGGACGATGAGGCGGTCGCTGGCGTCGCCGACCGAGCCCGCCTCGGCCCCGGGTGCGCTCTGCACCACGAACAGGTCAAGCAGTCCATCGTTGTTGACGTCCAGCCAGACGCTGCCGCGAGCGCGGACCATGACGGTGTCGTGCACCACGTGGAACGACCCGTGGTCGTTGTGCAGGATGATCGAGCGGCCCAGCGAGACGAGGTTGAGGTCCGGCCAGCCGTCGCCGTCGTAGTCGCCCCAGGCCGCCGCCTTCCACGAGCCAATGGTGTGGGCCAGCCGCACGTGGACGAACGTGCCGTGGTTGTTGACGAAGGCACGCACCGAGTTGCTGCTGATGCCCTGGATCAGCAGCAGGTCCGGCCAGCCGTCGCGGTTCCAGTCGGCCGTGGTCGACTGCTGTGTCCAGCGCGGCGCGCTGATCCCGGCGTTGACCATGGTGAAGTGGCCACGATCATTGCGGAACAGCTGGTCGCCGTAGGTGTCGCGCTGGACTGCCCCGGTGAACAGGTCGAGGTCGCCGTCGCGGTCGTAGTCGAGCCAGTTGACGGAGCGGCCTCGGGCCAACGGGTTGTCCACGCCGGCCCTGTGCGCCCAGTCCCTCCATGGATCGCTGGACCACAGCTCCTTTGGACCGGTGCCGGTGCCGCTGCGCGCGCCCTGGCTGCAGTAGAGGTCCGGTTGCCAGTCCCCGTTCGCCTCGCCCCAGGCGCACGCGTGACGATCCATGGGGAAGTGCCACGGCACGTCCGGACGAGCAAACGTCAGGTTGCCCTGGTTGACCAGCAGCGAGGGCGGACGGTCGTTGTGCCAGCCGAGCAGCGGGTCCGGGCGCCCGTCGCCATTGATGTCGACCAGCGTGGCGCCATACGTCTTGTTGGCCGATCCCCAGGATCGGGAAGGGTAGAAATGCTCGTCAGCCGGATCGCCGGTGGGTGTCACCGCGGACAGCCCCAGCAAGATGGCCAGGAGCGCCGACAGGAACGGCACGCCCCCTCCGTAGGTAGGTCAGGTTGGTTGCCTGCGGAACTCTACGGCACCGCCGCCGCCAGCGCAGTCCCCCATGGTCCCGGGTCGCTGCTGGCAACCCGGCGTTCGTGGTCGAGCAGCCACGCCTTGCGCCACAGCCCACCGCCATAGCCGCCGAGCTCGCCCGACTTGCGCACGACCCGGTGACAGGGCACCACCACGGCGATGCGGTTTGCCCCATTCGCCGTTCCGGCGGCGCGCTGCGCGCCCGGCCGGCCGGCCCGGGCTGCCAGCTCCTCGTAGCTGATCGTCGACCCCGGGGCAATCTGCCCGAGTGCCGCCCACGTCCGCTCCTGGAACGGGCTGCCGGGCGCGACCAGCGGCAGGTCGAAGGCCAGCCGCTCGCCGGCGAAGTAGCCGTCGAGCTGGTCCTGCAGCAGGTCGAGCAGGGGATGGTGGCCGGCGACCAGCGGACGGCGGAGTCGCCGGGCCAGGACGTCCAGCTGGGTCGGCAGCATTGGGCGGTCCGTGAACTCGAGCAGGCAGATGCCGTCATCGGTTGCGCCGGCCAGCATCGGCCCTAGCGGCGTCCTGAGCATCCGCACCACGACCGCCGCCCGGCCGTTCCCGGTCCGACGCGTTTCGCGTCCGGCGCGCAGCACCGGCTGCAGCCGCTCCGCCCGCCGCGCCTCCGCGTCGCTCGGCTTCGGTTGGGCGCCGTCGAGCGGCCGGCAGCGCAGGCACGGCCGATAGCCCGCGAACAGCGCCTCGCGGGCCGTCCCGTAGCGCTCGACGTTGTCGGGCTTCGGTGCCGGCGCGGGGCAGCCAGGGCGGCAGAAGATGTTGGTCGTGCGGACCGCGATGAACCGCGGGTCCGCCCGAGGCGAGGACACGTCGGGGAGGGAGGGGGCCATCGGCTTCTCCGGTCGTTCGGCTTCCTTGGTGAAACGCGGCGACAGGCGACGGCGTGAGATCGGCTCAGGCGTTGGCCGCGCGCCGTTCCTGCCAGAGGAGGTTGATGGTGAACGGCGTGCTGCCCAGGACCCGCTCGCCAGCGCGCAGCTCCAGCCGATGCTTGCCGAGCTCGCGGACCTGCAGGCCCTTCAGGTCGGCGACGATGTTGGCGGTGATCGCCTTGGGCGGCACCTCCAGCCGCATCTGCGGCGGGCGGGCCAGCATCGGCTGGCCGGACGGGCCGATGACCTGGAAGGTGAGCTGGTGCAGCCCGGGGTCGGCTTCGAGCACCGCGACGATGAAGAAGCGGCCATACACCGTGGGCAGCCGGGTCACGTTGATCTGGCTGAAGAGGCCGATGGCGCTGACCTTGCCGTCCTGCGCCGTGATGGCATGGTCGCAGAGCAGGAGGCTATGCAGCTCCAGTCGCGGGTCGGGCATGGGGTTCGAGTATAGGTCGGCGTGGCGCTGCCCCACCCGGTCGCCCCAACGCCACGGTCATCCGCACCAGCTCGAAGCGGCCAAGGGGGAATTCACGCCGCTCGTCAGGGTCGTCGAACCGGCGCGCGGTCACCGCCACTCCATCCATGGGTCTCTCATGCCTCCTCGTGTGTGCCGGGTCCGGTGGTCGCCAGGCGCAGGCCGGTGCGCGCGAGGTCGACCAACGGCAGCGTGGCCGCCTCGGCCAGCCGGAACCACTGCGCGCAATCGGTCGATCCGTCCGGCTCGTCGCGCAGCTCGCCGCCGACGGGCCGCACCCGGTAGACGATCTGCAGGCCGTGATAGGCCTCATCCACCCCGTCTCGGGGATGGTGCCAGCGCCCGGTCCAGGACAGGACGTCGGCCAGGCCCATGATCTCGCCGACCAGCCCGGTCTCCTCCGCGAGCTCCCGAATGGCGGCGTCGCGCGGCGCCTCGCCGAAGTCGAGGCCACCACCGGGCAAAGTCCACTCGCCGACGCCGGACCAGTGGCCCGGTGCGATATGGCACAGCAGGATGCGGCCGTCCTCCACGCACAGCGCGTAGGCGGCGACGCGGGTGATGGAGCGCTGCGGTGCCGTCTGCTGCGAAGCCATCGGTCCAGATCCTGCTCAGGCCGCGTACAGGTCGGGGTCGATCAGCCAGGCCAGCTCGCCGCCGCCCGGCTCCGGGACGCCGTAGAACTCGACGCACGCCAGCGCACCCTTGCGCATGCGGATCGAGGCCGCCCCGGTCAACAGCGCCACCACCTGCGACAGGTCCGGCTCGTGGCCCACGAAGCAGACGCGGGCGGCGCCGGGATGATCGGCCATGGCGCGGGCCATGTCACCCCAGCCGGCTCCCGGCTCGAGCCGCTGGTCAACCACGGGCTCTCCAGTACAGCCGATGCCCTGGCAGAGCAGCTCCGCGGTCTGGCGCGCCCGAGCGAGGGGAGAGGTGATCACCACCTCGGGGCGGAGCTTCAGCCGCTGCCAGGTGGCGGCCGCCGCAAGGAGGGCCGCCTCGCCCTCCGCGCTGAGCGGGCGCGCCTCGTCATCGGTCGCCCGGGCCTGGCCGGCGTCGCCGTGCCGCAGAAAGTAGAGGATCACCGCGGGCCTGTCAGCCCTTCTGGGTCCGCGTTGGATCTCCCGAGTGGCCCTCGGTCACGCCGCGGGCATGCCCCGTCGGCATGACGGCCAGGGCGGCCGGCGCGGTGACAGTGGCCTTGGGCAGGGCGACCGTCAGCACGCCGTTGCCGAAGCTCAGGTTGGCGCGGCCGGCATCGACGGGAACGGGCAGCTGGACGCCGCGCTCGAACGGACCGTAGCTCCACTCGCGGAGGAGGTAGGAGATGCGCTCCTGGCCCTCCCCGTGCATGCGGGCGCGCACGATCAGCTGTCCGTCGTCCATGACATCCACGCTGATGTCCTCGGCGGCCACGCCGGGCATGGGGGCGACGAGCACCAGCTCGCGGTCGTTCTCGAAGAGGTTGATGGGAACGGCGGTTGGATCGGTCATGAGCGGCTCCTCCTGCAAGGCCGATGCTACGCCGGCCTCCCGCCATTGACGACGAATCGAGAATGGGGTGACCGATGAACCATTTGCGGCCGATCGTCGTCCGATCCGACGATGCGACGCCAGGGCCGGCCACCGCTGGCATGGAACGGCGGCAGCTCTACGAGAGCGCCGACGCTTGGGCCGGTTGGATCCGGACCGACGCCGGCGTAGCGGGCGGCTGGCACCATCACGGTGGACACGACTCCTTTATCTACATCCTGGTCGGCTCGCTGACGATCGACTTCGGCCCGGGAGGACGCGAGTCCGTCCGCGCCGAGGCCGGTGACTTCATCTTCAACCCGGCGAACCTCGTCCATCGCGAGACGACGAGCCCGAACGGAGATGTGGAGGCCTTCGTCGTGCGGGTCGGCGACGGCCCGCATCTCGTCAACCTCGACGGCCCGGACCCCGGCTGACGGAGCGGCGCGAACCGCGTCGCTCCGTGCCCATGCCGCGCCTGGCATGTACATGAGCGTCAGTCGGGGAACGCCTCGGGACCGCGCTCGGACAGCTCGCGGGCATGCTCATGCGCATCGTCGGGCGGGATCCAGGAGTACGGGTAGCGATCGTCTTCCAGTTCGACCGCCTGGCGGGTCAGGTGCAGCGGGTGGAACGTGTCGATCATGACCGCCAGCTCCTCCGTCGCCTCCTTGCCAATGCTGGCCTCGACAGTCCCCGGGTGGGGTCCGTGCGGGATCCCGGCCGGATGGACGGTGAAGGAGCTGATGTCGACCCCCCGCCGGCTCATGAAGTTGCCCGCGACGTAGTAGATGACCTCGTCGCTGTTGATGTTCGAGTGGTTGTACGGGGCAGGGATGGCCAGCGGGTGGTAGTCGAACTTGCGCGGCACGAAGCTGCAGATCACGAAGTTGCGCGGCTGGAAGGTCAGGTGCACCGGCGGCGGCTGGTGGACGCGCCCGGTGATCGGCTCGAAATCGCCGATGTTGAAGGCGAAGGGCCACAGGTAGCCGTCCCAGCCGACCAGGTCGAACGGGTGGTGGCGGTAGTGGTACGGCGTGATCCGATCGCGGGATCGAACGCGGATGACGAAGTCGCCCTGATCCGAGGTCACGATGGGGGCCATCTCGTCGGGCGGGCGGATGTCGCGGTGGTAGTACGGCGCGTGCTCCAAGAGCTGGCCATAGTCGTTGCGGTAGCGCTTCGGCGGCTCGATCTCTGACGGGCACTCGAGCCATAGCATCCGCTGCTCGCTCGACGCGTCGGGCACCAGTCGGTAGGTGGTGCCGATGGGGATGACCAGGTAGTCGCCGGGGCCGTAGGCGATCGGCCCGAAGATCGTCTCCAGCGTCCCGGTCCCCTCGTGGACGTAGAACATCTCGTCCGCCACGCCGTTGCGGTAGAAGTCCCCCATCGGCTCGCCGGGGCGCACGACGCCGAAGGTCACGTCGCCGTTGAAGAACAGCGGGATGCGGCCGGACAGGCCGTCACCCGACGGCTGGACGTCCCTGGTATTGACCAGGTGATGCCGATGCGCCGCGCGGCCCTCCGGATCGGCAGCCTCGAGGGCAACCGGGGTGGGATCGTCGATCTGGTGCGTCTGGGTGGGCGGGGTGTGGTGGTAGAGGAGCGACGAGCGGCCGGCGAAGCCCTCCACGCCGAACAGCTCCTCCGCGTACAGGGTCCCGTCTTCACGGCGGAACTGGGTGTGCCGCTTGTGCGGCACCTGGCCGCGCTGGACGTAGAACATCGGCTCAATTCTAGGCGGCCGACTCAGGTGGCACCCGCTGCCGGCCTGCGGTACTTGCGCGGTTGCGCAAACGGTGAGATAGTTGCGGCAGCAACTACTTCTTGATGAAAGGCAGGCAATCGGCACATGCGCGTGGCAGTCATTGGAGTTGGAAATGTGGGGGGCGCCCTGGCATCGGCGTTGACCGACGCGGGGCATGACGTGGTCGTGGCGGCATCGAACGCGGAGAGGGCCGCGCAGGCCGCGGCCGGTCTCGAGTGCGAGCCCGCGGCCAACCCGGCCGAGGCAGCGCAGGGTGCGGACGCCGTCGTCCTGGCCGTGCCCTTCGGCGCGGTTGGCGAGGTTGCGGATGAGATTCGCAACGAGGTCGACGGCAAGCCGGTCATCGACGTGACGAACTCGCAATCGGTGATCGAATCGGGCCGCAGCAACGCCGAGCAGATCCAAGAGCAGCTGCCCGCCGCCCACGTGGTCAAGGCGTTCAACACGGTGTTTGCCTCACAGCTGGCCAGGTCCCGCGACCACGGCGCGCTGGACGGGTATATCGCCGGCGACGACGCCGACGCCAAGGCGACGGTGGCGACCATCGTCCGCGACGCCGGGCTCGAGCCGCTCGACGTCGGCGGGCTGCGCATGGCCCGCGCACTGGAAGGCATGGCCTGGACCAATATCTCGCTCAACATGGCCAACAACTGGCC
>DATBJR010000063.1:0-3504 GCA_036556325.1 Candidatus Limnocylindria bacterium | reverse complement strand
GCGGTAGTAGCGCTGCAGCGCCTCATCGGGTCCGATCAGGTAGGCAGTCAGCGCCGCCAGATCAGGCTCTTCGGCCATGTGCGCGAGTGCTCGCTCCAGCGCATCGGGCTCGAGGCGGGTGTCCGGATTGAGCATGAGCACCAGATCGGCGGTGGCCTCGCCGAAGCCGATGTTGTTTCCGCCCGTGTAGGTCGTGTTGCGGTCCCGGGGGAGGAACATGACCGCTGGATGCTCGCCTCGAAGTGCCTCCACATCGAAGTCCGTGGACGCGTTGTCGACGACGATGACCTGCAGCTGGTCTGCGACGGTGCTCGACTCCAGCGAGCGCAGGCACTCCGCCAGGAGGGGCGTGGAGTTGAAGTTGACGATGATCACCGAGAGGCTGGGCCGCTGGTCGGTCACCGGTGGGACTCCACGGGCAGTACGGATTAACGCTCGCGTCGTGCGAGGTGCGGGCCAAGATAGCGCGGATGCCACCGATCTCGGTCCTGGTCGTGACGTATCGCACGCCGAAGCTGACGGCAGCAGCCGTGGCGAGTGCGTTGCGCGTGCCCGACGTCGCCGAGGTGATCATCGTGGACAACGCCGACGATGGGGAGACGCCGCAGCTGTTGGACGCACTGGATGACGAGCGCGTCCAATACGTCGCCAACGACCGCAATGCCGGCTACGGCCAGGCCGCCAACCTGGCCGTGAGGCAGTCCACCACCGACATCCTCCTCTTCCTCAACTCGGACGCCGAGCTAACGCCGAGGGCAGTTGCTGCCCTGGTCGATGAGGTCGAGCGCCACGGCTGTCGATGTCTGGCCGGGGCGCGGCTGGTGGGCGAGGACGGCGCCATTCAGCGCAGTGCCGGCCTGCTCCCAGGGCCAGGCGACCTGGCGGCGCGGGCCCTCGGCATGCATCGGCTCGGGAGCTGGGTGAGCCGGTGGCCGGTCATCGGCCGCCTGGTCCGCCGCAATCGACTGGCGCGGGAATACGCCAGCGCAGAGGAGTCGACAGAGCCGATCTCGACCAGCATGGTCTCCGGTGCGGTGTGCGCCATCGGCCGAGAGGCGTTCCTGGAGATCGGGGGGTTCGACGAGGACTTCTTTCTCTACTTCGAGGACGCCGACCTCTGCCGGAGAGTGCTTCGCGCGGGGATGCCCATTCGCTACCTGCCGCAGGCCGTGGTCACGCACATCGGCGGAGGCTCGAGCAGCGAGGACTATCACTTCGGGCCGCGCCACGCCCGGTCGATGCGCCTCTACCTGTGGAAGTGGTACGGACCGGGCGGAGCCGCCTTCGCCAGCGTGCTGATGTTCCTCCGCGCCATCGGCTTCAGCGTTGGGAGTCCGCGGCGCGCGCCCAAGGCATGGAGTGCCTTCGCGGCCACCCTGGGCTTCGGCGGAGGCCCGCCGGCGTGACGAGCGTGGCGGTGGTGGTGCCGGCCCTGAACGCCGCGGCGTTGCTGCCCGATTGCCTGGATGCCATCCGAGCCCAGACTCTCCGCGCCAGCGAAATCCTCGTGGTCGTTGCGCCCTCGGCGGACGGCACCCTCGAGCTGGCTCGCCGCCTGGCGGACGTCACGGTGCTGGAGAACCCGGCGGGAGATCGGGGCTCCGCGCTGAACATCGCGCTCGCTCATTCGCGCGCGGACGTCCTGGCCTTCGTCGATGCGCAGGCGCGCATCGCCCCGGACTATCTCGAGCGAGCGCTCATCGCGCTCGAGGAGCAGGGTGCGGCGGTGGCAGGTGGGCCGATGCGTCCCGTTGGCCGCACGACGGTTGGCCGAGCCATGGCGTTGGCGCTGCAGACGGGCTTCGGCTCCGGTGGCTCGCAGTTCCACCTGGACGGCGAGGCGCGCGAGGTGGAGTCGGTGTACCTGGGGGTCTATCGGGCCGACCTCTTCGACAGGGTTGGCTGGTACAACCCGGCGCTGCTGCGGACGGAGGACGACGATCTCAACTGGCGGATTCGCGCCGCCGGGCAGCGCATCTGGCTGGATCCCGCCATCCGGTCCGTGTACCTCTGCCGCGACACGTTCGCCGGCATCTGGCGGCAGTACCACGGCTACGGCCTGTGGAAGGTGGCATTGGCGACGCTGCGTCCGGGCGCCATCCGGCTGCGCCACCTGGTGCCGGCGGCCTTCGTCCTTGCGCTCCTGGTCGGCGCCGTGGTCAGCCTGCTGTGGTGGTGGCCCGCCCTGCCGCTGCTGCTGGCCGTCTACCTGATGCTGGCGTTCGCGGCTGTCCGGCGCGCCCCCAAGGGTGGCAGCTCCGAGCGGCTGCTGTACCCACTGGTCACGCTGACCATGCACCTCGGCTATGGCATTGGGTCGTTGCAGGGGTTGGTGCTGTGGCCGCTCCTGCACCGCCGCGCCCAAGCGGGGGAGCGGCGTGCCGCGGAGGCGCGTGCCGAGATACGCGGTGCCAACCGGGGCGCGGCACTGGAGGCCATCAAGCAGACGTACCAGCGCTACGACGACCAGGATCGCGGCCGCCTGTGGGATCCGAGCAATCGCGGCTACGCGCGCATGACCGCGGAGCGTGACGCCAGGCTGGTCACGCTGCTGCGCCGCAGCCTGCCCGCGGAGGGTGGCCGCGTCCTGGACCTGGGCTGCGGCACCGGCGAGCTCGCTGGTGCGGCGCAAGCGGCGGGAATCCCCACCGACTGGACGGGCGCCGACCTTCGGCCGGAGGCCGTGGCCCGCGCTGCCGCTTCCCATCCCTGGGCTCACTTCGTCGAAGCCTCAGGCGACGCGCTGCCGTTCGACACCGGGGCCTTTGACGTGGTGGTGGCGTCCACCCTGTTCAGCTCACTGCCAACCGCGGCGCTGGAACGGGACGTCGCCGCCGAGGCCAGCCGCGTCCTCCGACCCGGCGGCTGGCTGCTGTGGTACGACCTGCGCTACGACAATCCACGCAACCCAGCTGTCCACGGCCTGGACTCCGCCCGCGTTGCCGGCCTCTTCCCCGGATTCGCCCGCGAGCTGGAGCCGATGACCCTCCTGCCACCGTTGTCCCGACGGCTGGGGCCGATGACGCCGGTCCTCTACCCGCTGCTCAACGCAGTGCCGCAGCTGCGCTCGCATTTGATCGGGCGCCTGAGGCGGCCGGCCGACTAGCTGGTTTCCAGCGCACCAGGGCAAATGCGGCGAGCAGCATCGCCAGGCTGTCTGGCCAGATGATGGGCACGGCGATGGTGGCGGCCACTGGCACCAGCCAGGCGCGATTGGTGCGCGCACCGATCACGACCAGGCCCAGCGCTATGACGCACCTGGCAACGAAGAACAGCATGTAGCCGGAGCCGGCCGTCCCCGAGCCGCCCGTCAGGCGCTGCACCCACTCGATCCAGAGCTGCGGTGCCAGGACGAACGAGGCCGTGGCGACAACGGCCGTCACGCCAATGCCGATGGCGAATGACCGCCACTCGGCCCGCGCGGCGAACCATAGCAGGCCGATGCCGGGGGTCACCTTCGTCAGGACTACCGCGGCCCACGCCGCGGGATACCGCATCCCGATC
>DATBJR010000062.1:0-35724 GCA_036556325.1 Candidatus Limnocylindria bacterium | reverse complement strand
ACGGTGCCCGTGGCCGGCCCCAGCGGCACGAACGAGTCGGCGGCCCGGACGGAGGAGGGGCGGGCGACCGACCCGGACTCAACCATGTCGGCGATGATCGCGTCCGCGATGCCGCCGCCCGTGCGGCGGCATTCATCGACCACAAGCACCGCGGGAACGCGGCCCGCGTGCTGCCGCAGGGCCGCGGTCGGCAGGGGATTGAGCCAGCGCAGATCCAGGACCCGGGCCCGCACCCCGTGGCGCTCGATGAGCAGCTGCTGGGCGCCGAGCGAGAGCCGCAGCCCGTTCGCGTAGCTCACGATGAGGAGGTCCGCGTCGTCGGAGCCATCGGCCTCGTACACGCCCGGCTCGCCGGGCAGCAGGTGCGAGGGTGGGGGTGGGTAGTCCGCCAGCCAGCCGCCATCGCCATCGGCGTACAGATCCTTCTCGTGATAGAGGGCGATCGGCTCCAGGAAGACGATCACGCGCCCATCCTCCTCCGCCATCGCCACGCAGCCGCGGAGCATGCGGGCCGCGTCGTCGCCGCGGGCCGGGACGGCCAGCACCAGTCCCGGGATGTCGCGCAGTGCCCCGACGCTGTTGTCGTTGTGGAAGTGGCCGCCGAACCCCTTCTGGTAGGCAAGGCCCGGGACGCGGACCACCATGGGGTTGCGGAACTGGCCCTGGCTGAAGAACCCCAGCGAGGCGGCCTCGCCGCGGATCTGGTCGAGCGCGTTGTGGACGTAGGCCAGGTACTGGATCTCGGGGACCGGCAGCAGGCCGATGTGCGCCGCACCCTGCGCGATCCCGAGAATCGAGGTCTCGTCCAGCAGTGTGTCGAACACGCGCCCGGCGCCGAAGCGCCGCTGCAGGCCGTTGGTCACGTTGTAGACACCGCCCTTGCGGCCGACGTCCTCGCCGAAGAGGATGAGCTCCGGCCGGCGTGCCAGCTCGTCGGCCAGTGCGGCGTTCAGGATGCCCGCCAGCGTACGGGCATTGGGAGCCGATGCCTCCTCCGGCAGCCCGCCGAGTGCCTCCTTCCGCTGCTCGGGGTCGAGGACGGGGTGCGCAGCGCGTTGCGCCACGCGCGCGGGGTGGTCGGGGGCGAGCGGCGCCATCACCTCCGCGGTCGTCTCCAGCCGCGGTCGACGCGTCGCCTCCTCGGCGGCGGCCAGCACCCGCTCACGGGTGTCGGCCACCAGCGCGCGCAGCTCGCCGGCCGTCACAGCGCCACGCTCGACCAGGAACTGCGCGTTGCGCAGCAGCGGATCCTGCGCCTCGATGGCCGCGATCTCGTCGCCGGTGCGGTAGGCGTGCTCCGCGTCGCTGCCGGCATGGCCCCACAGGCGGACGGTCTGCAGGTGCAGGAAGGCCGGCTGCCGCGCGGTGCGGACGTGATGAATCGCCTCGGCCGATGCCTGCCAGACCTCGTCGAGCTCGCCGGCCGCGGGCACATACCGCAGGTGCGGCTGGTGGCCGAACGTGTCCGCGATCCAGCCTTGGGGGGTTGGCACGCTGATGCCGGTCCCGTTGTCCTCGCAGACGAACAGGATCGGCATGGGCAGGCCGATGCGCACCGCATAGCGCGCCGTGTTGAAGGCCGCCAGTGCCGTGGCGTGATTGGCCGACGCGTCGCCGAACGAGCACAGGACGATGGCGTCCGGCGGCAGCCCGTCATTAACACCCAGGCGGCGGGCGCGGGCCAAACTGAAAGCAAGCCCAACCGCCTTCGGCAGGTGGCTGGCGATGGTCGAGGTCTGCGGCGGGATCCACAGGGCGCGGCTGCCCCAGACCTTGTGCCGCCCGCCGGCGATGGGCTCTTCGCTGCTCGCGACGATGCCCAGCAGCGTGTCGAACACCGGCGTGCTGCCCGGCAGCTGCCGGGCTCGGGCCATGAACAGGCCGCCGGAGCGGTAGTGCAGGAAGGCGGGATCGGTCAGGCGCAGCTGTGCGCCGAGCACCGCGTTGTTCTCGTGTCCCGCCGAACCGATGGTGTAGTAGGAGCGGTTCGTCTTCTTCAGCTCGCGGGCCGCAACGTCGATCGCACGCGAGGTGACCTGGTCCTCGAACAGGGCGATCGCGCGGCGGGCCGTCAACCCCGAGCCGGCCAGCAGCTCGGCGTCGCCCGGCAGGCGCGGACGGCCGTCTGCGGCGCCGGCGAGATAGGCGTCGAGTGCGGACTCGACGATGGGGACACGGTCGAAGGTCATGCTCGATCGGTGCGGTGGCCGTGTGGAGGTGCCAATCATACGCGGCCTGCCCCCTGCGGAGCGTCGAACCTCGAAGTGAGCGCCTGCACGGTCAATAAGCGAGCGGTAAGCGGCCGATAAGGACGTCCGCGCTTCCCTGTGCTCCAGCGCCGATGCATTGGCGCCAGCACGAGGAAGGGCAACATGGATCCGACCCAGCGCGACGCCGCGAGCATCTCGACCGGCGGCGGGTGGCCGACCGCGCGCACGCCGCGACTTGACCGCTATCCCAGCGAGATGAGGACCACCCCGCCGACGGCGAGCGCCACCGCCGCCAGGCCCAGTGGCGGAAGCGTCTCGCGCAGCACCACGCGCGCGAGGACCATGGTGATGATGGGGTAGAGGCCGGTGAGCGCGGCCGCGATGCCGACGGGGATGGTGGCGCGTGACTCGACGAAGGCGGCGTTGCCGGCCACGTCCAGCGTCCCCGCGCCGACCATGAGCGGCCACGTTCGACGCGCGCCGGTGAACTGACGCCGCAGCAAGGCGGCGCCGCCAATGAGGACGGTCGCCGAGCCGCGGCTCACGAGCAGCGGCCAGGCCCGATCCTGGCCGGCCGCGAGGTCCAGCAGCACGAACCAGAGGCCGAAGAACAGGGCCGCCGCGGCGCCCATCGCGACGGCCTCGGTACGCACGCCTTCGCGGGTGGCCCCGCTGGCCGCCGCCACCGCAGCCATGGCGACCGCGACGCCCACCCACTGGAGTGGCCCAATCGGTGACCGGCCCAGGGCGTAGCCAACCAGCAGCGGCAGCGCCACCGAGCCGACCCCGGACAGCGCCGTCACGACGCCCATGCTCCCCATGGCCAGGCCGCGATACAGCGCCAGGAGGCCGACGCCGCCGAATGCCCCCGCCGCGGCGGCGAGCAGGAGCGAGCCGACATCGGGCAGCGGCGTGCGGGTCGCTCCAACGAGGAGCAGGAGCAGCACGAAGCCGACGCCCTGGGCGACCGCCACGACCGTCAGCCCGGCCACCCGCCGTGAGGCGAGGCCGCCGGTGAAGTCGCCGCCGCCGAAGGCGAGGGCGGCGAGGATGCCGAACAGAATGCCGGGGTTCACGAGCCCGGACTCTACAGACCTAAGACCATTGCCGGCCGTACGGTTTCCGTCGGGTCCTGCCGAATGGCTTGCGGAATGCGCAGTTCGCAGCATGAGCGGTTGCGGAATTCGCTTGACACCGGCCAGCGATGGACGGCACAGTGCCGCCACCCCAACCGGAACGACGAGGAGCCCGTGGCCGTCGACACGATGCCGCACCCCACCACGACCCCCTCGCCGGGCGCGGCCGCGCCGGCCGTCCGGCTCGAGAACCTCGTCAAGCGCTACGGCGATGTCGAAGCGGTGTCGGGCATCAGCCTGGACATCGCCGACGGCGAGTTCTTTTCCATGCTCGGCCCGTCCGGCTCGGGCAAGACGACCACCCTCCGCATGATTGCCGGCTTCGAGCAGCCGACCGAGGGCCGCGTGCTGCTCCACGGCCGCGACGTGACCGGCGTCCCGCCATTTGATCGCGACGTCAACACCGTGTTCCAGGACTACGCCCTGTTCCCGCACATGAGCGTCGGCGACAACGTCGGCTACGGGTTGGAGGTGCGCCGCGTCGCCGGCGCCGAGCGCCGTGACCGGGTCGCCGAGGCCCTCCGCCAGGTGCGGCTGGAGGGGTACGAGCGCCGGCGCCCCGCGCAGCTGTCCGGCGGGCAGCGACAGCGGGTCGCGCTGGCCCGGGCCCTCATCCTCCGACCGCGCGTCCTGCTGCTGGACGAGCCGCTCGGGGCGCTCGACCTCAAGCTGCGCGAGGAGATGCAGATCGAGTTGAAGGCGATTCAGGCGGAGGTCGGCATCACCTTCATCTACGTCACCCATGACCAGGAAGAGGCGCTGACCATGAGCAACCGGCTGGCGGTGTTCAGCGCGGGGCGCATCGAGCAGGTCGGCGCGCCGGCTGAGGTCTACGAGCGACCGCTGACCCGGTTCGTGGCCGCCTTCGTGGGGACGTCGAACCTCATCACCGGAGCCGCCGCGCGCGAAATCATCGGCTCGGAGGGAATCTACGCGGTACGGCCGGAGAAGATCCGCATCGGCCAACCGGGAGCGGTGCCGGGGCCGGACCAACTGGCGGCGCGCGGCACCGTCAAGGAGATCATCTACCTGGGCCCGGACACGCGCTACGTGGTCACGCTCGATGCCGGGGGCGAGCTGGTGGTCACCTCACAGAACCTCGAGACCTCCTCGACGGAGGTCCTGAGCGCCCAGGGGGAGCCGGTCACGCTGCTGTGGGACCGGCGTCACGTACTGCACATGGCACAGGGAGTGGAGCAGGGGGCAACGGAGGAGCGGAGCAACTCATGAGAAGGACACTCAGGATTCCTGCGCTGCTCGTCGGCCTGGCGCTCATCGGCGCCGGCTGCGGGCTGGGAAGCGCGTCATCGAGCGCCACCGCAAGTGGCAGCGCCGGCGCCAGCGCCAGCGGCAGCGCCCTGCCGAGCGGGATGGCGACCACCCTGCCGCCCGCCGAGGACGAGCTCGACCTCGTCATTTGGGGTGGATACGCAGAGAACGGCTCCAACGATCCGAACTACGACTGGGTGACGCCGTTCGAGGACGAGACCGGCTGCAAGGTCAAGACCAAGGATGGCACCGACTCGGCGAATATGGTTTCGCTGATGGCGACCGGTCAGTACGACGGCGTGTCAGCGTCGGGAGACGCAACGCTGCGCATGATCGCTGCCGGAACGGTCGCCCCGGTGAATACCGACCTCATCCCGAACTATGCCGATGTGTTCGACGGCCTGAAGAACCAGCCTCACAACACGGTCAACGGCATCCCATACGGGACGCCTCATGGACGCGGTGCAAACGTGCTGCTGTACAACACGGACACGTTCAAGACGGCGCCGACGAGCTGGGATCCCGTGTGGGACCCGAATTCACCGGCTGCCGGCAAGATCAGCATCTACAACTCGTCGATCTACATCGCCGATGCGGCGCTGCATCTCCAGCAGACGAATCCCGAGCTGGGGATCTCCGACATCTACCAGCTCAACGAAGAGCAGTTCAACGCGGCCGTCGAGCTGCTGAAGCAGCAGCACGACATCGTCGGCGAGTACTGGAACGTGTCCAACGACCAGATCACCTCGTTCGGCTCCGGCGACATGCTGGCCGGCACCAGCTGGCAGTACCAGCTGAACACCATCCTGCTCGACAAGCCCGATGCCCACCTGGCGGCCACGCTGCCGGACGAGGGCTCCACCGGCTGGTCGGACACCTGGATGATCTCGTCGACGGCCAAGCATCCTGGCTGCATGTACCGCTGGATGGACTGGATGCTCGACCCGCACACCAACGCGCTGGCGACGGTGTGGTTCGGTGAAGCTCCGGTCAGCCAGGCGGCCTGCGATGAGGCCGAGAAGATCTCGCCCGGACACTGCGACAGCTACCACGCCACCGACGAGGCGTACTTCAGCAAGGTGCACTTCTGGAGCACGCCGCGCGAGGACTGCAACGACACCGATCCAGCCACGACCTGCAAGGACGTCGAGGATTGGATCGCGGCCTGGACCGACATCACCGGCGGCTGACGACGCGCCAGCCGTACGCGTCCCCCGGGGGCCCGCCTCCGGGGGACGCCGCTAGCATGGGCGGGCGATGAGCAGCGCCCGAGCCGGCACGTCCCGCGCTCCCCTCACGCGCCGCTTCGCGGCCTGGCTGCATCCCCGGCGCCGCCTGCAGCTGACCCTGCTGCTCACCAGCCCGCTGCTGTGGATCGGGCTGGCATACCTGGGCTCCCTCGGAATCCTCCTGCTCAACGCCTTCTGGCACACCGATGCCTTCAGCGGCAAGGTCATTCCGGAGTTCAGCCTCGACGCCTTCGGCGAGGTGGTCACCAACCCGGTCTACCGCACGATCGCACTGCGCACGCTCGGCATGGCAGTCGCGGTCACCGTCACCGACGTTCTGCTGGGCTTCCCGATCGCCTACTACATGGCGCGCGTGGCCTCGCGCCGGACGCGGCGCATCCTGCTGATCGCCGTGCTGCTGCCGCTGTGGGCCTCATACCTGGTGAAGATCTACTCGTGGCGGGTGATCTTCCAGGGCAATGGGCTGCTGGACTGGCTGCTCGAGCCGTTCGGTATCAGCGGCCCGGGGCTGAACGAGATCACCAACTCCTGGGTCGTGCTCAGCTACCTGTGGCTGCCGTACATGATCCTGCCCATCTTCGCCGGCCTGGAGCGAATTCCCGAATCGCTGCTGGAGGCCTCCTCGGATCTCGGTGGCAGGGCCGGCGGCACGTTCCGGCGCATTGTCCTGCCACTGGCCCTGCCGGCAATCGCCGCGGGCTCCATCTTCACCTTCTCCCTGACCCTCGGCGACTACATCACTCCGACCATGGTGTCGGGCACGAAGTTCATCGGCAACGTCATCTACGACAACTCGAGCCTCGGCAGCCTGCCGCTGGCGGCCGCCTACTCCTTCGTGCCGATCGTGATCATGGTCGTCTACCTGTTCATCGCGCGGCGCATGGGCGCCTTTGAATCACTGTGAGGCGCGACTGATGACCGAGTCGCGCTGGGTGCGCATCGGCCTGCGGGTCATGACCTTTGTTGCCCTGGCCTTCATCTACCTGCCGCTGCTGATCCTGGCCATCTACGCCTTCAACGACAGTCGCTCGCAGGTCTGGCCGCCGCCGGGCTTCTCGCTGCGCTGGTTCGGCGAGGCCATGAGCAACGGCCGGGTGGTCGACGCGTTCATCACGTCCGTGCTGGCCGGCCTGGGCGCCACGCTGCTGGCGCTCGTGCTCGGCACCCTGGCCGCGCTCGGCGTGGCGCGCCACCGCTTCTTCGGCCGCGAGGCCGTCTCCTTCATGCTGGTGCTGCCCATCGCCCTGCCCGGCGTGCTGACCGGCATCGCGCTGGCGGCGACCTTCAAGACGCTCGGTGTGGATTTCGGGCTGCCCACGATCATCGTGGGGCACGCCACCTTCTGCGTGGTGATCGCCTACAACAACGTGGTCGCCCGGCTGCGCCGCCTGCCGCGCTCGACCGAGGAGGCGTCTGCCGACCTTGGCGCCGATACCTGGCAGACCTTCCGCCGCGTGCTCCTGCCGGGCATGCGCACGGCCCTGCTCTCCGGCGGCCTGCTGGCCTTCGCGCTGTCCTTCGACGAGGTGATCGTCACGAACTTCACCGCCGGGCCGGGGACGGAGACGATCCCGCTCTGGATCTTCAGCGCCATTCAGCGTCCCCGGGAGGTCCCGGTGGTGAACGTGGTGGCGCTGGCGCTGATCATCCTGTCGGTGGTGCCCGTCTACGTCGCCGAGAAGCTGTCCGGGGCCGAGTCGGCGGTGGTGCGCTAGGCACCGATGGCGCCGCCTGACGGCATCGATCGCCTCCGGCTGGACGCCGCCACGCCGCCATCCAGCGCAGCGGTCGCCGAACGCCTGCGCCACGAGGGGGTCGAGCCCTACGCCTGGTCGAACGGGCCGAACGACCGCTACGAGATGCACCAGCACCGGTACGCGAAGCTGCTGATGTGCGCCGCCGGCTCCATCACCTTCCTGATCGGGCCGGACGCCGAGCCGCTGGAGCTGCAGCCCGGCGACGGCTTCGTGCTGCCGGCCGGCACGCCCCACGCGGCGTTGGTGGGACCCGCCGGCTGCACCTGCCTGGAGGGGCATCGGGCATAGCCCATTCGTCATTGGCGTGCTCGAGGGGGACCACCTATGCTCACCGCGCTGCTGACTCCGATCCACCGGGTGCGGGGCGGCACGGAGGGAGTCGCATGCTCACAGACGAGGTCGTCACCAGCCAGGGTACCCCACAGCACGGCCGGCAGCTGAACCGGTGGCGGCTGGGCGTGATCGGCGCGGTGGTGGCATTGGCCGCCGGCATCGGCGCCGTGCTCGGCTTCAGCCTGGTGGGCGAGCGGACCGGCGCGCTGGGCACCGCGGCTTCCTACCTCCCGGCGGATACCGTCATGTATGGCGAAGTCCAGCTGGACCTCTCGCCTGGGCAGGCCGCCTCGCTGCACGCGATCCTCGAACGATTCCCCGCGGCCGATGCGGACCTGGTTCCCCTGAATGCCATCGCTGACGCCGTGGACCAGGGGCTCGGCGCGTCCGGCTCCGGCCTGACGTACGCGAAGGACATCGGCCCATGGTTCGATGGCCGCGTCTCATTCGCCATGCTCGACTACCCGGTGGGCAGCACCGACGCCGCCAGGGCGACGCTGCCCGACATGGCGGCCCTGCTCGGCGTGAAGGATCCCGCCGCGGCGCGCGCCTTCTCCGACAAGGTTCGCGACCTGGCCGGCAAGTCAGGCACGAGCCTCACCTCGAGCGAGCACGCCGGCGTCACGATCTGGTCAGCCGAGGGTGATGTCCAGCTCGCCGCGAACACCGGTTTCGCCTATGCCGTGACAGCCGACGAGCTCGTGCTGGCCAACGGGCGGACCACGATCGAGTCGATGCTCGACGCCCACGGCGCATCCCAGAACCTCGGAGCGCGGCAGGAGCTGGACGAGCTGATTGGCCACCTGCCGGCTGACCGGGTCGGATTCTTCGCGGTGGACACGCGCCAGATGGTCGAGGAGCTGCGCACCCAGGTCGAGCAGAAGGACCCCTCGCTCGCGGCGCTACTCGACCGTTACGTCGCCAACATCCCGCCCTTTGCCGTCTCGTCGCTCAGCCTGCAGCCCGACGCGCTGGCCTTCGACGGCGCAAGCACCCTGCCCGGCGGCGACCTGGCACCGACCAACAGCCGGCGCGACCTTGCCTCCCGCGTGCCGTCGGACACGCTCTTCTTCGCCGATGGCGGCAAGCTCGGCAGCTCACTGGCGCAGTTCGTCACCGGTGTCAAGGCCGGCCTGGCGGCACAGAGCGGCGGCGATCAGGCGAGCACGCAGCTGGAGCAGGTCGAGGCGGCCATGGGCGCCAACGCGGAGGATTTCGTGAGCTGGATCGGCGACGGCGCCCTGGCCGTCGGCGCCACCGGCGGCACGCCGTGGGGCGGCCTGGTGCTCGAGGCGAATGACGCGGCCGTCGCGACCCAGCGGCTCAACCAGCTGCGCAGCCTGGTCGAGCTGGGGGCGCAGGCGTCCGGCCAGCAGGTCGCCGTCACGACCGAGACGGTCGGAGGCGTGGAGGTCACCACCATCCGTGCCGCCACGGGCGCGAGCGGCGACGCCGCGCCGGCCATGCCGGAGATCGTCGCGCAGTACGCCATGAAGGACGACACCGTGTTCATCGGCTTCGGCGACGGGTTCGTGGCGCGCAGCCTGGGGCTGAACTCCGCCGATTCGCTGGCGCGCAGCGACCGGTTCAACGCCGCGGTTGCCCGCTTCGGCGGCGACGACAATGCCGGCATGGCCTTCGTGGATTTGGCCGGGATCCGAGCGGCCGTTGAAGCGGCCGCGGGCCAGATGCTGCCGTCCGAGTACGAGGGCCAGGTCAAGCCCAACGTGGAGCCGCTCGACTATCTCGTCTACCTGACGAAGGTCGAGGGCGACGTGGTCGTCACCCGCGGCGGACTCGTCCTGAAGTAGGGCCCGCTCACTCCTGGCCGGCCGCGGCGCGAGCCGCGACCTCGAAGCGGTTACCGCGATACCACCCTTGCCCGGTCACGAGCGCCAGGACGGACGCGCCCAGGTACACGAGCGGAAACGCAATCTTGTAGCGGCTCCACTGGCGGACGTGCTCGAGCTCGTGGGCAAGCTCGGCGGGCGACAGCTCGCGCCAGGCGAAGATGTCGCGGCCCAGGGTGATCGCCAGCCAGTTCGGCAGCAGCCGCCCCCCGACTCGCTGCAGGCCGGGCATGACGTGAAGCCGATGCTTGACGGCGCTCATGGCTGGGTTGCATCCGCTCGGCGCCCGCGCTCGTCCAGCGGGGCGGGATGGAGCAGCAGATCCCGCCGGTCGCCCCAGTGCTTCAGGAAGCGATAGAAGTTCCGCTTGCTGAGCCGATCGCGCTCCGCCGGCTCGAGCGCCGTCCAGCCCCGGTGCTCGTGGCGGACCAGCGGCAGCGGCCCGGTGGCTACCGCCGCCCAGCCGCCGGCCCGGACCGCGAACGAGAGGTCCAGGTCCGCGTTGCGGTAGAACCGAAAGCGATGGTCGAAGCCGCCGACCCCTCGTAAGGCTTCGCGTCGGATGGCCAGGCAGTAGCCGAGGACGGCATCGACCTCGCCCGCCGGCGCCTGGCCGAATTCGCGGCCGTCGTCGCTGGTCACGCCCCACGGGCCTGCCACGCCGACGCGCGGATCGTCGAAGGCGGCCAGCAGGGGGCCCAGGAAGTCGCCCTCCGGCTCCACCGACGTGTCCAGGAGCACGACCACCGCTCCGCGGCTGCGCCGCAGGCCGAGGTTCACCGCGTCGGCCCAGCCGAGACGCTCCGCCACGTGCAGGACGGTCGTTACCCCGTCCGGGTCAGGTGGGAGCCCGCCGGCCGGTGCGTTGGCGACCAGCAGCACCTCGTGCTGGACCGCTTGCGGATGGCGCTGCAGCGCGGCCAGCAGGCGCTGCGCATCGGCGAATTCGTCCTCCACGACCGCCACCAGGCTGCCCGGCAGGGCCGCGGGTTCGTCCAGGAGCGAGGCCAGGTCGGCGTCATCGGCATAGGACGCGGTCTCCGCGCCCGCCAGCAGCGGTCGGGCAGTTGAGCCGGCGGGGGAATCGATCGGCTCCCAGCCCAGCTCGCGCAGCTCGTCGCGCAATGCGTCTGCCGTCTCCCAGTCGCGAGCCGCTCGGGCGGCGGCTCGCTTGTCCAGCAGCGACCGCACCGGATCGGGCAGCGATGACGGTTCGCCGCTCACCGTGTCATGAGCCGGCAGGCCATGGTGCGCGACGCCCAATCGGCCGACCATTGGTGGAGCGCTCCAGCTTGTGTGCGCCCATCGTGTCGGGGTCGTAGCGCAGCCGCTCCACCGGCTGCCCGCCGACCAGGTGGCTGCGCACGATCTCGGCGGCGTCGTCCGGCGTCAGCGCCGCGTACCAGACGCCATCGGGGTAGACGACCGCCATCGGCCCGTTGCCGCACTGCGAGAAGCAGCCCGCGTGGTTGACGCGGATCCGATCGGCCAGGCCCGCCTCGCGCACCGCGGCCTTCAGCGCAGCGTGCACGCCGAGCCCGTCCCCGTCGATCGACGGGCACCAGTCACCGCGGGTGCAGACGAAGACGTGCTTTTCGAAGACGGGCATGGTCAGCGCCGGTGCGGGGTGGATGAGTGCAGTCCGAAGTACTGCACGGGACTACCGAAAGTACCGGGATGGCGGACGCCACCTCAACCTTACTATCCGACCAGAAGCCGCGCCCTCCGCACCTGAGCGCCCACGTGCCGGACCGGCTCGGCGTAGCAGAAGGAACCACAGGACCGATGATGACGAACGAGGTGGGGAAGCTGCTCACGGCGTCGGAAGTCGCCGAGCTGCTGCATCTGCACGTGAACACCGTGAAGCGCCTTGGCGACCGCGGCGAGCTCCCGTTCTTCCGGGTGACGCGGCGTGGTGACCGACGCTTCCGCTACGACGACGTGCTGGAGTTCCTTCGCCGGGACAAGTAGCTCTCGGCATTGATGTCTCTCCCGGTCTGCCGCCGGGAGAGCTTCGCCTCCTCCAGGGGGGCGTGCGACCGACCGCCGGGGTACCATCTCCCGGCGGTCGATTGCTGTCTGGGATAATGCGCGGCCCATGACCGATGACCCGCGCGCCCGCCTGAGCGAGGCACAGCGCCTCCTGGACGCCGGCGATCCGCAGGACGCCCTGCCGATCCTCGAGCCGCTCACGAATCACCCCGATCCGCAGGTGGCGGGCAGCGCGCTGCTGGCCGTGGGCACCGCCCGCTACCGGCTCGACGACGAGGCGGGAGCCCTGCAGGCCTGGCTGGCGGCTGCCGAGCTGGGTGGGCCGATGGCATGGCTGGGCTGGCGTTCGGCGGCGGAGCAGCACGTCCGCGACGGGGACCTGGACGAGGCGATTGGCGCCTATCGGGAGGCCGATCGCCGCGCGCCACCACAGGAGCGCGGCGCAATCGCCAACCGCATCGCCTGGCTGCTCAAGGAGACGGGCCACGACTTCGCCGCCCGGCGCCAATTCAACCGTGCCCGGGGCCCGTATGCCAGCTACCCCGCCTACGTGACCTGGCTGATCATCGCCATCAACGTTGCCGTGTTCCTGATCGACGGGGCGCTGGCCGGGGCCGGCGGCTTCGGCATGTTCGGCGGCGGCGGCCCGCTGGTGAATGTCGGGGCGGTGTCGCGCCAGGCGGTCCTGGCCGGTGACTGGTGGACCCTGTTGACGAGCGCGTTCCTGCACCTGGGCCTGCTGCACATCGGCTTCAACATGTACGCGCTCTGGCTGTTCGGGCCGATCATCGAGCAGCTGTACGGGCATGTCGAGTACCTGGTGCTCTACCTGCTCTGCGCCCTGGGCGGCAGCGTGCTGACGATCCTCGCCGCCCCCGATAGCGCCGCGGTCGGGGCGTCCGGCGCGATCTTCGGGCTCTTTGGCCTGGCCTTCGTCGTATCGCGGCGGCGCCACCTGCTGCTTGGCCCGCAGGCGCGATCGATGCTCTCCCAGGTCGGGACCCTGCTCGTCCTCAACCTGGTCATCACCTTCACCATCCCGGGCATCAGCTGGACGGGCCACGTCGGCGGGCTGCTGGTCGGCGGCTTCATCGGCCTGCTGCTGGCGCCGTCCAACGTGCCCAGCCTCGGCGGCCTGTGGCGGACGCCGGATGGCTCGCCCCTGAACCGTGGCACGCCGTGGCTCATGCGCGCGGCGGCCTATGCCCTGGTGGCGGTCATCCTGGCGGCGGGCACGCTGGCGGTCACCAGCGGAGTAGTGTGAGCCGATGTGCTACGACGATGACGCTCGCCCGCCCCTGCCACCCATCCGCGGCGCCGCGGCCGATGCGCGCGAGCTGACGCTGGCCGCCAGTGACGGCGCGTCGCTGGCGGCCTACGCGGCGCGGGCGGCGCACGCGGGCGGCCCGGGGATCGTGGTGCTGCCGGACGTGCGGGGGCTGCACCCCTTCTTCGAGGAGCTCGCCCTGCGCTTCGCCGAGGCCGGGGTCCACGCCGTCGCCATCGACTATTTCAGCCGCACGGCGGGGACCGGGCGTCGGCCAGAGGGCTTCGAGTACCCCGCCCACGTCGACCAGACCCGGTACGTCACGCTCAACGCGGACGTGGCGGCCGCCGCGGCCTACCTCCGCCGCGCCGAGGGCGGCGCAGCGGAGCGGGTCTATACCGTGGGCTTCTGCTTCGGCGGCCGGCTGAGCTTCCTGCAGGCCGTGGACGGTCCCGACGTGGACGGGGTCATCGGCTTCTACGGGTGGCCAGTCGGCGAGAAGCGTGACCTGCCGGCGCCCGCGGACGTCGCCGGCCGCTTCCGCGCCCCCGTGCTCGCCCTGTGGGGCGGCGCCGACCGGGGCATCACGCCGCATGTGGTGGAGCGGTTCGTGAGCGCGCTGCGCGCCGCCGGAGTGGAGCACGAAAGCGTCGTCTACCCGGGCGCGCCCCATTCGTTCTTCGACCGCCACCAGGCGGAGTTCGCGGATGCCTCGGCTGACGCCTGGCGCCGCATGCTCGAGTTCATGGACGCGCCGGCCGCCTGAGCGCGCAGCCCTAGGCGCCGATGGCCGGCTGGCTGCCGGTGATCGGCTCCGGCTGCGCCGGCTTCACCGGGCGCAGGTAGAGGCCGAGCACCAGCACGACGTAGGCAAGCCAGGTGGCCAGGGTGACCCATTCCGGATCGGCGCTGTAGCCGAACAGGGCGCGCAGCAGCTGCCCGATGATGCCCAGCACACTGGTCGAGCCCTCGTGGGGCAGCACGGCGCTGATGTCGTAGGCGGTACCCGTGCCGAAGCCGATGACGCCGATCTCGACGAACTCGTGGACCGCGTGGCTGAGCAGGCCGGCCGCGATGAAGATGAGCGCCACGCCGGTCCAGCGGAAGAAGCGCTGCAGGTTGATGATCCGCGCCCCCCGATAGAAGCCATAGCCGAGCGCCGCGGCCAGCAGCAGCCCGACGAGCGCGCCGACCAGCGTGCTGGGTGCCGCGTCATCGGCCTGGCTGGCGGCCGTGGCCTGGGCCAGCAGGAAGAGGGAGGTCTCGATGCCCTCGCGGATGACCGCGGTGAAGGCGAGCGCCGACAGCGCCCAGGCGCCGCCCTCGGTCAGCGCGCGATCGACCCCGGCATGCAGCGTCCCCTTGATGTTTGCCGAGGTGCGGCGCATCCAGAAGAGCATCCAGGTCACCACACCTGCGGCGAGGAGCATGGTCAACCCCTCGAACACCTGCTCCGTTGGGGCATGCAGCTCACGGACGGTGACCCACAGCACGACGCCGGCAGCCGCGCTCAGCACGATGGCCGCGCCGGTGCCCGCCCAGATGCGTCCGAAATAGCGTTGGCTGCCGGTCTTGGCCAGGTAGGCGAGCACGATGCTGACGATGAGGGCTGCCTCGACTCCCTCGCGGAGCCCGGTCAGCAGGCCAGTGGTCAGAAAGCCGATGTCCAACGCGATCTCCTGTCGACGGGGGAGTAGTGGCCCGGGTGGCTTAGGCTAGCCTGACGTCCCGAGTCATGCAATCCGAACTACCGGCGCGCCGGTCGGAATTGGGCGCGCGGCGCCGGCGCGGCCACGCCATCGGTACAATTCGGCGTCCCCGCCTCCCTTCGGAGCTTGCATGATCGATTTCTCCCTGACCGATGCGCAGCGCGAGCTGCAGCGCACCGCGCGGGCCTTCGCCGAGCGCGAGATCCTGCCGCGCATCCACGAGCTGGATGCGTCCGCCACCTACGACCGCTCCCTCTACGAGAAGATGGGGGCGGAGGGCTTTCTGGGCCTGCCGATTCCCGAGCAGTACGGCGGTGCCGGCTTCGACTACATCGCCTTCGCGCTGCTGTGCGAGGAGATGGAGCGGGCCGATACCGCGTTCCGCGTGATCCTGTCGGTCCACACCGGCCTCAACTCGCTGACGCTCCTCCAGTGGGGCAACGAGGACCAGAAGGAGCGCTACCTCATCCCGCAGGCGCGGGGCGAGAAGCTGGCGACGTTCGGGTTGACGGAGCCGGGTGTCGGCTCGGACGCTGCCAACCTGTCGACCACCGCGCGCCGCGACGGAGACCGCTACGTGCTGAACGGCTCGAAGATCTGGATCAGCCTGGCCGATACCGCTGACAACTTCCTGGTCTTCGCCACGGTCGACAAGAGCAAGGGCCACAGGGGCATCACCGCCTTCATCGTCGAGCGCTCCTTCCCCGGCTTCTCCTCCGATTCGCTGCACGGGAAGCTCGGCGTGCGTGCCGGCAACACCGGGATCCTCTACTTCAACGACTGCGAGGTGCCGGCCGCCAACCGGGTCGGTGAGGAAGGTGAAGGCTTCACGATCGCCATGAGCGCCATCGACCAGGGCCGGTACACCGTCGCCGCCGGCTCGGTCGGCCTGGCGCAGGCTTGCCTCGATGCATCGGTCAAGTACGCGCACGAGCGCAAGGCCTTCGGGGTGGAGATCGGCGAGCACCAGCTCGTGAAGCAGATGCTGGCGCGGATGTACCAGGGCGTCGAGGCCGGGCGGCTGCTCGTCTTCAAGGCCGGCTGGAAGAAGAACCGAGGCGAGCGCAACACCCGCGAGACATCGCTGGCCAAGTGGTTCGCCACCGACCACGCGGTGCAGTCGGCCATGGACGCGATCCAGATCCACGGTGCATACGGCTATTCCAACGAATATCCGGTGGAGCGCTACCTGCGCAACTCCAAGGGCTCGGTGATCTACGAGGGAACCTCGCAGATCCACACCCTGATGCAGGCCGACTATCTGCTCGGCTACCGCAGGGACCGCGACCTGCGGATGCCCCAGCCCGCGTACGAAGGCGAGATGTAGCCCGGGCCGCCGCCGCTGGTTCGGCAGTCTTGCCATTTGCCAACGGTATTGGCGTTACCCGTGTCGCCGGCTTCGCGAGTCGCCATATGTCCGCCTCGTTGGCGTTAGCCGGTTTCCGGCGTCGACGCCACCCACGCCGATGACGGACCGCACGAATGGCGGCCACCCAGCGCCGCGTCGTCCATGTGCTGATGCTACGGATGCGCGGTGGTCTGCCGCTTACCGGTCGGTTATCAGCGTCAGTGTGGCCCGGGTGGCTGCTGCGACGGCATCAGCGGACCAGGCGATTGGCACACCCTGGCCGCGCTGCCAGAGCTCGAACAGATCCCCGTAGTTCCGCGAGAGGGGATTGCCGGATTGGCCACCGGCGAGGACGAACCGGCTTCTGTCGGGCTCGGCGAGGTCAATGACCGCTCGAGTGTTGGCCAGGTAGCCGGGGTTGTCGACGGGATGCAGCGGCCCGGTGGCCGCCTGCATGGGCGTGGTGGCGTCGCCGCCCATCGGCACCGGGCCGAGGTTGAAGGCGCCGGCCAGGAGCGGGTGTCCGCCCACCGGGTGCCGGAGGGTCAGCATGCGCAGCCGGCCCCAGGCCCAGTCCGCTGGATCATGGCCGCCCAGGTCATCGCGCAAACGCCCGATGGCTTCACCCAGGGCGAACCCGGCATCGGTATCCCAGTCGTGGCCATCGCGCATGAAGCGCTCCACCACCTGGGCGGCAGAGCCAGCGTGGAAGATCGTCAGCGGCACGACGTCGCCGAAGCCCGCTCCAAGCGCGAATTGCCATGAGTTCGGCGCGATGGGCCGCGCAATCGCTTCGGCCATCGCCGACAGCCAGAGCTCCCAGACCGAGGCTGCGGCGGAATCGGCGCCGATGCGGCCGTCCCAGTCACGCAAGAGCTCCAGGGCCAGGGCGGCATCTGGATCGGGCGCTTCCAGCGCCAGGAGCCGATCGCGGACGCGGCGCCAGGGCAGGCTGACGACGTCCATCTGCAGGGCGGCGGCGGCGGCGACGTCCCAGTCGTCCCGCGCCTGCAGGGCCTCGAGGATGCGTGCCTGGCGGTAGCCGTCCATCCAGTCCGCGCCCAGGAACGGGCCGCTGCCATCGGCGGCCGGGCGGTTGTTGGCGCTGGCCACGAGCCCCTGGGGTGGATCGAGGACGAAGGGCATGTCGGCGAACGGCACCAGTTCGTCTTCCCAGCCGACCCCCGGCAGCCAGCCGGGGAGCGGCAGCATGCCGTTGCCGAGCCGCCGGCGCGGCAGCTGGCCCACCAGCTGGTAGCCGATGTGCCCATCGCGATCCGCGTAGACCACGTTCAGCGCGGGGCCGGGCCACTGGGCGAAGGAGGCTCGAAACTCCTCGAACGATCTCGCCGCAACGCACCCCAGAAAACCGCGGATCGGCTGCGGCCGCAGCCACACGGCCGAGAGCGAGAGCGCGGCAGGCGCCCCATCCAGGATGGGACTGATGATCGGCCCGCGCGGGGTGACCAGCACGCGCTCCGTGACGGCATCGGCACCGCGGACCTCGATCCGCTCCTCGCGAACCTCGCAGGCGACGTGGCCATCGGCTTCGCGAACGCTGACTCCGTCGTCGCCGATCTCCTCGATGAACAGGTCCGCCTGGTCGGTGAGGCCGGCGGTGATGCCCCACGCCGCGTGGCCGTTGTGGGCGATCGGCAGCGCCGGGGCGCCCACGAACGAGGCACCGGCCAGCTCCCAGTCAGGGCAGCGGAGGTGGGCGAGATACCACGGCGCCGGCAGGCGCGGAGCCAGGTGCGGGTCGTTGGCGAGCAGCGGCACACCGGACGCCGTACGCGAGCCGGCGATCGCCCAGTTATTCGACCCGCCGCGGGAGGGAGCCGCGGAGGCGAAGATGGCCACGTCCTCGGCTAGGCGGTCGAGCGGCGGTCCGGCCGCGGCGGCCACGGGCACGCTGACCGGATGCGAGGCCGGATAGGCTGGGTCCAGGCTCCCGAGCGCCTCCGGCCCATCGAGGGAGAGGATCTTCAGCCGCGCCAGCTCCGCGTCCCAGTTGGCGCCCAGCGCGAACGACTGGAGGGCGGCGAAGGCCAGGACATCGGGTGCCTCCCACGGCGTGGGACGAGCCCGGAGCAGGACGAACTCGTGTGGCCGGCGAGGGAGGCCGCGCGTCAGCCCGCCGTTGACGCCGGCGACGTAGGCGTCAACCGCGGCCCGCACGTCGGCGTCCAGCAGCGGCAGCTGCGCATCGGCCACGCGACGGAAGCCCAGGCGTTTGGACAGGCGATCGGCCGGCAGCCCGCCGGCGCCAACCAGCGCCGACAGCGTTCCGCGCCCGACCCGCACTAGCGTCTCGAGCTGGAAGGCGCGGTCCTGGGCATGGCAGAAGCCCAGCGCGAACCAGGCGTCGGTGGCGGACTCGGCGAGGACGTGCGGGATGCCCCACCGGTCGCGGCGAATCCGGATCGGTGCTGCGGGGCCTGGGAGCCGGAGCGTGCCGGACGTCGGCGGCAGCCGCCTGCCCAGGAGCCGCACCACCAGCCGCATGGTTCGGCACGGTGGCAGCCACCTGCAGGCCCGTCAAGGACCGCCGCCGGAGTGGCCAAGAGGCGGCCGTATACTCGGGCGCGTGAGCCGCACCATCGAGCTGATCGCCGGCCTCATCCTGCTCGCCATCGGGATCGCCATCCTCTTTGGGGAGTGGCTGCGCGCATGGATCGCGGAGCTCGGCGTCAGCCCCGAGATCTGGGCATGGTGGCCGGCGATCCTGCTCGTGCTGAGCCTCTTCTTTCTGGTGCCGGCGGCGATCGGCCGGCAGCATCGGCGGCTGCGAGCGGGGATGGTGATCCCCGGGGCGGTCTTGGCGGGCATCGGCGGCATGCTGCTGTACATGAGCCTGACCGGCCGCTGGAGCGAGTGGACCATCCTGTGGACCATCATCCCGTTCAGCCTGGGCTTGGGCATGTACGCCGCAGGCTGGATCGCCGACGCGCCGGCGTTCAAGTGGATCGGCTCGGGCGTGGCCGCCGGTGCCGTGCTCGCCTACCTGGCGTTCGCGACCGCGATCGGTGGCGAGGCGTTCAGGGTGGTGGCCGCCATCGGCATCATCGGCCTCGGGATGGCGCTGACCATGGGCGGGCTCGCTGAGCGCCTCAGCCGGAAGTCGCCCGCCTGACTTTGGCGCCGCCCGCCGGCGGGCCGGCGCGCAGATGCCGGTCGAACCACTCGAGGATGCGATCCATCCGGTCCACGCGGCGATCCGGCCGGCCGTAGTTCTTCATCTCGTGGTGCTCCTCCGGGTAGAGGATCAGCTCCACCTCGCGCCCGAGCACCTTGAGCGCAGTGAAGAGCTGCAGGTTGTCGGACGTGGGGCAGACTTGGTCCTCCTCCGCCTGCAGCATGAGCAGCGGCACGCTCACGGTCGATGCGTGCCGCAGCGGCGAGGTGCGCCATAACTGCGCGAGCCCCGCTTCGCTGAGCGGGTCGCCCAGCCGCGCGCGGCGGTTGTAGTGGATGCCGAAATACGAGGTTGCCCAGGTTGAGACCTGGTTGCTGACGCCGTTCTCTGCCACGGCCGCGCCGAAGGTGCGGCTCGTGCCCGCCAGCCACTGCGTCAGGAACCCGCCGTAGCTGAGACCCATGACTCCGACCCGACGCGGGTCGACCAGGCCCTTCGCGACCAGCCCGGCCACCACCGCCTCGACATCGCCCGCATCGACCTCTCCCCAGCGACCGCCCAGCGCGCGGATCCAGGCCGAGCCGAACGTGTCCGAGCCACGGACGTTCGGTCGCACCACCCGATAGCCATGGCCGGTGAGCAGCGTCGAATCCATCGTCCCGCCCGGCCCTGCGCAGCCGGTGGGGCCGCCATGCAGGTCGACGATCGTCGGCATCGGTGTGTTGGCGACGCCGGCCGGAGACACGACCCAGGCCTGGATCGGACCGCCCGGACCGTCGATCCAGTGCTCCTCCCAGCCGGGGATCCCGAAGCGACGCTGCCAGCCGGAGCCGATGGTGGTCAGTCGCCGGAGCCTGCCCGGCGCCTGCAACCAGCTCTCGAGCGCGAACAGCTCGGCGGCGTGCCCGCCCCGGCCCGCCGAAACCGCGATCCGGTCACCAGCCACCGCCAGCCCGGCGCCGACGACCTGGTCCGGTGCCAGGAGGCATTCGCAACCGCCGTCGAGGGTGAAGCGGTATGGCAGATTGCGGCCGGAGTCGCCGACCATGGCCAGCAGGCTGCCATCGGCCAGCCAGACGGGACCGACCGCGTCGTCGGCCATGACCAGGTCGGCCCAGGCTCCGTTGCCGATCGAGCGGTCCAGGTCCGCGCCGACGCGGCGCGCCGCTCCGCCACGCACGGGCTTGACCCACAGCCCGGTGAGTGCCTCGTCGTGCGGATCCTCGATGTCGGAGCCGATGAAGGCCAGCTGCCGGCCATCCGGCGAGATCGCGGGCGCACTGGCATGCCCCGCCAGCGCGGCCACTGGACGGTGCGTTCCGCCGCGGGCGGCGACGCGAAAGATGCGATCCCGCGGCAGGATGTTCACGTCGGGCTCGATGTCGGCGGTGAACGCCAGCCAGCTGCCGTCCGGCGCCCAGCTCGGCTCGGTGACGTCGAAGTCGCCGTCCGTCAGCTGGGTCGGCCGCGCGCCGCGGCGCACTTCGATCGACCAGAGGTGGGTTCGGCGCGACAGCAGGCCGGAGTCGTCGTCGCGGAAGTCGGTGCGCGTGATGCGCCGCGCGAGCGGGCTGCGCTTCCGTCGCGCAGGGCCGATGACGAAGCGATCCTCACCGGCCTGGCCCAGGAACGCCAGCCGCGAGCCATCCGGGCTCCAGCGCGGGGTGCCGGCGCCGTGCTCCTGGCGCGTCAGCTGCCAGGGGCGACCACCCGTCCGCAGCGGCAGGATCCACAGCTGCCCCTGCGCGTGGTCCTTGCCGACCGCAGTGCGGACGAAGGCGACCGACTGACCATCCGGTGCGATGACCGGCGCGGTATCGCGGACGCGGCCGGAGGTCAGCTCCTGCGAACGGCCGCCCGACCATGCCACGCGGTAGAGATGGGAGACGTACTCCCCGCGCCGCACGCGGCGAACCGCATAGACGATGAACGAGCCGTCGCTGGACAGGCTGAATGACTCGATCGCGACCTGCGCGTTGACGAGGTCGCGGCCGGTTGAAACGGTCATGCGTCGGCGAGTATGCCCCACCACGCCGCGATGCTGCCCGCTCAGCACGAATCCCGCGGCGCCCGGTGTCGTCGGCGGCGGAATCCGCCACGGGCGGCCGAATCGTTGACCCGATTCCGTGGGCTGTGCCATGCTCCGCCGGTCGCCGCCGCCGGCCCATCCACGCCTCCGGTTCCACGCGACCCGAGGGAGAGTTGTCCGATGCAGACGCCCGTTCGAGGCAGGGTTCTTCCCGTCGTCGTCATCGTGGGACTGGCGCTGGCCGCCTGCGCCCCGAACCAGGCTCAGCCGAGCGGTGGATCGCAGTCGGCACAGCCGAGCAGCAACCTGACCGGCGGGACGGTGAAGATCGGCATCGCCGGGTTCCCGGACAGCCTCAATCCCGGCAACGGGCTGCTGTCCGAGTCCTACACCCTGTACGAGCTCGTCTTCGACACGCCCGTCGCTCTTGCCGCCGACGGAAGCTACGTGCCCGAGCTGGCAACGGATTGGAGCGTGGCCGACGACGGCGTGACGTGGACGCTCACCCTTCGCGACGACGTGAAGTTCCACGACGGCACTCCCATGACCAGTGCGGACGTGAAGTTCACCCTGGAGCTGTACCGCGATACCGACGCCTTCCCGTACCTGCCCAGCTACCCGGACGTGTTCAGCAAGATCGAGGCGCCGGACCCGACCCACGTGATCCTCCACGCCGATTCGCCCATCGGCAACTTCGAATCGCGGATGGCCTTCATCTACGTGCTGCCCAAGCACATCTGGGACAAGGTCAAGGACCCGGTCGCGTTCGAGAACAAGGAGATGATCGGGACCGGCCCGTTCAAGTTCGTGAAGAGCGTCCAGGACGAGTCCATCGAGCTGGCCTCGAACAAGGACTACTGGAAGGGCGCCCCGTTCGTCGACAACGTCACCTTCCAGACCATTCCCAACGGTGACGCCCGGGTGGCGGCCCTGGCCAATGGCGACATTGACCTCATCACCGACACGCCGACCACGGCGGTGCCGACCATCCGCAACAACTCCGACCTGGAGCTGGTCGTGGCCAACCCGGTGAGCGGCGACCTGCGCGACATCATCTTCAACCAGATCACCCCGGAGAACTGCCCGCCCAAGGACGGCGAATGCACCGGGAACCCGGCGCTCAGGGACGTCACCGTGCGCAAGGCACTGGCCACCGCGCTGGACAAGAGCCAGATCATCACCGTCGGCAAGTCGGGCCTGGCGACCCCCGGCCTGACCCTGGTGCCGCCGGGCCTGGGTGACTTCTACGCCAGCGAGGTGCCCGACTACCAGTTCAGCGTGGATGCGGCCAACAAGCTGCTCGACGACGCCGGCTACCGGGACACGAATGGCGACGGCATCCGTGAGTGCCTGCCCAGCCAGGACTGCAAGACCGGCGACCTGACCTTCCGCTTCAACTACCCCGATGACATCGACTCCGGCGCCGCCGAGGCCGAGGCGATCAAGGGGATGTGGCAGGCCATCGGCGTCAAGATCGAGATCCAGCAGCTCGATTCCGACACCCTGACGAGCATCTGCTGCCCCGCGTTCGACTACGACGTGATCATGTGGGGCTGGGGCTCGGATCCTGATCCGGCCTTCCTGCTCGGCGTGGCGCAGTGCCAGGAGATCCCCACCGGCTTCAGCGAGACCGGCTACTGCAACCCGACCTACGACAACCTCTACAAGCAGCAGGGCGTTGAGCCCGACCACACCAAGCGCGTCGCGATCGTGCACCAGATGCAGAAGATCCTGATGGACGACGTGGTGTACGTCATCCCGTACTACCAGCAATACGTCGAGGCGCACCGAACCGACACGTTCACCGGCTGGTCACAAGACCTCGCCCCGTTGGGCCTGGAGGACCCGTCGCAGCTCTCGGTGCTGCGGCCGACCAGCGCACAGTAGGGCGAAGCGATCACGGAGCGGATCGGCTGGGTCGCTGCGGCCCAGTCGATCGGCTGACGGAGGGTCCCGAGGACGATGCACGGCCGAGGACGCTACCTGGCGTCAAAGATCGGGTGGGCGGTGGTCACCATCTTCGTGGTCATCACCTTCAACTTCTTCCTCTTCCGGATCCTGCCCGGCGACCCGAGCCGCAGCCTGATCCGTGACCCACGCGTCAACCCCGAGGCGCGCGCCGCGCTGATCAAGCGGTTCGGCCTCGACAAGCCCGTCTTCCTGAACCTCGAGGGCGGAAATCCCCTCGACTCGCAGTACTTCGCCTATCTCGGCGCGCTGAGCCGCGGCGACCTGGGCCAGAGCTTCGCGCAGCGCGACCAGTCGGTAGCGGACCTGCTGGGCCAGGCGCTGGGCAACACGCTGCTGCTGATCATGCCGGCCCAGATCCTGTCGATCCTGATCGGGATTGCGCTGGGCCTGCTCGCCGCCTGGCGACGGGGGACGAGCATCGACGCCGCGGCGCTGATCTTCAGCCTCTTCATGTGGTCGTTGCCGACGTTCTTCCTGGGATTGCTCTTCCTGTTCGCCGGCTCGCAGTGGTTCGACCTGCCGACAGCCGGCAGAGTGACCGTCGGGGCCAGCTATGCCACGTGGTGGGATGCCGCCTACGACATCGGCCGCCACCTGCTGCTGCCGACGCTCAGCTTCACGCTGGTGCTGCTGGGGGAGTACATGCTGATCATGCGCAGCAGCGTCCTGGATGTGCTGTCGGAGGATTACATCCTCACCGCCAAGGCCAAGGGGCTGACCACCTGGCGCATCATCCGCGACCACGCGCTGAAGAACTCGATGCTGCCCATGGTCACCCTCATCGCGCTGAACCTGGGCTTCACCGTTTCCGGCGCGATCCAGGTCGAGTCCGTCTTCTCGTATCCCGGCCTCGGCTATCGCACCGTCGAGGCGGTGAGCACCCGTGACTTCCCGGTGCTGCAGGGCGCCTTCCTGCTGCTTGCCATCTCGGTCGTCATCGCCAACCTGGCCGCGGAGCTGGTGTACGGCTGGATCGACCCGCGGGTGACGGAGGCCTGATGAGCCGATGACGGCACTGGTCGAGATCCAGGCTCCGGCCACCACGCCCACCTACGTGGCGCGTGGGGCCCTGCACTCCCTGATCCGCAGGCCGATGGGTGCCATCGGCCTCACCATGCTGCTGGTCGCGGTGGCGGTGGCGATCCTGGCTCCCGTCATCGCCCCGTACGACCCGTACAAGAACATCCAGGTGACGGTCTTCGACCTCTACGCCGCCCCGTCGCCGGCACACCTGCTGGGCACCGATCACCGCGGCCACGACGTCCTCTCGTCGCTCATCTACGGCACGCGCGTCTCGCTGATCGTCGGATTCTCGGCCGCCTCGATCGCGCTGCTGATCGGTGGCGTGGTGGGCATCGTGGCCGGCTACCGCGGGGGCTGGATCGGCGCGAGCCTGATGCGCTTCACCGACTTCTTCCTGGTCATTCCCGACCTGGCGCTGCAGATCGTGATCATCGCCATCGCCGGCCCGAGCCTGCTGAACATCATCCTCGTCATCGGCGCGCTGGGCTGGACCACCACCGCCCGGCTGGTGCGCTCCCAGACGCTCTCGGTCAGAGAACGGAAGTTCGTCATGCGCGCGCGAGCCATCGGCGCCGGCGACCTGCACATCCTGCGGCGCCACGTGCTGCCCCAGGTGCTGCCGCTGATGCTGGCCAACATGGTGCTGGTCATCAGCCTGGCGATCCTGGAGGAGTCGACGCTGGCCTTCATCGGCCTGGGCGACCCCACCCTGATCAGCTGGGGCCAGATGCTGAACTTCGCCTTCGGGCGCAGCGCCATGTCGGCCGGGGCGTGGTGGGCCCTGATCCCGCCCGGCCTGGCCATCGTCTGGGTCGTGCTGGGCACGACCCTGCTCGGCACGGCGCTGGAGGAGGTGCTGAACCCGCGTCTGAAGCGGCATCACCTGGAACGGGAGCGGGTTGGTCCACGGCGGCTGCTGCCCGGTGCCCGCCTGCGCGACGCTACCGCGCCGCCGGCCGGGACACGGGACCCGCTGCCGGTGAGCATCCCGCGCGAGGGCAGCAGCGTCCCGCTGCTGAGCGTCCGCGACCTGGTGGTGGAGTTCGACTCGCCGACCGGCCCGCTGCGAGCCGTCGACGGCGTGTCGTTCGACCTGCGCCGCGGCGAGACGATCGGCCTGGTGGGGGAGTCGGGATCCGGGAAGACGACCACGGTGCTGGCCATGCTGCGGCTGCTGCCACCCGGCGGTCGGGTCGTCGGCGGGCAGGTGCTCTTCGACGGCGAGGACCTGCTGGCCCTGCCGCCCGCCGAGCTGCGCGCCGTCCGCTGGAGCCGGCTGTCGATCGTGTTCCAGGGCGCGATGAATGCCCTCAACCCGGTGCGCACGGTGGGCGACCAGGTGGCCGAGGCCATCCGCACCCATCAGCCAGGCATGGGCCGTCGCGCCACCGCCGCACGCGCCGCTGAGCTGCTGGAGCGGGTGGGCATCTCCGGCCGCCGTGCCCGCGACTACCCGCACACCTACTCGGGTGGCATGCGGCAGCGGGCGATGATCGCGCTGGCGCTGGCCTGCGACCCGGACGTCATCATCGCCGACGAGCCGACCACCGCCCTGGACGTGATGATCCAGGCCCAGATCCTGGAGCTGCTGGCCCGCCTCTCGAACGAGCTGGGTATGGCCACGATCATGGTGACCCACGACCTGGGCGTGGTGGGCCAGCGCTGCGACCGGGTGGTGGTGATGTACGGCGGCATCGTGGCCGAGGAGGCGGAGGCGTATCGGCTCTATGCCCATCCGCAGCACCCATATACCCAGGCACTGCTCGCGTCGTTCCCCGATCTCAGCCACCCCGATCGCAAGCTGGTCGGCATCGCCGGCGTTCCACCGCGGCTGGACAACATGCCGCCCGGCTGCCCGTTTGCACCGCGCTGCCCGCACGTCTTCGACCGATGCCTGGCGGAGCGGCCGCCTGCCTTCCCGCTGAGCCACGAGCGGCGCGCCTCCTGCTTCCTGGTCGAGCCCGGGCACGAGCGCCCGACGGCGACGCCCGACGTGGCCCGTCCCGTGGCGGAGGGCGCCGATGCCTGACCGAACGACGCCGGTCCTCGAGGTGCACGGGCTGCGCAAGCGCTTCCCCGGCCAGCGTTCGCTCATGGACGTCATCCGGCGCCGGCCGCCGCGCGACGTGACGGCGGTCGACGGCGTGAGCTTCGACGTCCTGCCCGGCGAAGTGCTGGCGCTGGTGGGGGAGTCCGGCTGCGGGAAGACGACGACCGGCAACCTGCTGCTCGGCCTCCTGCCGGCCACCGAGGGCCAGGTCATCCTTGGCGGGCAGCATGTCGGCGGGCTCTCGCATCGCGAGCTGCTGCGCCTGCGGCGCAACGTGCAGATGATCTTCCAGGACCCCTACGAGTCGCTGAATCCGCGGATGCCCGTCCGCGAGATCGTGGCCGAGCCATTGCGCGTGCATGGCGTGGCAAGGACCGCAGCCGAGGCCGAGGCGCGGGTCAGGGAGGCGCTGGAGCAGGCCGGGCTGAAGCCGGCCGAGGCATACCTCCATCGGCTGCCGTTCGAGCTGTCCGGCGGCCAGCGCCAGCGCGTGGTCATCGCCGCGGCCCTGGCCCTGCGGCCGAGCCTGCTGGTGGCTGATGAGCCGGTCAGCATGCTCGACGTCAGCATTCGCGCCGACATCCTCAACCTGCTGCGCTCCCTCGCCGACGAGCACGGCATCAGCGTCCTGATGATCACCCACGACCTCTCGACCGTCGCGGCCTACGCGGACCGCATCGCCGTCATGTACCTGGGCCGGATCGTGGAGATCGGCGACGCGCGGACGGTGCTCCGCGATCCGCAGCATCCGTACACCCGAGCCCTGCGCTCGGTGGTCCCGGTGCCGGATCCGAACGCCCGCCGGCGGCCGGTGATCCTCGCTGGAGAGACGCCGGATCCGTCGCGCATCCCGTCCGGCTGCCGCTTCCATCCGCGCTGCCCGGTCGCCTTCGAAGCGTGCCCGCAGGTCGATCCGCGCCTCTACGACCTGGGCGGCGGGCATGGCGCCGCCTGCCTGCTGCTCGACCCGGACTACCGGCCCGCCAAGCCCATCTCAGAGAGTGGCGCGGTCGCCCCCGAACCAGCCTGAGCGGGCCGCTGCCGTCAGGTTCCGAAGATCACCGGCACCAGCAGGACGGCGACGCCGATGGCGATGGCCGCCGGTGCCAGCGCGCGGGTCGCCCGCGAGCGCAGGTGCGCGAGCGCGCCCGCCAGGCCGGCCGCCGCGACCGCACCGCCAAACCCGGCGAGCGCGGCGCCGAATGCCTGACCCAGCGTGGGGCTGGCCTCCACGGCCTGGCGGACCGGCGTCGCCAGCGCACCGGCGATGACGACCGCCAGCGCCGCGAACAGCGCCGCGGCGACCGTGGCGGTCACCGCCCGCAGCACGCCCTGCTGGGTGGAGCCGGTGAGGGCGGCTCCCGCGCCGGTGGCAGCGGCCAGCACGAAGCTGCCCGCCAGGACCGTCAGCCGATCCGGGGGCCAGGCCACGAACCACAGCACCGCGACCAGCGGGCCAAGCAGCATGCCGGCCGCGGCGGCCCAGGTCAGCGGTCGGGTCCAGTCCTCCGGGTCCTCGGGCGGCACGACGTTGCCGAGGCGCACGCTGACCGGCACCAGGTCATCGTCGGGATCCGGCGGTGCTGGCCCGCCCCTCACGCCGCGGTCACGGCGCCGCCGTCAGGCTGGCCGGCACGTCGCCCGCAGGCTCCGGCTCGGAGACGCTCGGCACCGTCGCCAGGCGCAGCCCCAGGATGCGCGCGCCCAGCTCGCGCACCATCCAGCCGGCCTGCGCCTTGACGGCGGCATCGGCCTCGCCCAGGCAGCTCGCCGCCAGGGCGTGCAGCTCGGGCAGCGCGGACGGCGTATCCAGGTCGTCGTCCATGGCGGCCAGGAAGCGGGCCCGGTGCTCGGCGACGATGGGGTGCAGCGAGTCGGGATCGGCGAGCGCGGGAGCCAGCGGCTCGGCTTCCTCCGCCAGCCGACAGGCGTAGCGCAGGCGGGCCGCTTCCAGGGCTGACGCCTCCAGCATCGTCTCGTCAAAGGTCACCTCCTGGCGGTAGTGATGCGAGACGAGGTAGTGGCGGATGGCGTCGCCCGGATACGAGCGCAGCAGGTCGCGCACCAGCACCAGGTTGCCGAGGGACTTGCTCATCTTCTCGTTGTCGTACCGGAGCATGCCCGCGTGCATCCACCAGCTGACGAAGGGCCGCTGGCCGGTCGCGCCCTCCGACTGGGCGATCTCCGACTCGTGGTGCGGGAAGGTGAGATCGGCGCCACCGCCATGGATCTCGAAGCGGTTGCCGAGGTAGGTGGTGCTCATGGCCGAGCACTCGATGTGCCAACCGGGCCGGCCGGCGCCCCACGGGGAGGGCCACGACGGCTCGTCCGGAGCCGAAGGCTGCCACAGCACGAAGTCGAGCGGATCCCGCTTGCCGGGCATGTCCGGCACGTTGCCCCGTTCGTTGGCGATCGGCAGCATCGCCGCGCGCGGAAGGCGCGACAGTTCGCCGTAGGATGGCCACGAGGCGACGTCGAAGTAGACGTGGCCATCGGCGACGTAGGCGTGCCCGTGCTCCAGCAGCCGCGCGATGAGGGCCTGCATCTGTGGAATGTGCTGGGTGGCGCGCGGGTAGTGATCGGGTGGCAGCCAGTTGAGGGCGGCCATCTCGGTCAAAAAGGTCGTGACGTGGCGGTTGCCGAGCGCCAGGTAGTCCTCCCCGAGCTGGCGGGCACGGCGCAGCATGTCGTCATCGACATCGGTCAGGTTCTGGACGTAGACGACGTCGTGGCCGAGGTATTCCAGGTACCGGTGCAGGACGTCGAAGCTGACATAGGTGAAGGCGTGGCCCAGGTGCCCGGTGTCGTACGGGGTCACGCCGCACACGTAGAGGCCGATAGGGCCATCACCCAGGGGCTGGAAGGGCACCTTGGCGCCACGGCGCGAATCGAACAGGCTGAGGGTCACGTGGCCGATTCTAGGCGGCGCGGAATCGAGGGGCTCCGGTCTCGACCGGGCGGGTAGAATCGCTGCGTCGCTGGGGGACGGTCAGCTGCCGACCGAACGCCGAGGAGAGGCACCATGTGGGAAGTCCTGAAGTGGTTCGCGGTCTTCGTGATTGCCCTGCTCCTGATCGTGGCCGGCCTCTTCTGGCTGATGGGCCGGCCGCTGCCGATCCCGCACTTCTGAACGTCCGCCGGGCGCCGCTCACCACAGCTCCGGCTTGGTGCTCATCAGAAAGCCGATGACCCCGGTGGCGGCCGCCATCCCGTAGGCCACGTACCGCTGGGTCCGCGCACGGCGTTGCCAGGCCACGTCATCGGCCCCGGTGCCGGGCCAGAGCAGCCGCCGCAGGTTGGGGCGCGACACGAAGGCGGCAACCACCAGGTTGACGGCGTAGATCACCAGCGCCACCAGCAACCATGGCTGGCCAAGCAGCTGGGTGCCCAGCACGAGCACCAGGCCGATGCCCGTCAGGGCCAGCCCGATGGCGATCACCACCGAGCCGGTGCCCTGCATCGCAAGCAGGAGGCGCATCGCCGGGTTCGCCGGGGGCCCAACCGGCGAGCGACGCAGCAGGAAGGGGAGCAGCAGGCTCGGCGCCAGCAGCGACACGGCCAGCGCGATGTGGATGACCAGCAGGATGGGGAACGGGTTCACGCCCCGATGCTAGCGGGAGGGGCTCCTCATCTGCTGCAGGCGTCGCAGAGCGGTCGGCAGGTTGATCACCCAGCCGACGCCGAACGGCTGCTCGTTCAGGACCTTGGGCGATCGCGGGCTCCACCACGCCTTGATGATCCGCGCCGGGCTGGGCATGCGGAAGTCGTACGGCAGAAAGCCGAACAGCTGCCCGTGCCAGGTCCGCTTGGCGGGCGGCAGCTGCAGCTCCTTGTAGACCGCCGCGGCGATCGATCCCAGGATCGCCATTCTGATCAGCCAGCCCAGGGCGCCGGCTTCTTTGCGCAACGTGTCCATGCCGCCTCCTCTCGCAAGCCACGTGCCGACCGCCGGCCTGCGAATGGCATCATGCGCTGGCCGATGCGCCTCCGTCCCTATCTCACCCTGGTGCGCCGCAACCGCGCCTTCACGCGCCTCTTCTCGGCCGAGCTGATCAGCTTCGCCGGCGACTGGTTCTCGACGGTCGCGATCCTGGGCCTGGCCCTCCAGCTGACCGGGTCACCTGCCATCGCGTCGCTCCTGCTGGTCGTGCAGACCGGCGCATTTGCGCTCGCCTCGCCGCTCGCCGGCGTCCTGGCCGATCGCCTCGACCGCCGGCGGCTGATGGTCACCGCCGACCTTCTGCGGGTGCCGGTGGCCCTCGGCTTCCTGCTGGTGCGCGATGCCGGCACCCTGTGGATCGCGTTCGCCGCCACCGCACTGCTGTCGCTGGGTGCCGCCGCCTTCGAACCGACCAGCTCGGCCTCGCTGCCCAACCTGGTGGAGGACGAGGAGCTCGGCGAGGCGAACGTGCTCATCGGCTCGGCCTGGGGCACGATGCTGGCGGTGGGCGCCGCCCTCGGCGGGCTGGTGGCCGCCACCTTCGGCCGCGAGGTGGCCTTCGTGCTCAACGCCGCGTCGTTCGGGGCCTCGGCGCTGCTCATCGTGGGCATCCGGCGGCCCTTCCGCCGCCAGGCGACGGCCGAGCACGAGATGCCGCACGGCGGGCTGCGCGGCGTCGCCGACTCGATCCGGGTGGTGCTGCGCTTCGCGCGCGGCAACCGGACGCTGGCTGCCCTGCTGCTGTCCAAGACGACGTTCGGGGTGGGGACCGGCGTGATCGTGATGCTGGCCGTTTTCGGCCGCGACGTGTTCGGCGCAGGTGACGCAGGCATCGGCCTGCTGTTCGCGGCCCGTGGCCTGGGGGCGCTGATCGGACCGTTCCTGGCGCGCTCGGTCGTCGGCCTGACCGACCGGGGCCTGCTGCTGGGGATTGCAGCTTCGTTCGGCACCTACGCGGTCGGCTACTCATTGCTGCCGCTGGCGCCGTTCCTCGCCCTGGCCGCGGTGTTCGTGTTCATCGCCCACCTCGGTGGCGGGGCGCAATGGACCCTCTCCTCGTACGGGCTGCAGCGCGCCTCGCCCGACAGCATCCGCGGGCGGGTGTTCAGCTTCGACTACGGCCTGGTGACCATGACCATCGCCGGCTCCACGCTCGTGGCGGGCACACTTGCCGAGCGACTCGTGCCGGCGACGACGGTATGGACCATGGTCGCCCTGGCCGCGACCGCCGCCGGCGGCTGGCTCTGGATCGCGCGGCCGGTGCTGCGACGTGGGCCGCGCCGAGGCGGCGAGCCACGGGGTGAGGGTTAGGGCAACCGAGCCAGCGGCGTGGCGCCCATCACCCGGGCGGCTGCCAGGTGGCGGAGCAGCGCTGCCTCCAGGTTGTCCAGCGCTGCCTGCCACAGCGGCACCAGGCTGCCGAACGCAGCGTCGGGGAGCAGGCCGCCAGGGGACATCGAGATCAGGCGCTGCCCGGAGGCGGCCCATCCCGCCAGCCGCCCATCGGCGGCCATCCAGGCGGCGTAGTGGGGTGCGTCGCGGTCGACGGCCAGGGGCGGGCGCGAGGCCAGCGCCTGGATCCGCGCGAGGGCAGCGTGCCGTTCGACGACCCTGGGCTTTGGGTGGTCGGGCGGGGGCGGCGGCGGCGTGGCCTGGTTGATGATCCCCGACTGCCCGCCCCCCGGCAAGGCCTGATCCGGCGGGGGAGTGGCCAGCGGTCCGGTCGGGGCCGGCGTCGGCGTGGCCCGCGGCGTCGGTCTGGGGGTGGGCAGCGGTGTCGGGGTGGGACGCGGCGTGCGCGTCGGCGCAACCGTGGCGCCCGGCGTGCCGCTGGAAGAGGCCGTTGGAGTGGGTTTGGCCGTCGGCGCCGGGGTCGGAACCGGGGTCGGCGACGGGGATGGCGTGGGTGATGCGGCCGGTGCATCGGTCACGCTGACGTTGGGAAAGTAGTAGGCGCGGATGATCTGCGCCGCCGTCTTGCCCCCCAGCCCGCAGGCCTGGGTGCCCCACTGGTACAGCTTCCAGCCATTGGCGTTCGCCCCGCAGGCTTCGCCCGGCGCGCCCGCGTTGTAGTAGGTCGGGAAGATGGCGCCGTTCTTCAGCACGCGCGTGCCCCACGTGGCGTCGACGGCGGCGGCGGCGGTGGTGTACGTCGGCCGCGACGGGTCGTAGACCTGATCCCAGGTGTCGTCCCGCACGTCGAAGCAGGCGCCCGATGCGTTCGTGCCTCCTCGCCAGTGCAGCACCTGGTACCAGGCGTAGTGCTTGACCGCCAGCGCGCCGGAGCGCAGCGACTCGGTGGTCCAGGAGGCGATCCACTCGCGGCTCAGCACGTTCTTGGCGTAGTTTCGGAAGTCCACAGTCTCGACATTGCCGCTGGCGTGGCGGAAGACGCGAATGGTGGGCGGCGGCGTGGTCGACGAGCTCCAGCCCGAGCACGACGCGGCGGCCACGCCCGGAGCCATGCCGGGGAGGGCGGGTGCCAGCGTCAGCAGCGCGGCGACAGCCGCAATCAGTCGGTGTCTGCGGGGCATCGGGCGGCGACGGTACACCCCACCACACCGCACCAGAACCGATCAAAGGTCCTGGCCCGATGGTCAGCCGATGGCGCTCAGCCCGTTGGCCGTGTGGCGCTCAGCTCGCGACCGTTGCCTCTGCCCAGCGATGCACGCGGCTGCCGACCGTGGCGAAGCCAAGCTCCGCGCAGAGAGCCTCGAACTCGGCGCGTGGCACGCCGTGCCACTCGATGTCATCCAGGCTCTCGGCGATGGCCGCGTCACGGTTCAGCGTGGCCAGCCGCTTGTACAGCGCCGCCTCGGTCCGATGCTCACGCAGCGTGGCGGCCAGCGACGACGCGCCGCGCAGCGCGATGTCCCAGTCAAGCGGCGAGTCGGGAATGTCCTCGATGTGCACCCAGCGCTGCAGGATGGCGGCGGCGCTCTTCGAGCCCCAACCCGGCAGGCCGGGATAGCCGTCCGATGAGTCGCCCACCAGCGCCAGGTAGTCGGGGATGCTCTCCGGCCCCACACCGAACTTGGCGCGGATGCCCTCCTCGTCGTAGGTGACCCTCCGCATGCGATCGCGCAGCACGACCCGCTGCCCCGCGACGCATTGGCCCAGGTCCTTGTCGACGCTGCAGATCACGATCTGCTCGACGCGCGGGTCCGGCAGGAACCGGGCGGTGGCGGTGGCCAGGCCGTCATCGGCTTCGTCCTCGACCATTGGCCAGGTGGTGATGCCCAGGCTGCGCAGGGCACGTTCGGCGTCGCGGAACTGCGCCCGGAGGTCGGGGTCCATGCCCGCGCTGCTCTTGTAGCCGGGGTAGACGTCGTTGCGCCAGCTCTCGATGACGTAGTCGGTGGCGGCTGCGATGTGGGTCACGTCCGGCTCGCGCAGGAGGGACAGCATGCTGTCCACCAGGCCGCGCACCGCGTTAACCGGCCGTCCATCAGGACCTCGTTCCAGCGAGCGCCCCGGCGAGTAGAAGGCGCGGAACAGCTCGAAGGTGGCGTCGACCAGATGGACTTTCATCGCGTCCGAGGATAGCGGCCGCGACTGGCACCGTAACTGCGGCCGGACGTAAGCGCTTGATAAGCGGCTGGTAAGCGGTGGTGTGCGAGCCTGCTGCAGGTAGGTGAGCGGCGCGGGCGCGTGCCCTGCGAACAGTCCGGCGCGGCGCCCGCCAACCGGATGCCGCGCCGCTCACCGCCCCGACGTGAACTAGACCGCCAGCGGCTCCCGGTATTCGCCGTAGACGGCGCGCAGGGTGTTGCACATCTCGCCGATGGTGGCGTAAGCGGCCACGGCCGCCATGATCGCCGGCATCAGGTTCGTGTCGCCGCGTGACGCCTCGTCGCGCAGTCGGGTCATGGCGCGCGCGTGCGCATCGGCGTCGCGCTCGGCTCGCACACGCGCCAGGCGTTCCAGGTGTCGCCGCTCCTGCTCGTCGCTGATCTCGAGCAGCGGGATGCGCAGCTCCTCGTCGGGATCGGCGTAGCGGGTGACACCCACCAGCTCGCGCTCGTGAGCCTCGAGCTCGCGTGCCTGCTCATAGGCGGCATCGGCGATCTCGGCCTGCGGGAAGCCGGCCTCGATGGCCTTGACCATGCCGCCCATCTCGTCGATCTGCGCGATGTAACGCCAGGCCGCCTGCTCGGTTTGGTTGGTCAGCGTCTCGACGAAGTACGAGCCCGCCAGCGGGTCGACACTGTGCGCCACGCCCGACTCCTCGGCCAAAATCTGCTGCTGCCGCAGGGCAAGCAGGGCGGCCTCTTCCGAGGGAACCGCCCACGCCTCGTCGTACGCATCGGTATGGAGTGACTGCGTGCCTCCGAGCACGCCGGCCAGCGCCTGGATGGCGACGCGCGTCAGGTTGTTGAGCGGCTGCTGTGCGGTGAGCGACACGCCGGCTGTCTGGGTGTGGAAACGCATCCAGGTGGAGCGCTCGTTCTCCGCCCCGAAGCGCTCGGTCGCCAGCTTGTACCAGATGCGCCGTGAGGCTCGGAACTTGGCGATCTCCTCGAAGAAGTCGTTGTGGCTGTTGAAGAAGAAGGAGAGGCGCGGCGCGAAGTCATCGAAGCGCAGGCCGCGGGCCAGCGCGTCCTCGACGTAGGCGATGCCATCGGCGATGGTGAATGCCAGCTCCTGCACCGCAGTCGAGCCGGCCTCGCGGATGTGGTAGCCCGAGATGCTGATCGTGTTCCAGCGCGGCAGCTCGCGGGTGCCCCACTCGACGGTATCGGTCACCAGCTTGAGCGACGGCGCCGGCGGGAAGATGTACTCCTTCTGGGCGATGAACTCCTTGAGGATGTCGTTCTGCAGCGTGCCGGCCAGCTGCGCCCGCGGCACGCCCATCTTCTCGGCGGCGGTGATGTACATGGCCCAGATCATCGGCGCGGGGGAGTTGATGGTCATGGAGGTGCTGATCTGGCCCACAGGAAGGCCGTCCAGCAGGATCTCCATGTCGGCCAGGCTGGAGACCGCGACGCCGCAGGTGCCGAACTCGCCCTCGGCCTGCGGCTCGTCGTGGTCGTAGCCATACAGGGTCGGCATGTCGTAGGCGATCGACAGGCCGGTGCCGCCCGCCTCGATCAGCTTCTTGAAGCGGGCGTTCGTGTCCTCGGCCGTGCCGAAGCCGGCGAACATGCGCATCGTCCACAGCCGGCCGCGATGGCCGGTGGGGTGGATGCCTCGCGTGAACGGCGGCTCGCCCGGCAGTCCCAGGTCGGCGATCTCGTCCCAGGTCTCGCTCTCACCGGGGCCTTCCTTCGCTGGCCGATAGCGTGGCCGGCCACGGTCCGGGTGGTTCGCCGGGTCGTACAGGTCGTCGGGCGTGTAGACGCGGTCGATCTCGACGCCCGACTGGGTGATGAAGCGCGGCCGCCGCTCCGGCGCGCGCTCCAGGGCGGGGTCGAGGCGCTCACGGCGCCACTGCTCCTGGTGCTCTCGCCAGCG